>NZ_JAUSYD010000001.1:4057257-4372015 GCF_030816615.1 Streptomyces sp. B1I3
GGACGGGGACAGCTGTGCTCGCGAGTTCGCCGACGCGAATCATTTGGTTGCTTGAGCGAAACAGCCGGGATCGGTCGGCCGAGTGGGCTGTCGGCGAAGACGCGGACGAAGGCGCGGACGAAGGCGCGGACGGCGGGGAGACGCCGTCACGCGCGTGGCCACGGCTTCACGACGCCCCTCGGGGCTGGCCCTCGGGGCCAGGGGCGGCCGGGAGCACCCGGAACGGCGCGGGTCGCGGGTCGCCGCCCTCGGGGACGAGCCGACCTGTCCCGAGCGCGGCGTTCCCGTACCGGCCGAGAAGCCGGACGGACCGGAGCCGCGTTGGCCGGTGCCGAGCAGGCCCGAGCTGAGCGGGCCGGAGATGTGCGGGCCGGAGCTGAGCAGGCCGGAGATGGGCGGGCCGGAGATGGGCGGGCCCGAGGGCGGGCAAAGGCGGCGATTCGGTGATGGTCGCAGACAGCGGTGGTACGGGAGGGGCAGGATGGACCGGCATCGTGGTTGCTGCCGGAGCAGACGCCGCGGTCGTCCTGAACGCCGGGTTCGTCTTCTACGGGGCCGTCGCAGGACGGGTGAGCAGACGGAACGCAGGCGGCGGGAACGCGGAAGCGGGAACGCGGACGACGAGGGGAAGCGCGTGAACAGGCAGCGCAACACGGGCCGGGTGACGCTGGCGTCGATCGCGGCGATGTGCGCGGTGGCGGCGTTGCCGGGGCAGGCGCGCGCGGCCGGCGGCCCCGGGGCGTACACCTTCGACCCTGCCGCGACGGCGGTCCGCGGCGCGGAGACGAACGCCGACGCGGAGGAACTGAAGCCCGGTTCGGTCTACAGGAGTTCCATCGGGCAGGGGCAGAAGCTCTATTACCGCATCGAACTCGACGACACGACCAACGCCTACGTCTCGGCCGTGGTGGTGCCCAGGAAGGCCGGGAAGGTCGCCTACGGCGACGGCATCACGGTCAGCATCAGGGACCTCGACGACACCCGGTGCAGCTCCGAGGACGCGCGCTTCGAGTCGGCGGAGTTCCCGCGCCCGATCGCCGCGTACGCGCACCGGACCGTGGAGAAGGACAGCACCACGTGTGCGGCGGCCGGCACGTACAACGTGCTGATCGAGCGGGAGAGCAAGGCGACCTCGGCCCAGGACGCATGGGACCTCGAACTGCGCTACGAGTCCGAGCCGGCGCTCAAGAAGGACGAGGCGCCCCCGACCGAGGCCCCGGAGAACTGGCCCTCAGCCTCGCCGAACCCACCCTCCGGGAAGCAGAAGCGGTCCGGAGGCAGCGGCTACTACGACGCCACCGGTCTGGATACCGGTGAGTGGGTGGACACGATCGCTCCCGGACAGACGCGCTTCTACCGCGTGCCCGTGGACTGGGGCCAGCAGATCTTCGCGACGGCCGCGCTGAGCAACAGCAACAGGTCGACCGAGTACCTCGGCAACGCCCTCGCCGTGTCGCTGGACAACCCGGTGCGCGGCCATGTCGACGACGCGACGCTGTCCTACTCCGGGACACCCACCTCGGTGGCCCTGGATCCGCTGCCCCCGGTGGCGTACGAGAACCGTTACGCCTCGGCCTCGGACGTCAGCGCCATGCGCTTCGCGGGCTGGTACTAC
This sequence comes from Streptomyces sp. B1I3, assembly GCF_030816615.1. Classification (NCBI taxonomy): domain Bacteria; kingdom Bacillati; phylum Actinomycetota; class Actinomycetes; order Kitasatosporales; family Streptomycetaceae; genus Streptomyces; species Streptomyces sp. B1I3. The sequence goes on from NZ_JAUSYD010000001.1 coordinate 4,058,873, forward strand.
CTGTCGGTCTCGCTCGGCCCGGAGGTCGCCGAGCACTACGGGGACACGCCCATCGGGCTGACCCTCAAGGTCAGTGTCCGCAACGACGCCGGCCCGGCGCCCTACCAGGGGGCCGCCGGCATCTTCGGAGTCAGCGACGACGACCGTGACATGGCCAGGAACGGGCTGAGCGCTCCCCAGGCCGGGAACGGCGACACGATGGAGATGGTGGCCGTCGCCGGCATCGGGGCGGGCGCCGTGCTGGTGCTCGGTCTCGGCGTATGGACGCTGGTGGCCAGGCGGCGTGCAGTCCCCGCCGCGGGCGGCCCGCCGCCGCTCGGCGGGCCGCCCCGGTCCTGGTAGCGTCCGGACGCGTTGCCGCGGGCGGGTCAGGTCTGGGTGAGTGCCCAGATGCCCACGGCGAAGCAGACCAGAGCCACGAACAGCACCGGGATCGCCACCTTCGGGGGCGGTCCCGGACGCGCCGCGGAGGATGTGCGGGGCGCGGGCACGGGCGGTGTGACGGTTGCCCCCGGGTGGTGCGCCTGTGAGTGCTGTGGGTGCTGTGGGCTCTGGGCGGTGTAGGCGCGGGTGGGCGCAGCCCCGTACGGCACGGCTGCCGTGGGCGCCTGGGCGAGGGCCGAGGCGTCGGCGTGCAACGGTGAGGCCGGTTGCCGCGGCGGGGCGGGCGGTGCGTACGGCCCGGCCGGGGGGAGTGGCACGGACTGCTGCGGGGGAGGCGCCAGATGGAAGCTGCCCGTCTCCGACATCGAGGAGGGTTGAGGTGCGGGCGGGTGCTGGTCCGCGCTGCCGAGCCGGTCCGGTGGCCGAGGTGCCGAGGCCGCGTCAGCGGTTCCCGGGGCCGCCTGAGGGGCTTTCAGGGGCCCGTCGGGGCCGAAGCCGGGGGGCAGGGGGCCGATCTGGTCGAAGACCTCGACCGGTTCTTCGTCCGGGCCGGGCTCCGGCAGCATCTCGACGGCGGCCGCGAGAGCCTTGCGCGCGCCCGTGGCCGTACGGAAGCGGGCCTGCGGGTCGGGCTGCAGCAGTCCCGCGACGACCTGCCACAGCGGCTCCGGCACGCCCTGGGGCGCACCCGGGGTGCCGTGGGTGGCGAAGTACTCGATGAGCGCCTGGGCGTCGGGCTTCTGTCCCTGCAGCAGGTAGAGCGCCACCAGGCCGACGGCGAACAGGTCCGCGGGGAAGTCGGGCTCCGCTCCCATCATCTGCTCGGGCGCGAAGTAACCAGGCGTGCCGACCACGTAGTTGGTCTCTGTCAGGCGCGGCTCGCCCTTGCGCATCGAGATACCGAAGTCGGAGAGGCGCAGATGCGGCCTGCCCGTACCGGTGGCCTCCATCAGGATGTTGGCCGGCTTGATGTCGCGGTGCACGACCCCTTCCGCGTGCACCGTCGACAACCCGGACAGCAACTGGTCGAGCAGCAGGCAGACGAAACGCGGGGGCAGCGGACCGTAGTCACCGATGACATGAGCCAGCGAACCACCACTGACCAGGTCCATCGTGAACAGGACCTTGTCGTCGTCCGCCGCCCAGCTGGCGGGAGCCAGGACGTGAGGGTGCTCGATCCGCAGCGCCTGCTCACGGACGAAGCGCAGCAGCGTGTGCGCGTCGCTCTGCTGCAGGACCTTGGCGGCCACGTACCTGCGGCGACGGTGGTCCCAGGCGCGCCATACGGCGCCCACCCCACCGCGTCCGATCGGATCGATCAGCTCGTACCGACCGGCGAAAACCTCACCCATTGCGCTGCGCCCGCTCCCCGTTCCGGTTTCGGCTCGTGGCCCGGAGCCGGCAGACTGCCGGGGTCCTGTCGGACAGGACCCCGCACCGGTTCCCGTGGCCGCCGAGCCGGACGACAATGCCTAGCTCTGGTGGCCCTCGTAGTGCGCGACCGCGTCAGCCGTACGTCCCGCTCCGTACACCCTGAGGAACTCTGCCAGCTCGGGGTGGGCCGGGGCGAGGGAGTCCGCCGCATCGATGATGTCGCCGGCCGCGGCGACCGACCGCAGCAGTGACTGGATCTCCCGGACGACGCGCCGCACGGTGGGGGCTCCTCCGGTGCTCGTGGTCTGGCCGGTGCCGGTCAGAACGGAACCGCCCTGCGACTTCTTGATCTCTTCCATCCGGTCGGTCGCCTCGCCCGCGCTTATGCTGCCGTCCGCCACTTGTCCGGCGAGTTCCTGGAGCGCCTGGACCCGCTGGACGACCGCAGGGTTGCCGATCTTGGCCCGCTGGCCGCTCATCAGCTGGGACAACATGGGTGCGGACAGCCCGAGCACCGCGGCGAGGCGTGCCTGATTCAGTCCGAGGTCGTCGATCAGCCTGCGGAACAGCGCCCCCAACGGCTCCCCGTACCAGCTGCGCTGGAGCTCCCGGGCTCTAGCCGTTGCCTCTTGCTGCGCTGCGTCCATTGCGTCTCCCCTTGGCTGCGGCTTCGCTGCTGCGAACCTCGTCGTGCATCTTACGGAGAGCGGTTACGGACGGGGAGCCCCAATCCTTTTGCAGGATTCAGGGGGTGACCCGGTACTCTGTTCTGCGACGGACGTCGCGACCCGGATGTGGCCGGTGATGTCCGTGTATCGGGGCCTTAGCTCAGTTGGTAGAGCGCTGCCTTTGCAAGGCAGATGTCAGGAGTTCGAATCTCCTAGGCTCCACATCGTCAGCCCCCTCCGGCCTGCGGAAACGCGGTCGGAGGGGGCTTTTTTCGCGTCCCGGTCCCCCGCCCCCGGGCTGCGGCCGGCATGCCCTGGGCGGGCACAGCGGCGGCGAAGCGGGGGCGTACGGTACGCCCCTCGTCACCGGTGCGGGCAGGTCGTCAGGGCGCGGACCGATCCGGGGCAGGCGTGCTCTCGGCGGTCAGGGAGTCCAGCCAGCGGATGATGCGATCGCCCTGCTGGGTCATGATCTCCGGGTCTCGCAAGGCGTTGGTCAGGAGTGACATGCCCTGATACGCGGCGACGAGCGTGACGGCCAGGCCCCCGGGGTCGGGCAGGCCCAGCTCCCGGAACTGGCCTTCGGCCCAGTCCAGCAACTTCCGGATCACGCCGCCGACTTGCAGGTCGAGGACGTCGTCGGCCCGCTTGTCGAGTTCGACGGCCAGGGTGCCGGTCGGGCATCCGTGGCGGGCGGCGGTCTCGCGCTGTTCGATCCAGCCCTCGACCAGGGCCTTCAGGCGGTCGCGCGGGTCTGCCAGTTCGTCCAGCCGGCCGGTGAGCTCCGCGAGGTGAGCGGTGTGTTCGGTCAGGGCGGCCTTGACCAGGTCGTCCTTGGTCTTGAAGTAGTAGTAGACGTTTCCTACGGGTACCCCGGCCTCGCCCGCGATGTCGGCCAGGGTCGTGCGTTCGACGCCCTGTTCGTGCAGGACCTTCGCTGCCGCCGCCGTCAGACGGCGCCGCTTGTCGGTGCCCCGTCCGCGACGTTTCTCTGAGTCAGTCACCCGACTGAGTGTAGACAACGGCCCGTGGTGCCGTGCTACGGTCCATCTAAGTCAGACAGCTAACTAACTCCTGGGGGACGGACATGATCGTTGTGACGGGTGCGACCGGTAACGTCGGACGGACGCTGGTACGGCTGCTGGCCGAGGCCGGCGAGCCGGTGACGGCGGTGGCGCGGCGGATCACCGGGACCGACGTCCCGGCCGGAGTGCGGGCCACGCCCGCGGACCTGGCCGTCCCTGAGAGTCTGCGCCCCGCCCTGACCGGCGCGGACGCACTGTTCCTGCTGGTGGCGGGTGAGGATCCGGACGGCGTCCTGGCCGCGGCGCGTGAGGCCGGCGTACGCAGGGTGGTCCTCCTCTCCTCCCAGGGCGCGGGGACGCGTCCGCAGGCCTACCGGCACCCGGCCGGGTTCGAGGCCGCCGTCGCCGGCAGCGGACTGGAGTGGACGATCCTGCGGTCGGGCGGGATGGCGTCCAACACGTTGGCCTGGGCCGAGCCGATCCGCCGGCACCGGACCGCGGCCGCCCCCTTCGGTGATGTCGCACTGCCCTATGTGGACCCCGACGACGTGGCGGCCGTGGCCTCCGTCGTCCTGCGGTCGGACGGTCACAAGGGCGCGACGTACGTCCTGACCGGTCCCGAGCCCGTCACTCCGCGGCAGCGGGCGGCAGCGATCGCCGACGCACTCGGCGAGCACGTCCGCTTCGTCGAGCAGACCCGTGACGAGGCGCACGCCCAGATGTCACAGTTCATGCCGCCGGCCGTGGCCGACGGCACGCTGTCCATCCTCGGCGCCCCCACCCCCGAGGAGCAGCACGCCGGTCCGGACGTCCCGCACCTCCTCGGCCGTCCCGCCGCCGCGTTCGCGCAATGGGCGCGACGCAACGTCGCCGCCTTCCGCTGACAGCTCGCGGGCGCGGAACCGGCCCTCATGTGAAGGCCGCTGCGCCTTCGAGGGTGCGGGCGGCGGCGCCGTTCTCCGCCCGCCGGGGTCAGGTGCCCTGGCTGCCCCGCAGCTCCTCCACGGCGGCCCGCGCCGCGGCGCCGATCACGGCGTCGGCGCGCGGCAGTTTGGCGTCGGAGCGGGCCGCCTGGGTGAAGACGACGGCGGTGTAGGTGCTGCCGTCGGCGAGTTCGACGACGCCCGCTTCGTGACGCAGCGAGCCGAAGGTACCGGTCTTGCCGTAGACGGTGACGTCGTCGTAGGGGAATCCGGATCCGAGCCGGTGCGTCCACGGCTGCCGGCGCATGACCTCGCGCATGAACGCGCACCGGTCCGCGGAGGCGGCCTCTCCGGTCCAGATCGCCCGCAGGAGCCGTGCCATGTCGGCCGGAGTCGTGGACGCCTTGGATGCCGGGTCGTAGACGCCCGGGGGCACGACGACGTCGTTGTCCGCAACGCGGGCCAGCGCCGCGTCCAGCGACCGGGCGCCCGTCTCGGCGACCAGCCGGTCGAACGTCCTGACGACGCCGCCGTGGATACGGGTGTCGGGCATGCCAAGGTCGCGGCACATGGCGTCCACCACGTCCGGGCCGACCGTCCGGAGGACGGCGTCGGCCGCGGTGTTGTCCGAGATGCTCATCATCAGGACGACCATGTCGCGCAGCGACAGGGTGACGGGGTCATGAAGGATGGAGATGCCGGTCGGACCGGGCACCCGCTCGTCGGGTTCGAGCGTCAACCTGCGTGACGGGTCGATGAGTCCGGCGTCCGCGAGCCGGCAGAAGGCGACCATCAGGGGCACCTTGTAGACCGAGCTCATGGGCAGCCGGTCGCCGGGATCGATGGTCACCCGCGCGGACGGACGATCCAGATCCGCCACGTGCAGCCAGCCGCGTACGCCCGCGTCGTCGAACATGCGGCGGATGGCGCGCTCCACACCGCCGCCGCGCCGCGTTCCGCTCACGGTGCCACCTTCCGGGTCAGGGCGTCCTCCAGCAGATGCGCTGTCTCGGCGGTGTCCTTCGCCCCCGGACGGCGCGGGTCCCAGGCCACCCGCAGGCGGAGGGGGAGCGGCGGGTCCGTCGCCGCCCGCCGCTCGACCCCGGACGCGGTCAGCGTCGCGTCCGCCGTGACCAGCACCGCCTGACCCGCCGCCACGAGGGCCAGGCCGGCCCGCTCGTCGGAGACCACGACGGTCTCCACCCGCCGGCCGCGGCTGGCCAGTGTGTCGATGAACAGGTCGTGAGCCGCGGGGGCCTCGGCGCGGGGACGTACGGCCACGGGCAGGCGCGAAGCCGGAGCGTCACCGGTGCCTTCCCGGTCGGAGGGGGTGAGGAGCCAGGTCGGTAGCAGGATCACGCGGCCTGCGGCGAGACCGTGCAGCACGGAGGGGTGCCGGATCACGACGATGTCGAGCCGCCCGGCCGTGACGTCGCCGAGCAGCGTGGCGGTCGATGCCGTGACCATGCCGATGCGGGTCCGCTCCCCTGCCCGGACCGGCGCGGCTGCCACGTCGGCCGCGAGCGCAGCCGGAACCTCGGGAGCCAGCCCGAGCCGTAGACGCCGCCCGTCCGCGTGTTCGCGGGCCCCGGTCTCACGGAGCTCGGTGAGTGCGGCCAGTGCTCGGCGGGCGTGCGGGAGCAGCAGGGCCCCCTCCTCCGTGAGGGACACTCCTCTGTCGCGGTCGAACAGGCGGACACCGAGCAGGGCTTCCAGCCGGCGCAGGCCCTGGGACAGCGGTGGCTGGGTGATGCCCACCCGCTGCGCCGCGGCTCCGAAGTGTTCCTCCTCCGCCAGCGCGACGAAGATTTCCAGATGCCGTTCCGTCAGCAATCCGACCTCCTGGCGTGCGGCGATACGTCTTGCGAATCGGCCCGATGGCGAGATCGTATTCGACATGCCCTCCGGTGGCGGGTTTGACTCCCGGACGGGGCAGGCCGCGCCGGTTCAGGCGCGGGCCCCCGCCGACGCCGGGGGACGTCTCCGGCGAGCCGACAGGTCCCACCCGGAACGGAGAGCACCTTGTCACGCACCGACCGCCGAAACAGCCCCGCCCCGCACGGAAGGTCACGGCGCGGGCGGTTACCGCTCGGCATCGCCGTGACCCTGCTCCTGCTGGCGGGAGGTGGGTATGCCGCCTTCGGCCTCGTGGGCGCCGACGCCCGGGAAGAAGAGGACGCGGACGTGAAGTCCGCCCGCGTGCCCCTGGCCGCGTTCCTCGCCGCGTGGGCCGGTCACGACGCGCGGAAGGCGGCGAGCTACACGGACACGCCCGACGACGCCGCCTCCCTCCTCACCTCGGTACTGACCAACCTCAAGCCCTCCAGGACGACCGTCGTCGACGGCGAAGGTAAGAAGCAGGACGACGGCACGGTGCGGTTCCCCTTCACCGTGTCGATGGCTGTGCCGGGTGCGGGCGACGTCACCTGGCGCTCCCGTGCGCAGGTCATCGACATGTCGGGGACCTGGAAGGTCGAGTTCAGCTCACCGACGGTCCATCCGGCGCTGGAGCCGGGGCAGACACTCGCCCTCAAGAGCGGCGGCGGCAGGGCGAAGGTGCTCGACGCCAAGGGCGACCCGCTCCGGGCGGACAGTCTCGTCGGTACCGTCGACCCCGTCAGCGGCAAGGGCACGTCCGGTCTGGAGGCCCGCTACGACGACGTACTGTCCGGGGGCGGGAAGCCGGGCAAGTCGCTGGTGGTGGCGGACCGGCAGAGCGGGCGGGCCGTCAAGGACCTCACCGAGGCCCCCCAGGCCGAGGGTCGCCCGGTGCGGACCACCATCGACCCTCGCGTCCAGGAGGCGGCGGCCGACGCCCTGGCCGGGGTCGAGGTCAACGCGGCCGTCGTCGCGGTCGACCCCAGCAACGGTCACATACTCGCCGCCGCCAACCGTCCCGGCGGTTACAACCGCGCCCTCGAAGGACGCTATCCACCCGGTTCCGTCTTCAAGGTCATCACCGCGGCGGCCTTCCTGGAGGGCGGCACACGCCCCGGAGACCCGGCGCCGTGCCCGAAGTTCGCCACCGTCGACGGGCAACGGTTCGAGAACCAGAAGCAGTTCGTTCTCCCGGCCGGTTCGACCTTCGCGGACGTCTTCGCCCAGTCCTGCAACACCTACTTCGTCGAGGCCCGCGGCCGGCTCTCGGACTCCGACCTGCACGACACGGCAGAGGCGTTCGGGATCGGCGGGAGCTGGGACGTGGGCACGACCACCTATGACGGCGGCGTGCCCGTCACGACGAGCGACAACGACAAGGCCGCCGCCACCATAGGCCAGGCGCGCGTCCAGGCATCCCCGCTGGTCATGGCGTCCGTCGCGGCCACCGTCAAGAACGGCACGTTCGAGCAGCCGGTCCTGGTGCCGGACGCGGTGAGGAAGAGGTACGAGGCCCCGGTGGCGCTGGACGCCGAGGTGACCGGCCGGCTCCGCGAGCTGATGCGCGCCACCGTGACCTCCGGTTCCGCCCACGCGCTGCGGGACCTGCCGGGCAGCCCCCACGCGAAGACCGGAACCGCCGAATTCGGTACCGAGGTGCCGCCGCGCACCCACGCCTGGATGATCGGCTACCAGGGCGACTCGGACCTCGCCTGGGCCGTGCTCCTGGAGGACGGAGGGTCCGGCGGCGCCGACGCGGGACCGGTCGCCGCCCGGTTCCTGCGCAACCTGGCCGGCTGAGCGGCCGGACCCACCCGAGCGAGCGGCCGGACACGGTCATGCGGTCAGGGGCGGTCCGGACAGACAGGTACAAGCTGGGCAGACAGAGACGACAGAACAGAAGGCCCGCACATGCGCACCCACACCCCCGGCGCCATCCCCGCCGCCTCCCGTCGTACCGCACTCGCCGTGCTGGCCGGGCTCGCCGCCCTGCCGCTCGCCGGATGCACGGCCACCGAGCCCGCGCACACGTCGCCCCCGGCCGCGTCAGGCCCGACTCCACCCGTCGGCAGCCCCTCTCCGTCGGCCTCCGCCGATGCCCCTACGGAGCGCGCGTTCGCCGAACTGGAGCGGGAGTTCGACGCCCGGCTGGGGGTCTACGCGCTCGACACCGGCAGCGGCCGGACCGTCACCCACCGGTCCGGCGAACGCTTCGCGTACGCCTCCACCTGCAAGGCACTCCTCGCCGGCGCCGTGCTGGACAAGAACTCCCTCCGTCAGCTCGACCGGCTCGTGCGCTACGGCCGGGACGAGCTCGTCAGCAACTCGCCGGTCACCGAGCGGCACGTCGCCACCGGGCTGACCCTGCGCGAGCTGTGCGATGCCGCCGTCCGCTACAGCGACAACGCCGCGGCCAATCTCCTCTTCCGTGAGCTCGGCGGCCCCGGAGGGCTGCAGGACGCACTCCGCTCCCTGGGCGACCGGGTCACGCGGTGCGACCGGTACGAGGTGGCCCTCAGCGACGCCGTGCCGGGCGACCCCCGGGACACCAGCACGCCCCGCGCCCTCGCCACCGACCTGCGCGCCTACGTCCTCGGCGGAGCCCTGGCCACCGACAAGCGAGCCGTGCTGACCGACTGGCTCAAGCGCAACACCACCGGCGACGCGGCCATTCGCGCCGGAGCCCCCCACGGCTGGCAGATCGGCGACAAGACAGGAACGGGCGGTTACGGCACCCGCAACGACATCGCCATCGCCTGGCCCCCCGGCGCCGCCCCCATCACGCTGGCCGTCCTCTCCGACCGCGGCACCAAGGACGCCGAACGCGACGACGCCCTCATCGCCCGCGCCGCCGAGGCCGCTTTCGGCGCACTGGCCGGGCCGCCGGCCGCGGCGCCCAGCTCGCCCTGATACGAGAGGCAACGCGTTACGTTCGCCACATAGAACACAAAGCGCCTGCTCTCCTACTCATGTTCGACAACCCTTGGCTGTGTACTGCGAATAGCCATGGGGCCACCCGGCGAACGTCGAACTCTTGAGTGGAGTCCACTGTGATCGACCTGCGGGTGCTTGGACCGGTACGGGCGTTGACCGGAGACCGTGACCTCGACATCGGACACGCACGGCAGCGCAGTCTGCTGGCCATGCTGCTGGCGGACGTGAACAACGTGGTGCCCAGCAACCGGCTCGCCGAACTCGTGTGGGACGACAGACCGCCGCGCCAGTCGCGCAACACGCTCGCCGGGTACGCGACCCGGTTACGCAAGGTCTTGGCCGCCGCACCAGGAAGACCGGCCCTGCTCTCCCAGGCCGGCGGGTACGTGCTGCGGGTCGACCCGGCGGCCGTCGACCTGTACCGATTCCGCGCCCTCGCCTCCCGGGCTGCCGCTGTGCGGGACGACGAGGAGCGCTGCGCGCTCCTGCGGTCCGCCCTGGCGCAGTGGTCCGGCGCCGCACTCGGCGACCTCATGGGAACCCGCGTCGAATCGCTGCGCACGATGCTGGAGAGCGAACGGCAGGCCGCCCTGCTGGACTACTTCGACGCACAGCTGAGACTCGGCCGGCCCCAGGAGATCCTCACCCAGCTCCAGCAAATGACCGAGGAGCGGCCGTACGACGAGGAACTGGCGCTCCGGCTGGTCCTGGCCCACCGGGACAGCGGGAATCCGGCCGCGGCGCTGCGGACCTACGAGACGGTCCGGGAGCGGTTGGCGAGAGAACTGGCGACGGGCCCAGGCGAGGCGCTGCGCGGGGCCGGCGAGCGGCTGCTGAACCCGGGACGTCCTTCCGAGGACGGGGGCAACGCCCTCTCCGTCGCCACACGGGCCCGTGACCGGCTGCGCATGCCCCAGGGCACCGGGTACTTCGCGGGCCGGGAGCGCGAACTGCTGGAGCTGGACGTCCTGCTGACGCCTACGCGGGCGCCCGCGACGGCCGCCGCGCCGCAGGGCAGCAACCTCGCCGTGATCAGCGGTATGGCGGGTGCCGGGAAGACGACGCTGGCGCTGCAGTGGGCACAGAGGGTCCACTCGTCCTTCCCCGACGGGCAGTTCTTCGTGGCGTTGCGGGGGCACGAACCGCATCTGCCACCCCTCGAACCGATCGAGACCCTCGCCCAGGTCCTGCTCGCACTGGGGCTTCCGGCCGCCGACATCCCGTTCGGGCTCGACGAACGGGCCGCCCTCTACCGGACGTTGCTCGTCGGCCGCCGGGTGCTGCTCGTGCTGGACGACGCGGCGGGCCCGGGCCAGGTGCGCCACCTGCTGCCGCCGAGCGTCGACGGCAGTGCGGTCCTGGTGACCAGCCGGGAGCGGATGCCGGGACTCACCGCGACCTACTTCGCCGGCGAGGTGCTGCTGGACGCCCTGGACGCCACGTCGGCGCTCGCCCTGCTGGCCTCTCTGGTCGGCAGCGCGCGCGTGGCGAGTGAGCCGGAGGCGGCCGCCGGCATCGTACGGGCCTCCGGACGGCTGCCGCTGACGGTGCGGCTCAGCGGCGCCTACGCCGCGAACCATCCCGACGAGCCGCTGGGCCAGGTGCTCGCACGGGTGCCGACGGCCGACAGCGCGGATGCGCGCGGGGCCATGGGCCGGGCGCTGGACCTCTCGTACGGCAAGCTGCGGGCGGACCAGCGGCAGTTGTTCAGACAGCTGGGAGTCGTCCCGGGCACCGAGTTCGGGCGGGACGCGGTGGCGGCGCTGGCGGACGGGTCGTTCGCCCTGCTGGAGGAGCGCATCGGCGCGTTGGTGCGAGCCAATCTGCTGTCCGAATACGCCCCGCGCCGGTACCGGCTGCACGACATGGTCAAGGAGTACGCGGTGGGGCGCGCGTCCGAAGAGGATTCGTGGGAGGTGCGCCGGGGCGTCCTGCTGCGGCTGCTGGAGTGGTACCGGCAGTCGGTGGAACGGGCCAGCAGCGCCAACGGCATCCAGATGTCGGGGGTGCACCGGGCCGCGGGTGCCACCTCCCTCCGGCCGGCCGGCGGGCCGCCGACTGAACCGGGCGACGTGGACCACGACGCCCACGGAATCCGTGATCCCGGCGCCCCGCACGATGTCCACGGCCCCGGCCACCCCGACGGCGGCGACGGCGAGGTCGGCATGGCCTGGCTGGACCGGGAGAAGGCCAACCTCTGCGCGGCCATCACGCTCGCCTCGGAACTGGGGCTCGGCCCGGCGAGCTGGCGGCTCGCCGACGCCATGCTCGGCTTCATCCGGCTGCATCCGGGCGGCGACGACTGGTCGGCGGCCGTGGAGGCGGCGCAAAGTGCGGCCGCCAGGGCGGGGAACCAGCGGGCGAACACGGCGATGCTGCTCAACATCGCGGACTCGCGTTACCGCAAGGGCAGGTACTCCGCTGAGCGGCGGCTGGCCCGTGAGGCGCTCACCGTCAGCCGGGACGCGTCGTGGCGGGCGGGGGAGGCGCTCTCCCTGGCCGTCCTCGGCCGGTCGTACTGGTCCGTCGGGGCGATCGGGATGGCGAACCGGTACCTGGGCGCCGCCCTGCGCATCCACGAGAGCCTCGGCGACCTGGCGGGACAGGCCAACGCCCTGGGCCGGCTGGCCCGCAACGCCTATGACACGGGCGACCCGGTGTCCGCCCTGCGCGACTTCCGCCGATCCCTGGAGCTGGCGGAGCAGGCGGGATCCCGGTTCGGGCAGATCCGTCTGCCCGCCTACATGGCGCTGACTCTCCGACAGCTGGGGCAGTACCCGGAGGCAGACCACTGGTGCGAACTGGCGATCCGCTCGAGCCGCGACGTGGACTTCCACGAGGGCGTGGCCATCGCGCTGACCTGCCGGGCGGCGCTCTTCAGCGACCTGGGGGAGCACGCCCGCGCGGTGGCCGCCGCGCGCGAGGCGCACGTCGCCATCCCGCACCTGTCGGACCCCCGCATCGAGGCGGACTGCCTGATCCGGCTGGGCGGCGTCGAGGCCGCCGCCGAGCACACGGACGTGGCCATGCGCAGCTTCGGCAAGGCGCTGCTGCTCGCGGACCAGATCAACTACCGGCAGGGAGCGGTGCGCGCCCAGGCCGAGAGCGCGGCCACGTACGTACGGCTCGGCCTGTACGAGGAGGCGCTGGCGGCCGGCCGGCGTACCAGGCGGGCGCTCCAGGGATGTGACATGCGCCTGGTCACGGCGCAGATGCTCGTCCTGGAGGCGGACTGCGCTCTGGCGTCCGGACGGTGTGCGGCCGCCGTGGCCGGATACCGCAGGGCCTCCGCCCTGTACCGGACGGCGGGCCACCGCCTCGGCGAGGTGCGGGCCCTGATGTCCTGGGGCCGCGCCGCCGGCACCGTACCGGGGCACGGCCGTCCCGACCGGCCCTGGCACCGGGCGCTGCGGCTGGCCGGGCCCCTCGCCATCCCGGAGGCGGACACCCTGCGGACCCTGCTGGGCGCGGGAGGCCGGTGAGGCGGACCCGCACCCGTGGCCGGGCGTCGGGGCGCCCGGCGGGGGTGGAGCCGGTTACGGGGGTGCGGGGTGGTTCAGAGGCGCACCACCGTCCCTGCGTACGTGAGCCCCGCCCCGAAGCCGATCAGTACCGCGAGGTCGCCCTTGCGCAGGGCCCCGGAGGTGCGCATGCGGTCGAGGGCGAGCGGGATGGACGCCGCGGAGGTGTTCCCCTGGTCCACGATGTCCCGGGCCACGGCGACGCCGGAGGGGAAGCCCACGCTCTCCGCGACCGCCTCGATGATGCGCAGGTTCGCCTGGTGCGGGACGAACGCCTGGACGTCACCCGGTTCGAGGCCCGAGCGGTCCAGCACCTCCCGTACGACGGCGGGCAACTGCGTGACCGCCCAGCGGAAGACCGATGATCCCTGCATGCGGATGACGGGCCCCCCGTGCTCCGGCTCCTCCCGTACGGTGATCGCCTCGCGCAGTTCGGGGTCCGTGCCCCACACCACGGAACCGATGCCCGGCTCCGTGCCGCGCCCCACCACGGCCGCGCCCGCCCCGTCCGAGAACAGGAAGGCGGTGGAGCGGTCCTGGGGGTCGAGGATGTCCGACATGCGCTCCACGCCGATGACCAGGCAGGTGCGGGCCTGACCGGTCGCGACGGACGCGGCCGCCAGGGAGAGCCCCACGGTGAATCCGGCACAGGCGGCGCCGACCTGCCATGCGGGACCCGGTACGCCCAGCCGGCGGCCGATCTCCGCGGCGAGCTCGTTGGCGGCCGCGCCGGTGCCCGCCCCGCCGACGTCCGACATGGTGGCGACCAGCACCTGGTCGACCTCGTCAGGGGTGATGCCGGCGTCGGCCAGCGCCTTCCCCGCCGCGGTGGCCCCCATCTCCGCCAGTGTCTCGTCGGGACCGGCGAAGCAGCGGGTCCGGATGCCGCTGCGGCGCAGGATCCACTCGGGTGACGAGTCCAGGGTGCGGCAGACCTCCTCGTTGGTGACGATCCGTCGGGGCCGGTAGCCCCCGATACCGAGCAGTACCGCGTGATGGCGGTCCGGCCCGGGGACGTGCGCGGCGTGCGTGGTGTTCACACGGGACTCCTGTCGTCGCTCGCAACTGCGTCCTTGCCTGCTCCCTCGCTTACTCCTTCGAAGCCTTTACGCACCGGAAGGCGCCACCCCGCGTGACACCACGGCAACGCGGTGCGGGGTTTCCGCTTGACAACCACATACCGACGGTATGTACTCACATACCCAAGGAATGTTAGTTGGAAGGATCGACAGGTGACCTCAGTACCGCTTGCGTCTCGCGCCGAGCCGTCGAGTGCGGGGAAGACACTGCTGCTCACGTCGGCAGCCACGTTCATGGCCTTCCTCGACACGACGATCGTCAATGTGGCCTTCCCGGCCCTGCACGCGGACTTCCCCGAGGAGTCCGTCACCGACCTGACCTGGGTGGTGACCAGTTACGGCATCCTCTTCGCCGCCCTGCTGACCCCGGCCGGCCGCTTCGCCGACATCCTGGGGCGGCGCAAGCTGTTCCTGTGGTCGGTCGGGCTGTTCAGCCTCGCGTCCCTCGCCTGCGCCCTCGCGCCGAACATGGAGCTGCTCATCGCCGCCCGTGCGGTCCAGGGCATCGGCGCGGCCGGCATGATCCCCTCGGCTCTCGGACTCGTCCTCTCCGAGACCCCCGCCGAGAAGCGGGCCGAGGCCATCGGTATCTGGGGCGCGGCCGGTTCCATGGCCGCCGCCGCCGGTCCCGCGCTCGGCGGACTGCTGGTCAGCGAGATCGACTGGCGCGTGGTGTTCATCCTGAACGTCCCGATCGGCCTGGCCGTGATCTTCGGCGCCCTGCGCCTGCCCGAGCGTCCGGTCGAGAAGGCACAGCTCCCCGACCTGCTCGGCACGGCCACGGTCACCTTCGGTATCGCCGGTGTCGTCATCGGTCTCACCAAGGGCGGCGACTGGGGCTGGGACGCACCCGCCACGTGGATCTGGATCGGCGCCGGCCTTCTCCTCATGGCCTACTCGCTGCAGCGCTCCGGCAAGCACCCCGCACCGGCCGTGGAGACCGGGCTGTGGCGTACGCCGATGTTCGCGGCGGCCAACCTCACCGCGTTCCTGCTCGGTGCCGGCCTGTTCGTCTGGTTCCTGTCCGGGCCGCTGTACCTCACCACGATCTGGCACTACTCCGTGCTCAAGGCCGGCCTCGCCGTCACACCCGGCGCGGTGCTCTCCGCGGTCGCGGCCATCACGATCGGGCGGCGCCTGAAGCCGGCGCAGCAGCGTCCGGTGGTCATCGTGGCCGGCATCGCCTTCCTCGCCCTGAGCATCTGGGCGTACACGGGCCTCGGCTCCGACCGGGAGTTCCTGGCCCTGTGGCTGCCGTACGGCGCGCTCGGCGGCGCCGTGATCGGTGCGGCGCTCACCAGCGTGACGACCGCGGCATCGATCTCGGTGCACCCGCTGAAGTTCGCCACCGGCACCGGTATGGCCACCACGGCCCGGCAGTTCGGCGGTTCGGTCGGCGTCGCCGCGATGGCCGCGGTGTTCGCCGCGGGCGACCTGAGCACGCCGCAGCCGTACCTGAACGCGTTCCTGCTCGCGGGTATCTTCATCGCCGCCGCCGCGATCCCGGCGTTCTGGATGTTCACCAAGAAGTCGATGGCGCAGATCGCCGAGACACAGGCGCAGATCCAGGCCTACATGCGGGCACAGGCCGAGGCCGCCGCCCAGGCCGCGGCCGCCCAGCCGGGCACGCCGTCCGCGGAGGGCGCCGCCACCGCGGACCGCACCTGACACAGCGCACCACCCACGAACGCCGGCCGCGGTTCATCCCCCGTGGCCGCGGCCGGCCCCGGCGGGGTCGCGGATCCAGTTGGAACCGCGGCCCCGCTTCGCGTTTCTCCACCGCGGGAGCTCCTCGCCCCCGGTGGCCCCGTGCCCCACGAAGCCGTTCCGAGCTGCCCGTGGCCTGGTAGAACGCGCCCCCGCGGACCCGGGGCCCCTCCGGTGGGCACCGCCGGTCGCGGTGCCGGCCGCGGGGGACACCGGGGTGCCGCGAGAAAACCGCGATCGCCGCGAGGGGGGTGGCCCCTCCAGTCCGTAATACAGGACGAGAGCCCATCGGTTCGATGAGGGGAATTGATGAACACAGTCCTCGACTGGCTGGACTCCCCCGCGCCGGAGCGTGGAATCCACTACTACCGAAACGGCGACTGGCACCTGCGTGACTACGCGGACATCGCCTCGGCGGCCCGCCGGACAGCCGCCTTCCTGCATGCCAACGGCGTCACCAAGGGCGTCGTGTCCCTGCTGATCGAGGACCCCGAGACCTTCGTCCCGGCCTTCCTCGGCACCATGTACGCGGGGGCCACCCCGTCCCCGATCGCCTCGCCCGTCACCTTCGGCGGGCACGAGGCCTTCACCGAGCACGCGGCCGCCGTCCTCGGCGCCGCCACCCCGGCCGCCGTGCTGACCGACGCCCACCTCGCCCCGCTCGCCGCCGCGGCGTGCGCGAAGGCGGGGACGGGCACACCTCTCGTGCTGCCCGATCCGGCCGGGCTGCCCGGCGCGGACGACCTGGCACCCCGCCATGCGGAACTCGCCCTGCTGCAGTTCACCTCCGGATCCAGCGGTACCCCGAAGGGCGTCCGGGTCACGGGGGACAACCTCACCGCCAACGTCCGGGCCATCCACGGATGGCTCGGCGTGACGCCTGAGGACTCGTGCTCGTCCTGGCTTCCGCTCTACCACGACATGGGCCTCATCGGGACGTTCCTGGGGTCCGTCGTGGCCCAGATCGACCTGTGGCTGATGAGCCCGGTCGACTTCATCCGCTCCCCGGCCCGCTGGCTCGACTGCCACGGCCGGCACGGGGTGACCATCACCACCGCGCCCAACTTCGGCTACGGGTACGCGACGTCCCGGGTGCGCGAGGAGGAGCTGGCGGGCACCGACTTCTCCACCTGGCGGGTGGCGATGAGCGGCGCCGAACGCGTGGACGCCCGGGTGGTGGCCGACTTCACCTCGAAGCTCGCCCCGCACGGCTTCGACTCCCGTGCGCTCACGCCGTGTTACGGCATGGCGGAGACGACGCTCGCCGTCACAGGCGTCCGTCCCGGTAGCGGGGCGCGCATCGTGCGGCCGTCCGGCCCGCTGGACACCGGAGCACCGGTGACCGTCGCCGGCTCGGGCACCCTCGGCGTCGACCGGCCCGAGGACCCCGCAGGCTGGATCGCCTCCTGCGGCACGCCGGTCCCCGAGACCGCCGTCGAGGTCGTCGACGACGAAGGGGCCCCGTTGCCCGACGGGACGTTCGGGGAGATCCGGGTCAGGGGCACGTCCGTGGCCGACGGCTACGAGTCGCCGGACCCCGCCGCCAGCGCGCCCTTCGGTGACGACGGACTGCGCACAGGAGACGCCGGGTTCCTGCTCGACGGCGAGCTGTACGTGGTCGGGCGGATCGGCGACAGCATCAAGGTCCGCGGCCGCAAGGTGCACGCCGAGGACCTGGAGGCGGCGCTCACCTCCGTCCCCGGGGTTCCGCCGGGGCGCTGCGCCGTGGCGCTCGGCAACCGTGACGGGCGCGCGGGAGCGGTGATCGTCGTGGAGGCGCCGGGCGACGGCTGGCTGGACGCCGCGACCGGCGTACTGCGCTCCGCCCTGGACGCCTCGGTCTCCGTGACCGTCGTGCGGGCCAGGCGCGGCACCATCCCTCGGACCTCCAGCGGCAAACCGCGCCGCCGGCTGCTCTGGCGCCAGGCGGGCGAGAACGCACTCGCCGGCGACGTACTGCACAGCACACACAGCATCGACCGACCGACGGAACAGACCGCACCGGGACTGGATGGGGCAGCCACATGAGCGTCACGACCACCGGGCTCGTACTCGATGTCACCGAGACGGCCCCCGAGACCAACGCCGAACAGCGCGGCCGGCTCGCCAACTCAGCCGACCTCTACCGCCGGTGGGAACGCCAGCAGTGGGCCGTCGCCCAGGTCGACCCCGCGCGTGACGCGGAGACCTGGCAGGCCCTCACCCCCTTCTCACGGGCCCAGATGCTCGGCTCGCTCGGCGAGCTGGAGGTCGGCGAGGTCACGGTGACGCACACGCTGGGAGCGCTGATCGACGCGCCGCCCACCGAGGACGACCGGATCTTCCTCTGCACCCAGCTGGCCGACGAGGCGCGGCACGTGCGCTTCTTCCAGACCTATCTGGAGGAGGGCTGCCGGACGAGCCTCGACGCGGTCGAGGAGGGCGCCGACTACGCGGAGGTGTTCACCCCCGAGCTCACCCGGGCGACCGACGCGGTGCGGGCCGACCACGCGGACCGCGAGTCCTGGTACCGGGCGCTCGTCTACTACCACCTGATCACCGAGGGCGTGCTCGCCGCGACGGCCCTGCGCACCACCCGCTTCCTCGCCCGCCGGCTGAAGCTGGAGGCGCTGGAGGAGGGCCTCACCAACGTCACCCGCGACGAGTCGCGGCACGTGTCCTTCGGCCTGCGGGCCGCGCAGGACGGGGTCGCCGGCGGATTCGCCCAGGTGGTCGGCGACGCGCACTTCGAGTCGCTCGGCGTGGCCGCCTGGGTCCTCATCGGCCCCTCCCGGCACAACCCGGTGCCCGCGCTCCGCGCGGCCCTGCTCAGCCGTGCCGCCCAGTTGCAGGGCAGCGTCGACATCGCCCGGGAGCGCCTGGTGAAGCAACTGCGGCTGGTGGGCCTGCCGGACCTGTCCGAGAAGGCCGCCGCCTCCTGGGACCTCGCGGTGGAGACCGCCCTCGACGCCTACGCGGAGCGCTGGGACGCACCGCACCCGATCCGCGCGGCCGCGGCCTGAGCGGCGCCGGACCCCCAGACCACCGAGAAGACAGCGAAAGGGACGCGAAAGACATGGAGAACAGCACACTGCGCGCGCAGGTCCGACAGATCGTCGGGGAGATGAGCCCGCTCGGGGCGCGCGAGGTGCGGTCCGAGGACCGCCTCGTCGAGGAGCTCGGCTACGACTCGCTCGCCGTCATCGAGCTCTCCCTGCGCATAGAGCAGGAGTTTCCGCTCGCCGACCTCGGCACGAACACCACGCCCGACATCACCACGGTGAAGGACATCGAGGACTTCGTCGACCAGCAGCAGGTGGCGCCCAGCGACGCCGCCTGATCCACCCGCCCGCCCAGAGAAGGACCACGAGAAGATGACGACACACGATCTGCGCAGTGAGGCGGACGACCCGCTGGCGCTCTCCCACGACGAGTCCGTACAGCTGCTGCGGGGAGCTCCGTGGCAGCGGCTCGCCGTGATGGGCGACAGTTTCGCCGCCGGCCTCGGCGACCCCAGCGAGGGGTACGCCCATGTGCCGTGGCCTCAGCGGATCTCGGCCGCCCTCGGCTCCGGGAAGCCCGACTTCGGATATCTGAACACCGGCGTCATGGGCAAGCGGACCGGCGCCGTCCGGGCCGAACAGCTGGAGCAGGTCCTCGCGTTCAAGCCGGACCTGGTCAACGTGGCGGCCGGCGGCAACGACCTGTTCGACGCGGAGCCGGATCTGGACGGCGTCGAGGCCGACCTGGACGCCATGTACACGGCGCTGCGGGCACAGGGTGCGGACATCTTCACGTTCACCGTCACCAACGTCTTCGAGTCGGTGCCGGAACTGGCGGTCTTCAGCGACCGCACGGCGGCCCTCAACGACCGCATCCGCGCGGTTGCCGAGCGCCACGACGCCGTGCTGATCGAGATGTGGAGCCACCCCGTACGGCTGCGCCCGAACCTGATGAGCGCCGACGGCATCCACTTCGCGATGGAGGGGCACGCCGCCCTCGCCGCCGAGATCGTCAAGGCCCTCGGGGCACGGATCGCGCAACGCGCGGAGACGTGATGGCAACCGGCAGAACCGTCACTCACATCGTGATCGGCGCGGGCTCGGCCGGCTGCGTCCTGGCCGAGCGGCTCAGCGCCGACGGCGACGGGCAGGTCGTGCTCATCGAGGCGGGCGGCCCGGACCGGCGCGCCGAGATCAGCATCCCGGCCGCGTTCCCCGCCCTGTTCGGCACGTCGGCCGACTGGGGTTACCGCACGACCCCGCAGCCGGGCCTCGGCGGACGCAGCCTGAACTGGCCGCGCGGGCGCACGCTGGGCGGGTCGTCCTCGCTCAACGCCCAGATCTGGACCCGTGGGCACCGTGCGGACTTCGACGGCTGGGCCGAGGACGACGGGTGCACGGGCTGGTCGGCCGACGAGGTGCTGCCGTACTTCAGGCGGGCCGAGGACCGCTCCGGCACGGGCGCCTACGGCTCCGGCGGGCCGATCCGTATCGAGAACCTGCGTGATCCCAGCCCGGCCACCACCGAGTTCCTGGATGCCTGCGCCGAGGCGGGGCTGCCTGTCCTGGACGACGGGAACCCGCTGGAGCCGGAGGGCGCCGGCCCGGTGCGGGCCACCCAGCGCGGGGGACGGCGGTGGAGCGCGGCCGACGGCTACCTGAGGCCGGCGCTGCGGCGCGAGAACCTCACCGTCGTCACGGACGCCCATGTCGAACGTGTCCTGATCGAGGACGGCCGTGCGGTCGGCGTCGCCTACACGACGGCCGACGGGCCGGCCGAGGTGCGCGCCGACGGCGAGGTCATCCTGGCGGCGGGCGCGATCGGCTCCCCGCAGTTGCTGATGCTGTCCGGCGTCGGCGACGCGGACGAGCTGCGGCGGCACGGCATCACCGTGCGGGCGCACTCCCCCCGGGTCGGGCGGGGCCTCGCCGACCACCTCTACGTGCCGCTGGCCTTCGAGGCGCACGGCCGGGTGACCCCGGGGGTCACCGACCAGCAGGGCGAGATCGCCGAGTTCTTGCGGGGCCGGCGCGGGCGGCTGACGTCCAACCTCGCGGAGGCCGTCGCGTTCCTGCGCAGCGACCCCGCGCTCACGGCACCCGACCTGGAATTCGTGTGGATGCTGGTGCCCTTCCTCGACCAGGGGCGGGCGCCGCAGACCCACGGCGTCACCCTGGGCGTCGTGCTGCTGCGCCCGAGCAGCCACGGCACCGTACGGCTGGCCTCGGCCGACCCGGCGGCGCACCCGGTGATCGACCCCCGTTACCTGTCCGACCCGGACGGCGACGACCTGCGGGTGCTGACCGAAGGGGTGCGCCGGGCCCGCGAGGTCCTCACCCGGCCCGCGCTGGCCGGACGGCTCGGGGAGGCACTGACGCCCGGCGCCCTGGACCCGGACCCGGAGACGGTGCACGCCCTGGCCCGGACCCACGCGGAAACCCTGTACCACCCGGTCGGCACCTGCGGCATGGGGGCGGACCCGGAGGCCGTACTCGATCCCCAGCTGAGGGTGCGGGGAGTGGCGGGGCTGCGCGTCGTCGACGCCTCCGCGCTGCCGTCCCTGCCGCGCGGCCACACCCACGCCCCCACCGTGATGCTCGCGGAGCGCGCGGCCGAGCTGATCCTCGCCGACGCCGCGAACCGCCGTACCGGTGCCCTGGCGCACCGCTGACCCGCCGCCCCACGACCAGCCTCATCAGACGAAAGGCAGTACGACTGTGACCGTTCAGGACCCGCAGCTGTTCATCGAGGCCTTCCGAGCGGCCTTCACCGACGCGGATTTCGCGGCCCTGCTCAAGGAGCGCGACTTCTCCATCCAGTTCGTGGTGACCGGGGACGCCCACACCGCCTTCCTGCTGGACTCCGACGGCGTGCACGACGGCGCCCCCCACCCGGCGGCCCTGCGGCTCGAGGTGAAGCCGGACACGCTGCACCTGATCCTCCTGGGGCAGCTCGGTGTGACCCAGGCGATCGTCGCCCGCGGCCTCGTCGTGAAGGGCCCGATCAGCCGGGTGCGCCAGCTGGCGGACTACCTGCCGGCGATGGGGCGCGCGTACGCCCAGCTCGCCCTGGCGCCGGCCTCCGCCTGAGCCACGCGGGGGCGGCCCGGCCACGGGCCCTGCCCACCGCCCCGCAGCCGGCGGGAACTCGCCCGGCACACCACGACGGGGTCGCCCCCGGCGCCGCCCGCAACCCACACCGTCCGCCACCACAGAAAGCCGATGTTGTGATCGCGACCACCACCACCGCCGTCCCGAACGCACCGACCCTCTCCGACCTGCGCGCCCTCAACGCCGCGGCCATGCCGTCGCTGTTCCAGCTTCCGCCCGAGGTCGAGGAACTGCGCGAGGAGGTCCGTGAGTTCGCGCAGACCGTGGTGAAGCCGCGGACCCTCGCCAACGACCTCGCCCCGGCCGACGACTTCGACTGGGAGATGGTGGAAGCCGGCCACCGGCTGGGGCTGCTGCGTCTGACCATCCCCAAGGAGCTCGGCGGCCGGGGCATGGGCGTGCTCGGCGTGTCCGTCGCCATGGAGGAGCTGGCCTCGGTCTGCCCCAGCACGGCGCTGATCTTCGGCGCCTCGCTGCTCGGCCAGACCTCCGTGCTCTTCTCGGGCGACCAGCAGCTCCAGGCCCGCTTCCTGCCCTCGTTCCTCGGGGACAAGCCGGTGCTCGCCTGCAACGCCATCACCGAGGAGACCGCCGGCTGCGACCTGCTGATACCGGAGCACGCCGAACTGGCCGAGGACGTGATGACGGCCCGCCGGGACGGTGACCACTTCGTCCTCAACGGCATCAAGCGCTTCATCACCAACGGCAAGGTGGCCGAGTGGGCCGCCGTGTTCGCCAACATCGAGGGCAACCCCGGTGCCACCGGTCTGACCGTCTTCATCGTGCCGCTGGACAGCGAGGGCGTGACCCGCGGCGAGGTGGCCGACAAGATGGGCTACCGCGCCTGCCTCGGCACCACGCTCCACTTCGACGACGTGCGGGTGCCGGAGGAGAACATCGCCTTCGGGGAGGGCGGTGGCTGGAACTACCTCACCGTGCAGTCCAACCAGGCCCGCTCGATCGTCGCCGCCATGTCCACCGGGGTCGCCCGGGGCGCGTTCGAGATCGCCAAGGAGTGGGCGGGCGAGCGGGTCCAGGCCGGCAAGCCGCTGTACGAGCACCAGTTCACGGCCCGCAAGCTGGCCGAGATGTCCTCCAAGATCGAGGCCTCGCGGCTGCTGTACCTCCAGGCGGCCTACCAGGCCGACAACATGATGCCCGCCCCCGTCTACGGTCCGGCCGTCGCGAAGATGTTCGCCGACCGCGCGGCGATCGAGGTGGCCGAGGAGGCCATGTCCATCGTCGGAGCGCGCGGTTACTGCCGTGACCACGGGGTGGAGAAGCTGGTCCGCGAGTCGTTCGGCGCCCGGATCTACGAGGGGACGCCGGAGGTGCTGGCACTGGCCATCACCGGCGCGCTGTACGGGCGGCGGCTGTGACGCCGGCTCCGCGCACCGGCCGGACGTCCGCCCCCCGGGCGTCGGCGCCGCAGACGACCGCGCCCGGGGCGACCGCACCGCGCCCGAAGCAGGCCCCGGCGACCGCGCCCCGGGCACGGGCCGCCGCCGCGTTCTCGGCCGCGTCGTACGTCGAGGCCACGGTTGGCCCGCTGCACCTCCCTGTCGCTGGGCGCACCCCTGGCGCCGGAGACCTCGGCCTCGGCGCCCTCCGCCGGCTCCCCGCAAGGGGGGACGACGTGACGCCGCAGACCGTCGCCGACGCCACGCCGGCGGACGCGGCGACGATCGCCGAGGACGCCCGCCGGGCACGCTACGTGGAGCACGTGCTGGCCCTGCACGACCGGATGAGTCTGGCGGACCTGGCCGAGGAGGCCGATCCGCTGTACCTGGCCCGCCGCCCCGAAGGCCTGACCGTGGTCGCGGTGCGTCAGTCCCAGCTGCCCGAGCGCTACCGGCTGGCGATCTACGGGTTCCGGCTCGCCCAGTACCTGCGGTCCCGGTTCGCCAGCGACCGCATCGCCTTCGCCCGCGGCCTGTTCGCGGAGCCGCTCGGCGTGGGGCACGGCGAGGAGATCCACGTCATCGGCATGGAGGAGTCGACCGGCGCGATCCTGCGGTACGTGTCCGTCATCGCGACGACGGACTCCGCGGCCATGCCGGTGACCCACCCGGACCGCACTCCGTTCCCCTGCGAGGTGGCCCACGGCATCAACCTCTTCGACCACGTGCCCCTGGACGAGCCGGTCACGGGGCACGAGGTGTGGGAGATCAAGCGCCTGATGCAGCGCCCCTCCCAGCGCGACACCTCTCCGGCCCAGCGGCTGCGTCTGTCGCTGGAGTTGATGCTCGGCTTCTACACCGTGCTCGCAGGCCTCTCGCCCCGGCCGAAGTTCCTGGTCGGCGACGGCGAGGAGGGCCTGGCCGTGCGGCGCCTGGCGCGCAGCCTGAAGGAGATCACCGTCATCGAGGGCACCTGTCCCTCGCTGGCAGAGGACGACCTGCTCTTCCCGGCGTACGTGGAGCGCGCGGTGGTCAAGCCGTTCGTGGCCCGCGTGCCCCGCGGGGAGGAGCTGGACGGGCTCGTGCACTGGCTCGAGCGCGCACTGGACGCGACGAACCCCCTCGCCGGCTTCCAGCAGCTCGTCGGCCGGGTCGGGGGAGAGATCCGGAGGGTAAGGATATGAGCATCACCGCCGCGGTTCCCGCGGCCAGGACGGTCACCGGCCACGTCCCCGTGGATGCGGAGACGTACTACCGGTCCTTGACCGAGCGCAACCGTGGCCTGATCCCGGACGCCGTGCAGGAGCGGCTGCGCACCGCCACCGTGCTGGTGGCGGGATGCGGCTCGACGGGCGGAGCGGCCGTCGAGCCGCTGGCCCGCCTGGGCACGGGGCACTTCGTGCTCGCCGAGCCCGGGGAGTACGAGCTGAACAACCTCAACCGGCAGAGCGCCACGCACGCCGACATCGGCCGCAACAAGGCGGAGGTGGCGGCCGAGCGCATCCGGTCGGTCAACCCGTTCGCCGAGGTCCGGGTCGACACGGCGGGCATCCGCCCGGACGCCCCCGAGCTGCTCCTGGACGGCGTGGACGTGGTCGTCGACGGCGTGGACGTGACGACACTCGGTGGCTGGCAGGCCAAGTACGCCCTGCACGTGGCGGCGGCCCGCCGCCGCCTGCCCGTGGTCTCCGGCTACGACCTGTCGGGCACCCAGCACGTGCGCTTCTACGACTACCGAACCGACCCGGCCCCGCTGGCGGGCGCGATCACCGCCCAGGACATCGCCGAGGGCGCGCTGTGGACGATGCTGCTGAAGGTGATCCCCCGGGAGATAGTCCCGGCCGACCTGATCGCGGACGTCACCGCCCACCGCGCGGACCCGGACTACAGCGTTCCCCAGCTCGTCTACGCGTCGCACCAGTTCGGCGTACTCGCCGCCCGCTACGTGGTGGAGATCCTGGCCGGCCGGCCGGTCCGCGAGCAGCTCACGGTCGATGTGCACCGGCTGGTCTCGGCTGACGCCGAGCTGCCGGACATCCCTTCGGAAACAACTCAGCGAGCACAGGACAAGGAGTCGCGATGACCACCGCCACCGACCGCCCGGGTCGCCGCTCGGGCGATCCACTCGTCCGTCAGACCAAGAAGGCCGCGCAACTGCTCGTCGCGTCGGCCCGGCACTCCTACGACCCGCGCGTCGACGTCAACTGGGACGAACCGCTGGAGGAGGGCAAGTGGTTCCTGCCCGAGAAGCGGATCTCCCTGTTCGGCACGGAGCTGTACGACTCCCTGCCCCTGGAGCAGAAACTGCTGCTCAGCCGTGAGGAGCTGGCGTCGTCGCTGGCCGCGGGCGTGTGGACCGAGCACATCCTGCTGCACCTGGTGTCGCGGTACGCCTACAAGCGGGACATCACCAGTCCGCAGGTCCAGTTCGCGCTGACCGAGGTGGCGGACGAGGTCCGCCACATGATCATGTTCGCGCAGCTGGTGGAGAAGACGGGCTCGGAGTTCTACCCCGTGCACCCGAAGACGCAGCGGGCCGGACTGTTGCTGAAGACCTTCGCGCCGGTGCCCGCGCTGTGGGCGATGCTCCTGCTCACCGAGGAGTTCTTCGACCGCTTCCAGCGCGAGCAGGCGAACGACGAGACGGTGCAGCCGCTGGTGCGCACGGTGGCCCGCATCCACGTCGTGGAGGAGGCCCGCCACATCAGCTTCGCCCGCACCGAGCTGGAGCGGTTCGTGCCGACGCTCTCCAAGCGCCGCCTGCAGCTGCTCCGCGACTTCCTCGCCTCCGTGGTGAAGTCCGTCCGGCGTGACCGCTACAACCCGCTGATGTACGAGCGGGCCGGTCTCGACCCGAAGGTCTGCGTCGAGGCGGGCCGCAACAACCCCATCGGTCTGGTCAACGGCGCGTACGGCGCCGAGCGGATCGCCCCCTACTACAAGTCGATCGGCCTGATCGGCGGTCGCTCGGAGAAGGTGTGGCGCGAGGCCGGTTGGCTGAAGGACGCCTAGAGAAAAGGAAGTCGACCATGGAAGATGACGGATACGAGGGTCCGGCGGTACTGGTCGTGGAAGACCGGGCCGAGTTCACGCTCCGGGCCCGGCTCACCGGCCGCTTCCAGCCACTGGACGGCCGCTACCGCTGGTACGGACGGCTGGAGGCGCACGAGGAGCTGACCCGGCTGGTCGGCGACCGCAGCGCCGGCGTGGTGCTGCGCACGGCCGAGGGAGACGCGGTGGGCCGCATCACCGAGCCCGACCTGTGGAACCGGTACCGGATCGAGGGCACGAGCGTGCCCCCGTTCCGCGTCCCGTTCAGCCTGGAAGAAGTGGGGGAGGAGGACTCCTCCGAGGCTTGAGAAACCCGTAGTGGACCGAGCGCCAAGAAACACAGAACTACTCAGAACAACGGAGGCCCCCCGCCCATGTGCTTCGACGAGGACGCCATTCCACCGGTACCGCCTATTCCGGATTCCGCGATCGACAGCCGGTATCTGGAATTGACCGCGAACGACGGCAACACATTCGCCGCTTTCACCGCCGCGCCGGCCGGCGGCACGCGTACGGCGATCGTGATCCTTCCGGATGTCCGCGGGCTGTACGGGTTCTACACGGAGCTGGCCAAACGCTTCGCGGAGAACGGCGTACGGGCGCTCGTCGTCGACTACTACGGACGTACGGCAGGTGTCGGAAAGCGGGAAAAGGATTTCCCCTACGCCGAGCACATGGCCAAGCTCAGCCCCCGTGAGCTCTACGCCGACCTGAGCGCGGCCGTCGCCCACCTGCGCTCGGAGGAGGGCGGCGCCGCGAGCGCCGTCCTCACGGTCGGCTTCTGCATCGGCGGCCGGCTCGCGGTGATGGCGGCGGCCGGGCGCTTCGACCTGGCCGGCGTGATCGGCTTCTACTGCTGGCCGGCGGACGGACCGGACGGTTCCGCCGGTCCGACCAGCCGGGCGGCCGATCTGGCGGCGCCGGTGCTGGCCCTCATGGCAGGGGAGGACCCGGGCATCCCGCCGGCCCACGTCACGGCCTTCGACGAGGCCCTGACCGAGGCGGGCGTCGACCACGAGGTCGTCACCTACCCCGGCACCCCGCACAGCTTCTTCGACGCCAAGCGCGACGCTTACGCCGACGCCTCGGCGGACGCCTGGAACCGGGTCCTGCGGTTCGTGGAACGCGTCGGAGCCAACTGAGACGACGGCAACAGGACAGGCCGGAACACATACGTATGGATGGAATGAAAGTGCGTGTAGCCTGGAAGGCCAGCTGAAGGCGGTCGACCCTCGGGGAGTGTGAACATGCCCACCACTCGTACGAGAACGCGTCCGACGCAGCGCGAACGGTCCGACAGCACCATCGAGGAACTGTTGCGCGCCGCCCGCACGCTGTTCGCCGAACGCGGCTACAACGCGACGTCGCTGGATGCCGTCGTGGAGGCCGCCCACCTGACCAAAGGCGCCCTCTACCACCACTTCTCCGGAAAGCAACACCTCTTCCGGGCGGTGTACGAGCGCGAACAGGCCCGGCTCACCCACATCGTGGCCCGGGCCTACATGGACGCGAAGCCGGACTCCTGGGAAGCGGTGTTCGTCGGCGCGAGGGCCTTCCTCGTGGAGGTCCTCGCGCCCGACGTCCAGCGCATCAACCTCCTCGACGCCCCCGGGGCGCTCGGCACGGAGGAGATGCGCGAGATCAACTCCGGCTGCATGAAGATGATGGAGGAGGGCGTGCGGCGTGCCGCCGCGACCGGCGACATCGCGCCGCACTCCGTGACCGCCCTGACCCACCTCCTGTACGGCGGTCTGTGCGAGACGGCGATGGCGGTGGCCCGCGCCGAGGACCAGCAGCAGGCCCTCGACGCAGGCATCACCGAACTGCGCACCCTCTTCGACGCCCTGGCGACGACGCCGCGCTGAGCCGTGCGCCCGTGGCCGTCGCCACGGGCACGGGCACACGGCCACGGCGTGGGCGCGTCAGATCACCCCCGACCGGCCCGCCATCGCCGCCGCCAGATCTTCCAGTGGCAGCCAGGGCCGCACGAGCGCCTGTTCCGCAGCCGCGCTCAGCGCCCGCGGAGAGCGCCCGCACAGGTCGATGATCCGGGTCACCGCCCAAGGCTCCGCCTCGACCCGGCGCTCGCCGAGGATCCCCGCGAGCATGCGTTGCGCCTGCTGGACACTGAGCTCCCGCAGTCCCACCGTGCGCAGCGCACCGATTCCGGAAAGGCGGCCGGCGTCCCGCGTGGTCACCAGGAGCGCTCCCGCGGGCGGGCCGTGCTGCAGCACCTCCAGCTGCTCGGGCGAGGCCAGGTCGTCGAGGACGACGAGCACCCGGAGGTTCTCGAGGGCGCTCCGGCCGAACGCGACCGGATCGGTCTCTCCCGGCGGCACGACCACACCCAGACTGCGCAGTACGAACCGCAGGACGTCGTCCCCCGAGGGGGCCCGGTCGCGCGTGGGCGCGACCGCCCGTCCCCGCCGGGCCGGCTCCGCCGGTCCGTGGTGGTGCTCCGGCGCCCGCCCGCCCACGTGCGCGCAGCCGGTCCGCGCCCCGACGCTGCTGCCGTGCAGGTCCACGAAGATCTGCCCGTCCGGGAAGCGGTGTGCCACCCGGTGCGCCCACTGCACGGCCAGGGCGGTCTTGCCGATGCCGGGCGGCCCCTCGATGACCCGGGTGACGGGGCGTCCGTCGGCGGCGGTGACCGACCCGTCGAGCATCGCGAGTTCCTGCTCCCGGCCCACGCAGCGGATGCCCCGCGGAAGCTGGCGCGGTACGGACGGGGCCACGTCGGTCCTGGGCCCGGCCGCGGCGAGGTCCGGATCGGCGCGCAGGATGGTGGCGCGCAGCGCCTTGGTCTGCTGGGCCGGATCCACTCCCAGCTGGTCGGCGAGTCTTCGGCGCAGGGTCTCGTACGCCTCGACGGCTTCGGTACGGCGGCCGGAGCGGTGGAGTCCGGTCATGAGGTTGCGGATGACCAGTTCGTTGTCCGGATGCTGGTCGGCGAGCGAGTGCAGCTCGTCGAGGAGCCCGGTGCCGCCGCCGAGCCGCAGCTCACCCTCGTGGCACTCCACGAGGGCGGATAAGTGCTCCCGTTCGAGCAGCCACCGCGTCCGGGTGGCCCACTCTCCCGGCACCCCGCCCAGCGGCCGTCCGCGCCAGCTGTTGAGTGCCTCCCGCAGCAGCCCTGTGGCCGTGCGGGTGTCCGTCCCGGCGGCACGGGCGGCCGCCACGGTGCGACGGAAGCGGTGCAGGTCGATCGCGTCGGGCTCGGCCTCCAGCACGTAACCGCCGTGCCGGCGGCGCAGGATGGCCCCCTTTCCGTCGTCGGCACCCTCCAGGGCGCCGCGCAGCCGCGAGATGTAGGAATGAATCATGTTCCGCGCCGACTTCGGCGGGTCCGCCCCCCAGGCCCAGTTGATCAACTCGTCGGGCATGACGACCTCATTGGCACTGACCGCGAGCATCGCGAAAACGCAACGCTGCTTGGCCTGTCCCAGTTCTACTGCATTTCCCCCGGTGGCCCGGTACTCCACAGGCCCCAACAACTGAACCAGAACCACGCTTGCCCACTCCCCCGTGTGCGCGCTGTCTCGGATCGCTCCGCCACCAGAACTGGCCGGCTTCGCTCTGGTGAACGAAGCCCGTCACGATGTGGCAATTCTTGATTTTGGCTGAACGATCCCTGTTGTGCCCGGCGATTGAGGGAATGCTTTCGTCAAGTTTTCCCGCACCGCCCCCGTCGAGGCTGGCTCCTGCCACCAAGACCTCGCACGCGGGAGCTGATGTGACGCGCACCCTGTCCCACCCCTGCACAGAGAAGGAACGGCACCACCACCGCTGGAATCTCGTACTCGCCGAGCGCGAGCGCCTGCTGCGCTTGGCCACAAGTCGCCTCGGCCGCACCTCGGACGCCGAGGACTGTGTCCAGGAAGCCATGATCCGCGCGGTGGCTTTCGACGCGCTCGACGAGTCCCGGGTCGCTGCGTTGCTCACCACCATCACCCTGCGCCTGTGTGTGGACCAGCAGCGCGGCACCCAGCGCGACCGCAGGCTCGCCGTCCGGGTCCAGGTCCTGCGCCGCCCCGAACCGGAGCCCGGCTCCGAGGTCGAGCACCGGGTCTGCGACCGGGCGGCGGGCGCGTGGCTGCTCACCCAGCTCACCGGCCTCGGCAACCGGGAACGCGACGTGCTGCTGGCACGGGCACGCGGTCTGAGCACCGCCGAGACGGCCAACGCGCTGCAGATCACCTACAAGTCCGCGGAGAGCGCCTTCACCCGGGCCCGCAGCCGGCTGCGCGTGCTCTACCACCAGGAGATGGCCCGCTGACCCGGCGCCTGACGCCACCCGGCCGGGAATCGCCCACAGGACGTCCGCCCGCACGACGAGAGGGGCGCCGGAGACCACGTGGTCTCCGGCGCCCCTCTCGTCAATGCGGGGTGCCGCGCTGCCCTGTGCCGTTCCGCCGGGCCGCTCAGGTGCGGTCCTCGCGATCGGTCGCCTCCGTACTGCCCGAGCCGGCCTCGGTCTCGTCCTGCTTGGTCCTGACCTCCGGGTCGAGCACGGTCCCTCCGCTTCCGTCGACAGAGGTCAGCGGCGCGCGGTCGTCGGCCACCTCGGTGGGGGCGGGCGGCTCGACCAGCCAGTCGGGGTTGGCCTGCTTGTCCCACCACTTCCAGGCCGCGTAGGCGCCGCCCGCCAGAACACCCAGTACGAGGAAGCCCTTGGCCCGGCGGCCGGCCTTCGCCCGCCTCTCGTGCTTCCGGACCAGCTTCTGGATCTCCTTGGCCGTCACCTGGCCGCGCAGTGCGGCCAGCGCGGCCGCGCTGCGGGCGGTGGCCTCCTCGGCCATGGGCTGGGCCGCGGCGACCGCGTACTCGACGCGCGGCACGGTGTAGTCGGCCGCGCTGCGGGCGGCCTTGCGCGTCCGGACGGCCGCGGTGCGGGCCGCGTCGTCGACCTTGGGAGGCACATGGGTCAGCGCCTGTTCGATGCGGGGCGCAAGAAGCGCGTCGTACTGGACACGGGCTTGCGCGGCTGCCTTCGACACCTTCGGCGCAAGCCGTGCGCGGGCCTCCTGTGCGTAGTGCGCGGCCTGTTCCTTGGCCGTGTCGGCGTAGGGCGCCACCACTTCCGCGGCGTGCTGCGCGCTGTCCTTCGCCGAGTAGGTTGCGGCGCGCACGCTGTCGATGCGGGTCACGGGATCCTCCTCCTTGGTGGCGGGTAGGTACTCCGCCTATCCACCCATTTCGAAATCATGCCTGTCGAGGCCCTGAGCGCCAGACGGGACGGGCATCCGGGTCACGAACGGCCGATGCGGTGCAAGGGGAGCCTGCCGCCGACCCTGCCACGGTTCGCGCCGGGGCGCGCCGCAGGTCGCGCACCTGGCCGCATGTCTTCCGCAGGAAGTGTGGAATACGTGCAGGAAAGCGGGCAACACGGTGAGCGCCATCTGTTTCCGGGCGGGTGGTCAGGGGTCCGGGGGTGCCCACCGTGCGAGGATCGGTGGTCGTCAGCTAAGTCTTACGGAAGGCGGACCGTGGCAGAGCAGCTTTACGCCACCTTGAGGACCAGTCAGGGCGACATCCAGCTCCGGCTCCTGCCGAACCACGCGCCCAGGACGGTCAAGAACTTCGTCGAGCTCGCCACGGGGGAGCGTGAGTGGACCAACCCGGCCACCGGGCAGAAGTCCACGGACAGGCTGTACGACGGCACTGTCTTCCACCGTGTCATCAGCGGCTTCATGATTCAGGGCGGCGACCCGCTGGGCAACGGCACCGGGGGCCCCGGGTACGAGTTCGGCGACGAGTTCCACCCCGACCTCGCCTTCACCAGGCCGTACCTGCTGGCGATGGCCAACGCGGGGCCGGGGACGAACGGATCGCAGTTCTTCGTGACGGTGTCGCCCACCGCGTGGCTGACGGGCAAGCACACCATTTTCGGCGAGGTCGCGGACGAGGCGGGCAGGAAGGTCGTGGACGCGATCGCCTCGGCTCCCACCAGCCCGCGGACCGACCGCCCGGTGCAGGACGTGGTCATCGAGTCGGTCGTCATCGAGACCCGCTGACCGGCCGGGCCGTTCGGCCGCGAGACCGGGATCGGTGGCGTGGGCGGAGCCGGCCCCACGGCAGGGGCGTTCCCGGCCGTCAGGGAACCAACCGGCCTCGTCGTCCGTACTGCTACATAACGGGCGATCGGGGCGGTCGCATGCGGGTCGGCTCCCCGGCACGCCTTCACGGACGAGGACCGAAGGGGCCATGACCGATGGAGCAGCAGCCGCCACAGGGCCAGGACGGGTCCCCGGCCGGGGCAGGACCCCTCACGTGCTACCGGCATCCGGACAGGGAGACGGGCGTCCGGTGCGTGCGGTGCGAGCGGCCGGTCTGTCCCGACTGCATGATCGACGCCTCGGTCGGCTTCCAGTGCCCGGAATGCGTCCGTGACGGGTCCGGTTCGGGGCCCCACCCCGCGACGAGCCGGCCGCGCACGGTGGCGGGCGGTACCGTCACGGCCGATCCCAGGCTGATCACCAAGATCCTGCTCGGCCTCAACCTCGCGGTCTTCATCGCCGTGTCGATCGCCGGGCGCCCGCTGCTCGATGACCTGCTGCTGTTCGGCAGGGCCTACACCGGTGACCCGTCAGCCGGACCCGAAGGGGTGGCCGAAGGGCAGTGGTACCGGCTGGTGACCTCGATGTTCCTGCACCAGGAGGTGTGGCACATCGCGTTCAACATGCTGGGTCTGTGGTGGCTGGGGGGTCCCCTGGAGGCGGCGCTGGGCCGGGTCCGCTACCTCGTGCTCTATCTCGTCTCGGGACTGGCGGGCAGCGCGCTCACCTACGTGATCGCCGACCCCGGCCAGGGATCGCTGGGCGCCTCCGGAGCGATCTTCGGGCTGCTGGGTGCGACGGCCGTCCTGATGCGGCGCATGAACTACGACATGCGGCCGGTGATCGGCCTCCTCGTGGTCAACCTGATCTTCACCTTCAACCCGTGGGGCGCAATCGCCTGGCAGGCGCACGTCGGCGGCCTCGTGGCGGGCGCGGTGATCGCGGTCGCCATGGTGCACGCACCGCGTGAACGCCGGGGCATCGTGCAGTACGGCGTCTGCGGGCTGGTCCTGCTGGCGGTCGTGGGGGCCGTCCTCGCCAGGACCGCTGTCCTCACCTGAGCGGAATCCGTTGCTCCCCGGTCGTACTTGTCCACAGAGTGTGCCGGATCTTGTGCATGACGTGGGGAACAGGTGTGCCCCTTGTCGCTGAACTGGGTTTTTCCAGCTAGGACAAGGGGCGTGGCATCTCGCGGTGCGGGACGCTCCAGTCATACCGGCGTCAACTTCGACGGAGGTTATCCACAGATCGTCTGACCTTTTCCCCTGCCTGTGGATAACTCTGTGGGTAACTTCAGGGCAGGGTTGGCCGCAGGGTCACTTCCACTGCGTGGAGACGCCGAAGCCACCGGCGATGAAGCCGAAGCCCACGACGATGTTCCAGTTGCCCAGCGCGTCGATCGGCAGGTCGCCCTCGGTCACGTAGAAGATCACGATCCATGCCAGACCGATCAGGAAGAGCGCCAGCATCACCGGCGCCACCCAACTGCGGTTCGAGAGCTTGATGTTGGTGGACTGCTTCGCCGGCGGAGGCGTGAAGTCGGCCTTCTTGCGGATACGTGACTTCGGCACGAGGGACTCTCCTGTCGATGCGCTGCGTGACCGCGCAGGGATCTGTGGCTGGCGCCGGGGCGCAAGGGGGAATGCTGCCTCCCCGGGGCGTCCGTTAGCGTAGTGCTTCCGTGGCGCCTAAGGAGATAAGGGTACGTTGAGCAATTCTGCCGACTTCCCCCGAGGTCCCGGCCGGCGCATGTCCCGGTGGCCGGTCCAGGGGCTCACCGCCGGTGTCTTCGCGCTGGCCGGACTGATCTTCGTGACCAGCGCAAACACGGCCAAGGGCACCGACATCCGTACGGACTCCTCCCTTCTGAAGCTCTCCGACCTCATCCAGCAGCGCAGTGAGAACAATGCGGAACTGGACGCGTCGACCGCTTCCGTACGGGCGGACATCGACAGGCTCGCCCGGCGCGACGACGGCAGCACCCGCGCCCAGGACGCCGAGCTCGACGCGCTCGAGAAGGCCGCGGGCACCACGAAGCTCACCGGCGAGTCCCTGTCCGTCACCCTGAACGACGCACCGCCCGACGCCACCGCCAACCCCGGATACCCCGAGCCGCAACCCAATGACCTGGTCATTCACCAGCAGGATCTGCAGGCCGTCGTCAACGCGCTGTGGGAGGGCGGAGCACGCGGGATCCAGGTGATGGACCAGCGGCTGATCTCCACCAGCGCCGTACGCTGCGTCGGCAACACGCTCATCCTCCAGGGCCGCGTCTACTCGCCGCCGTACACGATCACCGCGGTCGGCGACCGGGGGAAGCTCAAGCAGGCGCTCGACGACTCGACGTCGATCCAGAACTACCAGCTGTACGTGAAGGCCTACGGCCTGGGCTGGAAGGTCGAGGAGGACGACCGGACGGCCCTGCCCGGCTATGCGGGCACGGTGGATCTCCACTACGCACAGCCTGTGGAGTAGCGAACCGCCGGCCGCCGCCCCCGCACCCCCGTGCCGTACGACCCGTGACGCACGGCGGACCGGCGGCTTTCCACAGCTGACCCACGCCTGTCCCCGGGCCCTTTAGTCTGGTGCCGAACGGAATGGAGGCGACAGCATGTACGGCTGGATCTGGCGGCATCTGCCGGGGAACACATGGGTGCGAGGGCTCATCTCGCTCCTGCTGGTCCTGGCCGTGGTCTATGCGCTCTTCCAGTACGTCTTCCCCTGGGCGGAGCCGCTGCTCCCGTTCGGTGACGTGACGGTGGACGGCGAAGGAACCGGTGGAGAGGGGGCGGGTCGGTGAGCGCACGCATTCTCGTCGTCGACAACTACGACAGCTTCGTCTTCAACATCGTGCAGTACCTCTACCAGCTCGGCGCCGAGTGCGAAGTGGTGCGCAACGACGAGGTGACCACGGCCCACGCCGAGGACGGCTTCGACGGGGTGCTGCTGTCTCCCGGTCCGGGCACCCCCGAGCAGGCGGGCGTCTGCATCGAGATGGTGCACCACTGCGCGAACAGCGGCGTTCCGGTCTTCGGCGTGTGCCTGGGCATGCAGTCGATGGCCGTCGCCTACGGCGGCGTCGTGGACCGCGCGCCCGAGCTGTTGCACGGCAAGACCTCTCCCGTGCTCCACGGGAGCAAGGGAGTGTTCGCCGGTCTGCCGTCGCCCTTCACGGCGACGCGCTACCACTCCCTCGCCGCCGAGCCGGCCACGCTCCCGCCCGAGCTCGAGGTCACGGCACGGACGGCCGACGGCATCATCATGGGGCTGCGCCACCGTGAACTCGCGGTGGAGGGAGTGCAGTTCCACCCCGAGTCGGTGCTCACCGAGCACGGGCACCTGATGCTCGCCAACTGGCTGGAGCGGTGCGGCGACGCGGGGGCCGTCGAGAGATCGGCGGGGCTCGCGCCGGTGGTGGGCAAGGCCGCCGCGTGACCCCACTCCGCCCCGAACCCGATGCCGGACAGGGAGGCCCGTACGCCCAGGGGGCGTACGAGGCCGATGGCACGTTCGAGTCGGCGGTGGAGCGGCTGGCGGACCCGCTGAACGACCCGCTGCCGGGGCGGCACGCGTCGCCCTGGTTCCGGGCGGAGACTCCCCCGCCCGGCGACGAGGCCCGGCAGGTGCCTCCGGCGGGGCCCCAGCAGGCCCCGGAGCGGGCTCAGACGCCACCGCAGCCTCCACATGAGTGGTACGACCCGGAGGGCTATCAGCGGGACTGGTACGGGCAGCAGGGGCCGGAACAGGCACCCGCTCCGAGACCGGCCCCCGCTCCGGAACCGGCCCCTGCTCCGGGGCGGCCCCCCGCTCCGGAACCGGCCCCTGCTCCGGAACGGGCCCCCGCTCCGGAACCGGCCCCACGGCCGGTGTCCGCTCCCGCCCCCGTGGCTGCGGACGAGACCGTCGCCCTGCGGACGGCTGCCGTGCCCCCGCGCGCGGCACGTGTGGCCGACGCGCCGGGCCTGGCCGACGCGCCCGGCCTGTCCGGTGCCGATGACCAGGGACCCGCCACCGCACCCCTGCCGACCGGCGGGCGGGCGGAGCGCCGCCGGGCGGCGAAGGGCCGCGGAAGACGACGTGGGGAGCCCGCCCGCCCGGCGGACGCGGGCGCCGCCGCGGCGGTACCCGCCGTACCGATGTCACGCCTGGAGGCCCGGCGGGCCGCCCGTGCCGCCAAGGACAGCCCGGCTGTCGTGGCGAGCCGGGTCGTCGGCGAAATGTTCATCACCTTCGGTGTGCTGATGCTTCTGTTCGTCACCTACCAGCTGTGGTGGACCAACGTCCGCGCCGACCAGATCGCCGGACGCGAGACGCACAAGATCCAGGACGGATGGGCGAACGGGGCGCGCACGCCTGGGGTCTTCGAGCCCGGCCAGGGCTTCGCCATCATGCACATTCCCAAGCTGGACGTGGTCGCACCGATCGCCGAGGGCATCAGCAAGGAGAAGGTCCTCGACCGCGGAATGGTCGGTCACTACGCCGAGGGCAAGCTGAAGACCGCGATGCCCTCGGCGAAGCAGGGGAACTTCTCCGTGGCCGGTCACCGCAACACGCATGGCGAACCTTTCCGGTACATCAACAAGCTGAAGCCCGGTGACCCCATCGTGGTCGAGACGCAGGACGCGTACTACACGTACGAGATGACCAGCATCCTTCCGCAGACCTCGCCGTCCAACGTCTCGGTCATCGACCCCGTGCCGCGGCAGTCCGGCTTCACCGGTCCGGGCAGATACATCACACTCACGACCTGCACCCCGGAATTCACGAGTACGTACCGAATGATCGTGTGGGGCAAGATGGTCGACGAACGGCCGCGCAGCAAGGGGAAGCCCGACGCGCTCGTCGGCTGAGGTGAGCTGGGCGACATCACGACAGGGGCGGGTGCGGTGGCAGCGAGGACCGAGCAGGAAGAGCGCGCCGAGGAGTCGACGCCCCCGGTGCGGCGCGGAAACCGTCATCCCGTCGCGACGGCCGTGAGCTTGTTCGGCGAGCTGCTGATCACCGCCGGTCTCGTGCTGGGGCTGTTCGTCGTCTACTCGCTGTGGTGGACCAACGTCCTCGCCGACCGCGAGGCGGGCAAGCAGGGGGACACCGTCCGCGACCACTGGGCTGAAGGCCGGGGCCCGGGGGAGCTCGACACCAAGGACGGCATCGGCTTCCTGCACGTGCCCGCGATGAAGAACGGCGAGGTGCTGGTCAAGAAGGGCACCGACACCGAGACCCTCAACAACGGCATCGCCGGCTACTACACGGACCCCGTGAAGTCGGCCCTTCCCTCGGATGCCGAGGGCAACTTCGCGCTCGCCGCCCACCGGGACGGTCACGGCGCCAGGTTCCACAACATCGACAAGGTGAAGAAGGGCGACGCGGTCGTCTTCGAGACCGAGGACACCTGGTACGTCTACAAGGTCTACGCGGAGCTTCCGGAGACGTCGAAGTACGACGTCGACGCGATCGCGCCGGTGCCCAAGGAGTCGGGCGTCAAGAAGCCCGGCCGCTACATCACCCTGACCACCTGCACACCGGTCTACACGTCGAAGTACCGCTACATCGTGTGGGGTGAGCTGGTCCGCACGGAGAAGGTGGACAGCGACCGTACGAAGCCGGTGGAGCTGCGCTAGCCGCCGGTGGACGCACGTGAGGGGCCCCGGTCACCGTGGTGGTGACCGGGGCCCCTGCGTGCGCGATACGGCCGGGCCGGCCGGTCTAGCCCTGCTGGCCGCCGAAGAGGCCCCCGTTGCCCCCGTTGCCTCCGTTGCCCCCGTTGTCCCCGCCCGCGTTGCCGGGCAGGGCCTGCACGTTGACCACGCTGTTCTTGTCGACCATCTGGCCTGCCTGCGGCTGGAATCCGACCACCTTGGCATTGTCGTCGGTCGCGCCCTGGACGTTGATCTGCAACCCGGCCTGGGCCAGAGCGGCCTTCGCCTGGCCGAGCGTCATGTTGGCCAGGTCGGGGACGCCCACCTGCTGCGGCTCCGGCGGGCCCTTGGAGACCTTCAGGACGATCTGGACGTCCTTGGCCTGCTTGCTCGGGCCTTCCGGGGTCTGGCCGACGACCATGCCCTTCGGCTGGTCCGAGTCGACCTCCGTCTGGCTGATGTTGGTGAACCCGATGCCCCGGAGCTGGGCTTCCGCTTCCGCGTACGTGCGGTTCAGCACCGGCAGGTCGAGCAGGGCCTGCTTGGCCACCGTGAGCGTGATCTCGCTGTCCTTGGCGACCTTGGAGCCACCATCCGGCTTCTGCTCGGTGACCGTGCCCGGGGTCGCGTCGGACTCGGCCGAGATGACCTTGACCGTGAAGCCCTTGTCCTCCAGCTCCTGGCGGGCCGTCTCCTCGGACTTCTCCAGGACGTTCGGGACCTCGACCTTCGGCGCGCCGGTGGAGACGACGACGGTGACGGTCTCGCCCGTCTCCATCTGGCCGGCCGCCGGGGACTGGCTGCAGATCTTGCCCTCGTCCTGGTTCTCGCAGGGCTCCTTCGCGCCCACCTTCAGGGTGACCTCGGCGTTGTCCGCGAGTCTCTGGGCGTCGGCGACCGTGGAGCCGACCATCTTCGGTACGTCGATGGTGCCGCTGCTGCCCTCGTTCTCGCCGAAGACCGAACGGCCGATGAGGATCGCACCGATCAGCACCAGGACGCCCGCGACGACCAGCAGGATCGTCGAGGTGTTGCTCTTCTTCTGCTGGCGCCGGCGACCCGGGCGGTCGTCGTGTCCGTAACCGCCGTCGTCCGGACCGACCGGCGGCAGCATGG
The DNA here is from genome assembly GCF_030816615.1 of Streptomyces sp. B1I3. Classification (NCBI taxonomy): domain Bacteria; kingdom Bacillati; phylum Actinomycetota; class Actinomycetes; order Kitasatosporales; family Streptomycetaceae; genus Streptomyces; species Streptomyces sp. B1I3. The sequence goes on from NZ_JAUSYD010000001.1 coordinate 4,097,720, forward strand.
AGGTCGGGGCACCGCCCGCGTCCGCCTGGCGCAGGGCCGTGGTGGGCTGGTCGCTGTTGTAGGCGTCGTAACCCCCGTAGCCCGCCGCGCCCATCGCCGCGGTGGCCGCGACCGGCTGCCCGTCGAGGCACGCCTCGATGTCGGCGCGCATCTCGTCGGCCGACTGATAGCGGTAGTCGGGGTCCTTGGTCAGCGCCTTCAACACGATCGCGTCCATCTCGGGCGTGATCTCGGGGTCGAAGTTGCTCGGAGGCTGCGGCTCCTCGCGCACGTGCTGGTAGGCGACCGCCACGGGCGAGTCCCCGACGAACGGGGGCCGCACGGCGAGCAGCTCGTAGAGCAGGCAGCCGGTCGAGTAGAGGTCGGAGCGCGCGTCGACCTGCTCACCCTTGGCCTGCTCCGGGGAGAGGTACTGGGCGGTCCCGATGACGGCGGCGGTCTGGGTCATCGTCATGCCGGAGTCACCCATGGCACGGGCGATACCGAAGTCCATGACCTTGACCTGACCGGTGCGCGTCAGCATGACGTTCGCCGGCTTGATGTCGCGGTGGACGATCTGCGCGCGGTGGGAGTACTCCAGTGCCTGGAGGATCCCGACGGTCATCTCGAGCGTGCGCTCGGGCAGCAGCTTGCGCCCCGAGTGCAGAAGCTCCCTCAGCGTCGAGCCGTCGACGTACTCCATCACGATGTAGGGGATGGAGACACCGTCGACGTAGTCCTCGCCGGTGTCGTAGACGGCGACGATCGCGGGGTGGTTGAGCGAGGCGGCCGACTGGGCCTCACGGCGGAACCGGGCCTGGAAGGACGGATCGCGGGCGAGGTCGGCCCGCAGCGTCTTCACGGCGACGGTGCGGCCGAGCCGGGTGTCGTGAGCGATGTAGACCTCGGCCATGCCACCACGACCGAGCACCGAGCCCAGCTCGTACCGGCCGCCGAGGCGACGCGGCTCTTCCATAACTGATCCAGCCCTCTCCGTCAGTCCCGACCGCACCCGTGTGTGGTCCGGCGGTGCGCTGTTCGCGCTAACGCTACCGGGCGCTCACGGCGTGATCGGCCCGCACCCGTCAGCTGATATCCGACCGGTATACCAATGTGCTGGTGTGGACAGAAGTTGTGACGAGTGTCACTTCTTTCCGTCGAGTACCGCCTTCATCACGCTCTTGGCGATGGGGGCGGCCAGACCGCCACCGGAGATGTCGTCACGGTTGGCGTTACCGTCCTCGACGACCACGGCGACGGCGACGGGGGAGCCGCTGTCGGTCTTGGCGTACGAGATGAACCAGGCGTACGGCTTCTCGCTGTTGTTGAGGCCGTGCTGCGCGGTTCCGGTCTTGCCGCCGACCGTCACCCCGTCGATCTGTGCGTTCTTCCCCGTGCCGTCCTTGACCACGGTCTCCATCATCTGCTGCAGCTTCTGGGCGTTCTCCCCCGAGAGCGGCTCGCTGAGCTGCTCCTTCTCGTGGGTGTAGATGACGTCCAGGTTGGGGGCCTGCCGCTGGGCGACCATGTACGGCTGCATGAGCTTGCCGTCGTTGGCGATCGCGGAGGCCACCATGGCCATCTGCAGTGGTGTCGCGCGGTTGGACGCCTGGCCGATGCCCGCCATCGCGTTCTGCGGGCGGTTGTCCTTCGGGTAAATGCTGGCGTCCGCGCGGACCGGGGTGAAGACCTCTTTGTTGAAGCCGAACTTGTCGGCCTGCTCGATCATCTTGTCGTTGCCGAGGTCGTCGCTCATCTTGCCGAAGACCGTGTTGCAGGACCAGCGCAGGGCCTCCCGGAGCGAAGCGTTCTCGCAGGGGATGTCGCCCTCGTTCTGCAGCAGGTTCGTCGACTGGGGGAGCTGCCAGGGCAGGGGCGATTCGGTATCGGCGTCGATGTCGGTGTAGAGGCCGTTCTCCAGCGCCGCGGCGGCGGTGACGACCTTGAACGTCGAGCCGGGCGGGTAGGTCTCCCGCAGTGCCCGGTTCAGCATCGGCTTGTCCTCGTCCTTCAGGAGCTTCTGCCGGGCGTCGGAGTCCTTGAAGGAGTTGCCCGCGAAGACCGAGGGGTCGTACGAGGGGGTGCTGGCCAGGGCCAGGATGGCGCCGGTCTGCGGGTCGAGCGCCGCGACGGCGCCCTTCTTGTCGCCGAGCCCTTCGAAGGCGGCCTTCTGGGCGGCGCCGTCCAGGGTCGTGACGATGTTGCCGCCGGTCTTCTTCTCGCCGGTGAACATCGACAGGGTGCGGTCGAAGAACAGCTGGTCGCTGTTGCCGGTGAGGATGCCGTCCTCGAGGTTCTCCAGCTGCGAGGAGTCGAAGGCCTGCGAGGAGTAGCCGGTGACGGGCGCCCACATGGGGCCGTCCTTCCAGACCCGCTTGTACTTGAAGTCGCCGTCCGTCGTCTCGACGGAGCCGGTGATCGGTTCACCGTCGACGATGATGTTGCCGCGCTCGTGTGCGTAGCGCTCGATCTCGACGCGGCGGTTGTGCTCGTTGGCGTTGAGCTCGTCGGCCCGGACGTACTGCAGGTAGTTGGTCCGGACGAGCAGGGCCAGGATGAGGAGGCCGCAGAACATGGCGATGCGGCGGAGCGGCTTGTTCACGGTCGGACCACCTGGGTCATCTCGGCGTCCGGGGACGGAGCGGGGGCCGGGGCGGGACGGCGGGCGGTATCGCTGATCCTGATCAGGATGCCGACGAGGGCCCAGTTCGCGATGACGGACGAGCCACCCTGGGCGAGGAACGGCATGGTCATACCGGTCAGCGGGATGAGCCCCATGACGCCGCCGGCGACGACGAAGACCTGGATGGCGAACGAGCCGGAGAGGCCGATCGCCAGGAGCTTGCCGAAGGGGTCGCGCGCGGCGAGCGCCGTGCGGACGCCGCGCTCGACGATCAGGCCGTAGACGAGCAGGACACCCATCATTCCGGCGAGTCCGAGCTCCTCACCGACGGTGGCGAGGATGAAGTCGGAGTTGGCGGCGAAGCCGATCAGGTCGGAGTTGCCCTGGCCGAGCCCGGTGCCGAGGGTGCCACCGGAACCGAAGGCCATCAGGGACTTGGCCATCTGCTCGCTGGCGGGAATCTTGCCCCAGCCGGCGAACGGGTCGAGCCACGCGGTGACGCGGTCCTGGACATGCGGCTCGAACGAGGCGACACCGACCGCGCCGGCCCCGGACATCAGCAGGCCGAAGACGATCCAGCTGGTGCGCTCGGTCGCGACGTACAGCATGACGACGAACATGCCGAAGAAGAGCAGCGAGGACCCGAGGTCGGTCTCGAAGACGAGGATCAGGATCGAGAACGCCCAGACCATCAGGATGGGTCCGAGGTCGCGGCCACGGGGGAGGTAGATGCCCATGAAGCGTCGGCTTGCCAGGGCCAGCGCGTCGCGCTTGACCATGAGGTAGCCGGCGAAGAAGACGGCGATGACGATCTTGGCGAACTCTCCGGGCTGGATCGTGCCGACGCCCGGAATGTTGATCCAGATCTTGGCGCCGTTCACGGCGGGGAAGAACATCGGCAGGATCAGCAGGATCAGCGCCACCATCATGGAGATGTAGGTGTAGCGCTGCAGGATGCGGTGGTCCTTGAGCGCGATGAGGACGCCCACCATCAGAGCCACACCGACCGCGGAGAAGATCAGCTGCTTGGAGGCGGCAGGAGCGAACGTCTCGAGGGCCTGGAAGCGCTCCGACTGGTCCAGACGCCAGATGAAAGCGAGACCCAGCCCGTTCAGCAGCGTTGCCAGCGGCAGCAGCAGCGGGTCCGCGTACGGGGCGAACCGCCGTACGGCGAGGTGGGCCACGCCTCCGAGCAGGGCGAGACCCAGTCCGTAGCCGAGCATGCCGGCGGGCAGTTCGCCATTGAGGGCGAGGCCCACGTTGGCGTACGCGAACACCGAGATCAGGACGGCGAACGCGACCAGCGCCAGCTCGGTGTTGCGTCGGCTCGGCGCGTCGATCGCGCCGATGGTGGTGGTGTTGGTGACAACGCTCATGGTGCTGAAGGCCCCCTACGGCTTACTGCTTGCCGCACTGCGGGACCAGCTTCTTCTCTTCCTCCGAGAGGCTGGGGCCGGGAGTGGGGGTCGCGGTCTTCTTGTCGCCCTTGGCGGGGGGCGTGGCGGATGTGCTGTCGGCGTTCTCGTTCTGGTTCTTGGCGGCTTCCGCCTGGGCCGCGCGGCGCTGTGCGGCCTTCTTGCACGCGGACGCCTGTGCGTCGAGCTCGCTGACCTTCTGGCGGGCATCCATGAGGTTGCCCTCGGCAATGGTCGCCTCCACCTGCTTGCGCTGGTAGGGCGGGAGGTACTTCAGTTCGATCTCGGTGTTCTCTTCGACGTCGGAGAGCGAGACCCAGGCGAGGTCCTGGCTGATCCCGCGGAACAGCGCGACGTTCTCGTCCTTGGCGCCGACGTAGAACTGGGTCTGGGTCCAGCGGTAGCCCCCGTACACGCCACCGCCGATGACGGCCAGGGCCAGCACGATGTAGACCGACCGCTTCAGCCACTTGCGGCCGCCGCGGGGCTTGACGAAGTCGTCGTCGGTGTAGCTCAGAGCACCGTCCGGACCGGAGCCGTAACCCATGTCGTCGCCGCTGCCGGGGGGGCCGAAGCCTCCGGCGGGCGGGGGGACGGGGCGGCCGAGGCCGGCCGCGCGACCGGCGGGTGTCTCCATGGCACGGCCGTCGTTCGCCTGGGCGGCCTGGTTCTCGGCGACCGCGCCGACGATGACCGGGGTGTCGTTGAGCTGTCCGGCCAGGGTGTCGTTGCTGTCGACGTCCAGCACGTCGGCCACGATGCACGTGATGTTGTCGGGGCCACCGCCGCGCAGGGCGAGCTGGATGAGCTCCTGGATGGTCTCCTGGGGGCCCTGGTAGCTGGCGAGCGTCTCCTCCATCGTCTGGTGCGAGACGACGCCGGAGAGACCGTCCGAGCAGATCAGGTAGCGGTCACCGGCGCGGACCTCGCGGACGGAGAGATCGGGCTCCACGTGGTCGCCGCTGCCGAGCGCCCGCATCAGCAGTGAGCGCTGCGGGTGGGTGGTGGCCTCTTCCTCGGTGATCCGGCCCTCGTCGACCAGGCGCTGCACCCAGGTGTGGTCCTGGGTGATCTGCGTCAGTACGCCGTCCCGCAGGAGGTAGGCGCGCGAGTCGCCGACGTGGACGAGGCCGAGGCGCTGACCGGTCCAGAGCAGGGCGGTGAGCGTGGTGCCCATGCCCTCGAGCTGGGGGTCCTCCTCGACCATGACGCGCAGCTGGTCGTTGGCCCGCTGGACCGCCGTGCCGAGCGAGGTGAGGATGTCGGAGCCCGGCACGTCGTCGTCGAGCTGGACGAGCGTGGAGATCACCTCGGAGCTGGCGACCTCACCGGCCGCCTGGCCACCCATGCCGTCGGCGATCGCGAGGAGGCGGGGGCCGGCGTAGCCGGAATCCTCGTTCCCCTCCCGGATCATGCCTTTGTGCGATCCGGCGGCGAAGCGCAGGGACAAGCTCATGCGCACCTCGCCCGTCGGCTCGGGGTACAGCCGGTCTCGAGCCACACTGCCCACCCTCCGGTCGGGAGCCGCACCGGGTCCTTCGTCAGGACCGCTGCGGCTCGCTCGCTCCGCTCGCTCATTGTCGTACTACTTCCGCAGCTCGATGACGGTCTTGCCGATGCGGATCGGCGCGCCCAGCGGAACAGGTGTCGGGGTGGTGAGCCGGGTCCGGTCGAGATAGGTGCCGTTGGTGGACCCGAGATCCTCGACGATCCACTGGCCGTCACGGTCCGGGTAGATCCTGGCATGCCTGCTGGACGCGTAGTCGTCGTCCAGCACGATCGTTGAGTCGTGCGCACGCCCCAGCGTGATGGTCTGGCCCTGGAGCGCGACCGTGGTGCCGGTGAGCGTCCCCTCGGAGACGACCAGCTTCGTGGGTGCCCCTCGGCGCTGACGCCCTGGCTGCTGGCGCTGCTGAGGGGGTGCTGCTTGCTGTTGGCGAGCCTGCTGCGGGCGCGCGTCGGCGGCAGTGCGGCGTGAGCCGCGCTGCGTGACGCGCGTTCCGAACAGGTCGCTGCGAATGACCTGGACGGCCACGATTACGAATAGCCACAGAACAGCCAGGAAACCTAGCCGCATGACCGTCAGGGTCAGCTCTGACATTGCCCCCGCTTCACCCTTCGGCTTGCCGGTAAACGATGGTGGTGCTGCCCACGACGATCCGCGAGCCGTCGCGGAGCGTAGCGCGGGTGGTGTGCTGCCCGTCCACCACGATGCCGTTGGTGGACCCGAGATCCTGGATCGTCGAGGGCGTTCCGGTCCGGATCTCACAGTGCCGGCGCGATACGCCGGGGTCGTCGATCCGCACGTCGGCGTCGGTGCTTCGTCCCATCACCAACGTCGGGCGGGAGATCTGATGGCGGGTGCCGTTGATCTCGATCCAGCGCCGTACCTGGGCGTCCGGCAGGGGGCCGGACGCGGCCGGCGGGCGCCAGTCGCTGGAAGGGCCTCCGGAGCGCCCGGCACCCGGCGGCGGGGCCGGGGGCATGGGCGGAGGGGAGGAGGGCGGGTAGCCGTAACCACCCGGCCCTTGGGGAGCGGCGGGGCGGTTCGGCTGGGCGAAGGGCGCGGGGCCGCTCTGCTGGCCCTGCTGTGACGTACTCGACGCCAGGGTCCGGCTGCGCACGCGGTAGAGCCCCGTGTCGAGGTCGTCCGCCTTCTCCAGATGAACCTTGATCGGTCCCATGAAGGTGTACCGCTGCTGCTTGGCGTAGTCCCGGACGAGGCCGGAGAGCTCGTCGCCGAGCTGCCCCGAGTAGGGGCTGAGCCGCTCGTAGTCGGGCGTGCTGAGCTCGACGATGAAGTCGTTGGGTACGACGGTCCGCTCGCGGTTCCAGATTGTTGCGTTGTTGTCGCACTCGCGCTGGAGGGCGCCTGCGATCTCGACCGGCTGCACCTCGGACTTGAAGACCTTGGCGAAGGTGCCATTGACCAGACCTTCGAGACGCTGCTCGAAACGCTTCATGACTCCCATGGGGCACCTCCTCCGGTGTCGTCTTGCCTGTACTGCTTACTGATCGTATCCACGCGTCGGGAAATCGGCTGGTTCCCCTTGTCTGCACAGTGGATGAGTGTCACCCCTCACACGGATCGTAGAGGTGCCCTCCCGACAGTGTCCCGCACTCCGCGTGCACTCAGGAGGAGTGGGGGCGGCGTCTTCGGGTTCCCCGTGCCCCTCGCGGGTTGCGCGAAACAACGGATGTGAATCCACCCTGTCCAGCGTGCTAATCTTCCGGATGTCGCCAGGCGCTCGCACCACACGGTGAGAGAGTCTGAAAACACCACTCTTGCGCGAGTGGCGGAACGGCAGACGCGCTGGCTTCAGGTGCCAGTGTCCTTAGGGACGTGGGGGTTCAAATCCCCCCTCGCGCACAACGGGTAGTTGCTTGCAGCTGCCAGGTTGGTTCGACAGAACCCCCGCTTCGGAGAGATCCGGAGCGGGGGTTCTTCGTTTGCCCTCGGTCGTGTCCCCGGAACGGGGAACGCACAGGGCTCGCGCGGCACATGGTGTCTCCTTCCGGCCGGGGGCCTCTGCCGCGGGTCTTCCTCAGGCGGGGGTCGCAGCGTTGCGTACGCGTCGGGCACGGGCGCGTCGGGCGTGGGCGGGTGTGCGGGAGCACCTGCGTGAAGTGATCGGCCGATGCGGGAAGGCGGCGCCACCGCGTGGCGCGGGACGGTGCCCCCTGTGACGAAGTCCGCACACGGCGCGGAGGCGACCGTCCGGTGCGCGTTTCACGTGGAACGCCCGGTGTCCTCGCCGGCCTCGTTGTAACGCAGCAGGTACTCCGCGAACCGGCCGAGGTCCTCGGTCGTCCACTCGCCGAGTCGCTCGCGGTAGGCGGCGTGGCGGCTGGCCTGCGTCGAGGCGAGGGTCCGGACGCCGGCTGCGGTGGGGTGCAGCACCTGGATGCGCTGGTCGTCCGGAGCCGGATGACGCTCCACCAGGCCGAGCTTCTCCAAGGCCGCGATCTGTCGGCTCACCGTCGACTTGTCCAGCATGTAGTGCGCCGCAAGGTCGGTCGCGCGGCAGCCCTGACGGTGATCGATGTGGGCGAGCAGCGTGTACGACACCAGGGGCAGATCCGGATGGAGCCGTGCCGCCGCGGCGCGCGCACGCCGTGCGAAGGCCGTGAGCTCGCGCTGGATGACCTCCAGTGACTCTTCGCGTTCCCGGGGGCTGCCTGTCACGGCTTCACCTTTCTCGAAATCTGGTTGTAGACTACAACGAAATGATGAGTTGTAAAAGACAACTGTAGGAGGACGTCGTATGTCAACGGGTCCGGGCGACACCTCAGGCTCCACCGCCGGTGCCCTGCGTCATGTGCTCAGTCATCTCGTCACGCCGCTGCTGATGTGCATCGGCATGGGGCTGGCCTACCTGGGTGCCTTCCACGCCCCCCAGCCGCACGACCTGAGGGTTGATGTCGTCGGCTCCGGAGCGAGTGCCCACGCGCTCGCACAGACCTTGCAGGACAAGGGCGACGGTGCGCTGAGCGTGCGCACGGTAGCCGACCGCGACACCGCGGTGAACCACTTGATGAGGGAACAGAGTTACGGCGCCTACCTGCCGGGGGAGAGCCCCGAACTGCTGGTGGCCACCGCTTCGTCGGACACCAGCGCCACGGTGGTCCAGAAGGTCTTCACCGAGGTCGCCGCCGGACAGGGCTCGCCGCTTCAGGTGACGAATGTGGCACCGACGGCGGACGGCGATCCGACCGGCCAGGGCATCTTCTTCCTGCTCGTGGCGGTCAGTATCGGGTCGTACGCGTCGGTCGCGGTGATCGGCGGTGCGGGGGCGGTGCTGGCGTTGAGGATCAGGGCCGCACTCGCGGTCGGCGCGTCGCTCGTGGTGAGCGTCATCGGGGCGGTGTTCGCCGGGCCACTGTTCGGCCTTGTGGATCACGGCCTCGCCGGGCTGTGGGCCATGGCCTGGCTCTATTCGGCGGGCATCCTCCTGATCGGGGTCGGGCTCCACACGTTTCTCAAGCGGTGGACCACGCTCGGCGTGATGGTGCTCTTCGTCATGCTCAACTTCACGAGTTCCGGCGGCATCTTCCGCCCCGAGCTGCAGCCCGGCTTCTTCGGTTCCCTCCATGCCTTCTGGAACGGTGCCGGTCTCGTCGAAGGGGTACGCAGCCATGTGTACTTCGGCGGTCACGGACTGGGTGGCCACGTGCTCGTGCTGGCTCTGTGGTTCCTGGCGGGCCTGGCAGTCATGGCAGTGGCCGGCCTGGCCGAGTCGAGGAGGCGTCGCGCGGTCGCGGAGCGGTCGCACGCGGCGGCACTCCCCTCTGCGGGGGCGGCAGCCGACGAGGAGGAGATGGAAGAGGCGGTCGGCGTCTGAGACGGAGAGACGGAGAGATGGAAGAGGCGGTCGGCGTCTGAGACCGCGCCGGAGGCGGGGCGGTGCCCGCCCCGGTGGGCGTCGTGCCTGCCGGCCGGCCTGTTCCTTCGGGTGCCGAACCCCCGGCCCCGGGCCCGTCGGGAGTCGTCCACAGGGGAAGACGGCTGTCGCGGCACAGATGTACGTTCGTCCGCAGTGGATGTCGGGCGGGACAGCGGCGAGGGCGAGAAAGGCGGCGCTCCATGAGCGAGGTCGAGGAGACGGTGCCGGTGCCTGTGCGGCGGGCGGGATCCGGAGAAGCGCGCATACCGGTCGTGCCCGGGTTCGCTCAGCGTGCGGCCAGAGGATCGCGGCCGGGGGAAGACCATGAGCAATCGCCGAAGGCAGTGGGCAAGGCACTGAGGCGTCAGGTGCCGCGGTCCTCGCACAGCTCCCTGGTCCTGCCCGGTGGCCGGCCCGACGCGGTGCAGGCCGTGGAGGAGTCGAGCCGTGGCAGGGTGCCCGGCCTCACCCCTGTCCGGGTGGGGCGGATGGCCGCGACCCCGTTCGCCTTTCTGCGCGGTTCCGCCGGGTTGATGGCCCACGATCTGGTGGGCACTCCGGTCACGGGCGTGGGCGCTCAGCTGTGCGGCGACGCGCACGCGGCCAACTTCGGCCTGTACGGCGATGCACGCGGCAATCTGGTCATCGATCTCAACGACTTCGACGAGACAGTGTTCGGCCCGTGGGAATGGGATCTCAAGCGGCTCGCCACATCTCTCGTCCTCGCGGGTCGCGAGGCGGGCGCGGACGAGGACACCTGCCGGCAGGGTGCGTACGACACGGTGGGGGCCTACCGGCGCACGATGCGTCTGCTGGCCCGGCTGTCCGCGCTCGACGCGTGGAACGCCATCGCGGACGAGGAGCTCGTCTCCCACACGGACGCGCGGGACCTGGTGGGCACGTTGGAACGGGTCTCGGCCAAGGCCCGCAACAACACGAGCGCCCGCTTCGCCGCCCGGTCGACGGAGGAGTGCGAGGACGGCGGTCGCCGCTTCGTCGACGCACCGCCCGTGCTGCGGCGGGTGCCGGACGCGGAGGCCGCGGCGGTCGCGGCCGGCCTCGGGGGATACCTCTCGACGCTCTCGGAGGACCGCACTCCGCTGCTCGCCCGCTACGCGATCCACGACGTGGCCTTCCGCGTGGTCGGAACGGGCAGTGTGGGCACCCGGTCCTACGTCGTGCTGCTGCTCGATCACCATGGTGAGCCGCTGGTCCTCCAGGTGAAGGAAGCCCGGCCCTCCGCCCTCAACCCCTACCTTCCCCAGGCAGGCTTCGAGGTGCCGGAGGTGGCGCACGAAGGGCGCCGGGTGGTGCTCGGGCAGAAGCGGATGCAGGTGGTCAGCGACATACTGCTCGGCTGGGCCGAGGTCGAGGGCCGGCCCTACCAGGTGCGCCAGTTCAGGAACCGTAAGGGGAGCGTGGATCCGGCCGCGCTCGCGGCGGACCAGGTGGACGACTACGGGCGGATGACCGGCGCGCTGCTGGCCCGGGCCCATGCCCACAGTGCCGACCCCCGGCTGCTCGCGGGCTACTGCGGGAAGAACACCGAGCTGGACGACGCCGTGGCCGATTTCGCGGTGACGTACGCGGACCGGACGGAGGCGGACCATGCCGAGCTCGTGCGCGCGGTCCGCGACGGCCGCATAGCCGCCGAGCTCGGCGTGTAGCGGGCCCGCTGCCACCGTGCGTCCCCACGGTGCGGGCCATGGCCATACGCTGGACGGGTGAGCCAAGAAGCCGCCGGGGTGCCGACCTCCCGGAACGACGAAGACCCGCAGGGCCAGGACCGGCCGAGCGAGCCGCAGGACGCGCCCGGCGTGGCCCCCGCCGACCTGCTGGGCGGCCCGGACGACGAGCCGGAGGCCGTGCACCACCCTGGGGACACGACCGGCGCAGGGCCCGAAGCAGCGCCCGAGGACCGGCCGGAAGCGCCCCGGCCCGAGGAGCGGCTCGCGAAGGCCGTCAGGGTGGCGGAGCAGGCGCTGATCGAGTTCGAGATCGCGGTGGAGACCTTTCGCGTCGAGGTCGAGAACTTCTCCCGGCTGCACCACCAGAAGCTCGGCCCGATGTACGCGCGTCTGGACGAGCTCGACGCGCAGATCGCGGAGGCGCGGGCCGCGAGGACGGGCGATCCGGAGGATCTGCGCAAGGCCCAGGAGGCCCGGGCGATCGTCATGCCGATGCCGGGGGTCGAGGAACTCTTCCACGACTGGATGGACTCCGACGGGTTGTCGCCGGAGGCGGCGGCCATGCTCACCGAGCAGCCCGTCCGGCCGCCGAAGCGCGTCAGGCCGAGCGAGGAGGCGCGCAAGCTGTACAGGGAGCTGGTCCGCACGTCCCACCCGGACCTGGCACCGGACGAGACGGAGCGGGCCAGGCGCGATGAGTTCATCGCGCGCGTCAACGCGGCATACGGACGTGGCGACGTCGCGCTGTTGCAGGAACTGGCCGCGGAGTGGGCGGCCGGGCCGGTCGCGCCGGAGTTCCAGCTGAGCGAGAGCGAGGAGCTCTACGCCCGGCTGGAGTGGCTGAGTCGCCGTAAGGAACTGCTGTCGGCCCTGGCACAGGAGCTGGAGGAGAGCGCGATCGGCTCCATGCTGCGGATGGCGCCGGACGACCCCGACAGGCTGCTGGACGACATCGCGGAGAAGCTTCTGGCCGACGTCGCCCAGCGCGAGGCCGAGCTGACGGAGCTGGTGCAGTAGCGTTTCCCGTGACCTGGCGCGTACGTACGAGAGAAGGCATGACCCATGAATTTCGCTCCGCTGCCCTCGGTGGATGTCGCGGCGGTGCCGTCGGACGGCTTCGTGCTGGACGTGCGGGAGAACGACGAATGGGCGGCCGGGCACGTCGACGGGGCGCTGCACATCCCCATGAGCGACTTCGTGAGCCGCATCGGTGAGCTGACCGAAGCGGCCGACGACGGGCGGCGCGTCCACGTGATGTGCCGTGTCGGTGGCCGCTCCGCCCAGGTCACCCAGTACCTGGTGCAGCAGGGCATCGACGCGGTGAACATCGACGGCGGGATGCTGGCCTGGGACGGCGCAGGGCGTCCGATGGTCACGGACAGCGGGAAGCCCGCCTTCGTCCTGTGACGTCCGGCCCCCGTCCTCGGGACGGGGGCGAGAGCGGGGCCGGGCCCGGAGGGCTGGGCGGCCGGGGCAACCCGGGCGCCGACCGAGGGTCGATGGCGGGCACGGCCGAGGGCCGACGGCGGGCACGGGAGCACTGTCAGCCCTTTGGTCGGCCTCGGCCCACGTCCGGAACCCCGGATCCCGTGCCTGAACCTCTAGCTCGCGGCGGTCCCGTACCTGGAACCTCAGGCTCGCGATCCCGTCCTGGAGCCCCAAGCTCGCGATCGCGTCCCGGGGCCTCGAGCTTGCGATCCCGTCCTGGAACCTCGAGCTCGCGTCCGGGCCCTTCAGCCCGTGCCGACTGTTCGGGCGGCCGGGCGCGGACGTACGGGCCCGGGCCCGCGCTCAGGCTGGGCGGCCGGAGGGGCCCGGTGGTACGCGGACCGTCAGCGATCGAAGTCGATCTCCACCTCCGGGGTGACGGGATGCGACTGGCAGGCGAGCACGAAGCCCGCCCCCGTCTCCTCGGGTTCCAGCGCGAAGTTGCGGTCCATCCGCACCTCGCCCGACACCAGGAAGGCGCGGCACGTACCGCAGACGCCGCCCTTGCAGGCGTAAGGGGCGTCCGAGCGGCTTCGCAGGACCGTGTCCAGCAGCGATTCGCCGTCCTGGACCGGCCAGCTTCCGGAGCGTCCGTCGAGCGTGGCCGTGAGCGTGCTCTCCGCCGGAGTGGTTGCCCGGGCGGCCGTCGGCGTGGCCGCCTTCTCGTCGGCCACGTGGAAGATCTCCTGGTGGATGCGGGACCGGTCGACGCCGAGCGCCCGCAGGGCACCCTCGGCCTCCCGGACCAGGCCGAACGGCCCACACAGGAACCAGCCCTCCACATCGGGCACGGACACCAGCGCGGGCAGCAGCCCGCTGAGCCGTCCGCGGTCGAGTCGGCCGGAGGGCAGCCCTGCGGCCTGCTCCTCACGGGACAGCGCGGTCACCAGCTGGAAGCGGTCCGGATAGCGGTCCTTGAGGTCCGCCACCTCGTCGAGGAACATCGTCGAGGCCGCTGTCCGGTCGCTGCGGATCAGGCAGAACCGGGCGTCGGGCTCCCGGGCCAGCAGCGTCGCCGCGATCGACAGCACCGGCGTGATGCCGCTGCCCCCGACGATCGCCGCGAAGTGGCCAGGGCGGGGAGCAAGGACGAAGCGGCCCGTCGGAGGCATGGCCTCCACCTCGTCACCGACCGCCAGTTCCTTGAGGGCGTACGTGGAGAACGCGCCGCCGTCGACCATGCGGATGCCCACCCGCAGCACCGGGGGGTCCGGCTGCTCGGTGGCAGGCGCACAGATCGAGTACGACCTGCGCATCTCCTCGCCACCGACGCTGTAGCGCACATTCAGGTGCTGGCCCGGGGTGTGGCGGAAGGTCTCGCGCAGCGCGGGCGGTACGGCGAAGGTGACGGCCACCGCGTCGTCCGTGATCCGTTCGATCGCGCTGACCCGGAGCGGATGGAACATCTACAACTCCTTGAAGTGGTCGAACGGTTCACGGCAGTCCACGCAACGGCGCAGCGCCTTGCACGCCGTGGAGGAGAACCGGCTCAACAGCTCCGTGTCCGTGGAGCCGCAGTGCGGGCAGCGCACCGAGAGAGTCAGCGGCACCGGCCCGGACGGCCCGCCCTGGGGGCGTGGTGGCGCTATGCCGAACTCCGCCAGCTTGCGACGCCCGTCGTCACTGATGTCGTCCGTCGACCACGCCGGAGCCAGCACGATGACCACGGAGACCTCGGGCACGCCGTGGTCGTGCAGTACCCGCTCGATGTCGGCGGACATGCTCTCGATCGCCGGGCAGCCCGTATAGGTCGGTGTGAGCTGAACCGTGACGCGGCCGGGCCCTTCCATCCGCACGCCGCGGAGCACCCCGAGCTCGTCCAGGGTGAGGACCGGCAGCTCGGGGTCAGGTACCGAGCCCGCGAGCCGGTGGAGCTCCTGTTCCAGCAGGGTCTCCGTCACCATGACGCCCCCGGGTGGCTGCGGTGCAGGTGCTGCATCTCGGCGAGCATCCGCCCGAACGGCTCGGTGTGCAGTCCCTGCCGGCCGGCCCCCGCGGTCCACGCCCCGGCCTGTGGGCCCGAGGGGAGGGCCAGGGTGGCCCGCTCGACCACGGAGCCGACGGCGGTCGCCCAATCGCTCCGCAGCGACGTCCAGTCGACGTCCAGGCCCTCGACCGGTTCGAACAGCTCGCCGGTGAACCGCCACAGGGCGTCCAGACCGGCCTGCATGCGACCGTGGCTCTCGGCCGTGCCGTCTCCCAGCCGCAGGATCCACTGCTCGGCGTGGTCACGGTGGTAGGCGACCTCCTTGACGGCCTTCGCCGAAAGGTCGGCGAACTCGCCTGTCCCGGCGGCCAGCTGCCCGTACAGCAGGTGCTGGTAGACCGAGAAGTAGAGCTGGCGCGCCATGGTGTGGGCGAAGTCGCCGTTCGGCTGCTCCACGAGCTGGACGTTGCGGAAGGACCGCTCCTCGCGGAGGAACGCCAGCTCGTCCTCGTCCCCGACGAACGAGAGCAGCATCCGCGCCTGGCCCAGCAGGTCCAGGGCGATGTTGGCGAGGGCCACTTCCTCTTCCAGGACGGGGGCGTGACCCGCCCACTCCCCCAGACGGTGCGAAAGCACCAACGCGTCGTCGCCGAGGGCGAGGGCGGCGGTCACAGGTGCTTCACCCCTTCGGGGATCTCGTAGAACGTGGGGTGACGGTAGGGCTTGTCCCCGGCCGGTTCGAAGAAGGAGTCCTTCTCGTCGGGCGAGGAGGCGGTGATCTCCGTCGACGGCACCACCCACAGCGAGACGCCCTCCGAGCGGCGTGTGTACAGATCCCGGGCGTTGCGCAGGGCCATCTGGGCGTCCGGCGCGTGCAGGCTGCCCGCGTGGGTGTGGGACAGCCCGCGACGGGAGCGCACGAACACCTCCCACAGGGGCCAGTCGGTCGAGCTGCTCATGCGGTCGCCTCCACGGCCTCTGCGGTCGCCCCGGACGTCCTGGGCCGTGCCGCGTGTCTGTCTGCGTATGCCGACGCTGCGTCGCGGACCCAGGCGCCCTCCTCGTGGGCCCTGCGACGCTGGGCGATCCGCTCTTCGTTGCAGGGGCCGTTGCCCTTGAGGACCTCCTGGAACTCCGTCCAGTCGATCGCTCCGTAGTCGTGCTGCCCGAGCTCCTCGTTCCACCGGATGTCGGGGTCGGGGAGGGTGAGGCCGAGCGCCTGCGCCTGGGGGACACAGATGTCGACGAAGCGCCGTCGCAATTCGTCGTTGGAGTGGCGCTTGATCTTCCAGGCCGTCGACTGCGCCGAGTGCGCCGAGGCGTCGTCGGGGGGGCCGAACATCATGAGTGACGGCCACCACCAGCGG
Source organism: Streptomyces sp. B1I3 (assembly GCF_030816615.1). Lineage (NCBI taxonomy): Bacteria > Bacillati > Actinomycetota > Actinomycetes > Kitasatosporales > Streptomycetaceae > Streptomyces > Streptomyces sp. B1I3. The sequence goes on from NZ_JAUSYD010000001.1 coordinate 4,113,591, forward strand.
TTCACCGCGTCCTGCGCCATTTCGTGCTGGGCGGGCGTCCCCCGGCTGAGGGCGAGCAGCAGTTCGTACCCCTGACGCTGGTGGAAGGACTCCTCCTTGCAGATCCGGACCATCGCGCGGGCGTAGGGCCCGTAGGAACACCGGCAGAGCGGCACCTGGTTGGTGATGGCGGCGCCGTCCACCAACCAGCCGATCGCACCCACGTCGGCCCAGGTCAGCGTCGGGTAGTTGAAGATGGAGGAGTAGCGCTGCCGGCCGGCGTGCAGTTTGTCGAGCAGCTCCTCGCGGCTGGTGCCCAGGGTCTCGGTCGCGCTGTAGAGGTACAGCCCGTGTCCGGCCTCGTCCTGCACCTTCGCCATCAGGATCGCCTTGCGGCGCAGCGAGGGCGCTCGCGTGATCCAGTTGGCCTCGGGCTGCATGCCGATGATCTCGGAGTGCGCGTGCTGCGCCATCTGGCGGACCAGCGAGGCCCGGTACGCGTCGGGCATCCAGTCCCGCGGCTCGATCCGGTCGTCGGCCGCGACAGCGGCGTCGAAGGCCGCCAGGCGCGCCTCGTCCGCCGCTGCCGCGTCCGCCGTTCCCTGCGTCGTCGTGTCCGTAGTCACTGTCGCCATCCCGGGCTCCCTACCGACCGATCGTTCGGTTCCTTGACTTCAATGGTGAGTCGGAGGCCCGTAGGGTGTCAACCCTGTGGATGACTGAGCGGTGATCGACGGTGATCGGGGCGGGATGGATGCGGACCACGGTGGGCGTGCCGGCAGCGAGGAGAAGCTCGCCTGGCCGGAGGTGTCGCGCCGAAGGGACGCCACTTCGAGCGGCGGTCCCGGGACAGCCGTTCCGCACTCGGAACTCGGCGGTCACGCGGCGGACGCGGACGCCGAACCCGCGGTGATACCTGGCGCCGGGCCGGACAGCCGACCGGACCCGGTGGCGGACGGCACGTCGGCCGTCGGTCAGGGAGCAGCCCCGTGTCGTGAGGGTGGCGGCATAGCCGGTCTCTCGCTTCCCTACCAGATCGTGGCGGCGCTGACGCTGTCCGTGCTGGGGATGGCCGCCTGCGTCCACCTCGCCATGGTCTTTCTGCACGTCGCCCCGTCCAACACGCTGACGAAGCAGCACGGCGAGGCCATCAGCACGTGGATCTATCCGGAGTTCGAGCAGAACTGGAAGCTGTTCGCTCCCAATCCGCTGCAGCAGAACATCGCCGTGCACGTGCGGGCAGAGGTGGCCGGCTCGGACGGCCGCAGCACGACGCGCTGGATGAGTCTTTCCCACGAGGACGGCGAGGCGATCCGCGGCAACCCGCTCCCCAGCCACGTCCACCAGAACGAACTGCGCCGGGCCTGGGACTTCTACACCGGCTCCCACGACGACGAGAACCGCCCCAACGGCCTGCGCGGAGAACTCTCCGAGCGCTACATCCGCCGGATCGTGATGCTCCGCCTCTCCGAGCACGACTACGGGGGCACGGTCGAGCGGATCCAGGTGCGGTCCTCCGTGCGTTCTGTCGGTGCGCCGGCGTGGAGCGACGAGAAGATCGGTACGAAGCCGAACTACCGGGTGCTCCCGTGGTGGACCGTGACCCCGTCGGACCTTCCGGGCAACGCCGGAACGGATCAGGCGTCGAGCGGGGAGGAGGGGGAGAAGTGAGCGACCCCGTCGAGGCGCGCAGCGGCGTGCCGACCACCGACCACTCCCTCTCCCGCGCTGTCCAGCGCGTCACCGCGGCGCCGCTGGGCGCGTACCAGAGCGCCGTCGTCCGGATCGGTGTCTCCGCCACGTATCTGCTGTTCCTGCTGCGTGAGTTCCCGCACCGCCGCGAGTTGTACGGCCCCGACAGCCCGTGGCGTTGGGACATGGCGCGGGAGCTCATCGCCGGCAACGAAGCCTTCACCGCCCTGATGTGGTCGGACAGCGCGATCTGGTTCGAGGCCGTCTACGGACTCACGCTGGTCTCCGCGGCCCTCTTCATGGTCGGCTGGCGGACCCGCGCCACGTCCGTCGTGTTCATGGTGGGGGTGCTCTCCCTGCAGAACCGCAGCATCTTCATGGGGGACGGCGGTGACAACGTCATCCACCTGATGGCCGTCTACCTGGTGCTCACGCGCTGCGCCCGTGTCTGGTCACTGGACGCGGGACGGGCCGCACGGGACGCCGCACGCCGCGCGGCAGGGCACCGGCCGGCCATGGACGTCGCGGGCCCGGCCCTGTGGGCCGTGTCCGGTTCGGTGCTGGTGCCGGCCACGCTGGCGAGCGGACTCGGCGGCACCTGGTGGCTCCCGTCGCTCCTGTGGGTGCTGTGGCTGGGCAACGGTCTCTGGTGGGCCATGAGCCGCTACGCACCCGACCGTGAGCTGCGCACCCTGCTCGACGTCATGGCCAATCTCGCCCACAGCGCCGCCCTCCTCGTGATCATGGCCGAGGTCTGCCTGATCTACGCGACCGCCGGCTGGTACAAGATCCAGGGATCCCGCTGGCAGGACGGTACAGCGCTCTACTATCCGCTCAAGCTGGACTACTTCACCCCGTGGCCGGAGCTCTCGAACCTGTTCGCGTCCAGCGCTCTGGTGGTGATGGTGCTGACGTACGCCACGGTCATCGTGCAGGTCGCCTTCCCGTTCACCCTGTTCAACCGGCGGGTCAAGAACGTCCTGCTGGTCGTCATGATCGGGGAGCACGCCGGAATCGCCGTGCTGCTCGGCCTGCCCTTCTTCTCCATGGCGATGATCGCCGCGGACGCCGTCTTCCTGCCGACGGTCTTCCTGGTGTGGCTGGGCGGCAAGGTGACGTTCGGCCGGCAGCGGCTGGTCTCCCGGGCTGCGGGAAGAGTCCGGCTGCCGGGACAGCGGCGGGCGGAGGACGGCGAGAGGGAGCCCCTGCGCCGCGGTGGTGGCGGGGACCATACGCTCGTCGGGTGACCAGCGAGACCGGTAGTGCAGAAGAGCCCCAGGTGGCAGCGGGCCCCGATCCGTCCGAGGGGCCCGATCGGCCCACCGGGACCGACGCGTCCACGGAGCCGATCCAGTACGACGACGGGTACGGCAACGAGATCGGCGTCGGCCCGCATCCGCTGCCCTGGCCAGAAGGCGAGCGCTACGACGCAGAGCTGCTCGCCCGGGGCGACCGGCGCAATGTGGGCGACGCCTACCGGTACTGGACGCGCGAGGCGATCGTCGCCGATCTCGACCTGCGCCGGCACGACTTCCATGTGGCGGTGGAGAACTGGGGCCACGACTTCAACATCGGCTCGGTGGTGCGCACGGCCAACGCCTTCCTCGCCAAGGAGATCCACATCGTGGGCCGGCGGCGCTGGAACCGGCGGGGCGCGATGGTCACCGATCGCTACCAGCACGTGCGTCACCATCCGGACACCGCCGACCTGACCGCATGGGCGGCCGCCGAGGGGCTGCCGATCATCGGAATCGACAACCTTCCCGGTGCCGTGCCCCTGGAACGCACGGAACTGCCCAGGCGGTGCGTGCTGCTGTTCGGGCAGGAAGGCCCGGGGCTGACGGAGGAAGCCCGCGAGCACGCGACGATGGTGTGCTCCATCGCGCAGTTCGGCTCCACACGTTCGATCAACGCGGGTGCGGCGGCGGCCATCGCCATGCATGCGTGGGTGCAGCGATACGCGGATATTCCTGAGCCCCCGAGCGCGTGACGGGCGGACCGTCGCCCGGCCCCCGCTCCACCGGCCGCCGCGCATCGCCTTGCTGCCACGGCGGGGCAAGGCGCTACGCGGCGGTGCGTCAGGCCTGGCGGCGGACCTCCACCACGCGGAAACGGTTGGACACGAACGCGCCGTCGCACAGGGCCGCATTGGCAGCAGGATTGCCGCCCGAGCCGTGGAAGTCGGAGAACGCCGCGGTCTGGTTGACGTACACCCCGCCCGTGAGATTCAGCGAGAGCTGAGCCGATTCGTCGAAACAGACGTCCTCCACCGCCCGCTCCACCTCCGGGGACGTGGTGTACGCGCCCACCGTCATCGCGCCCTGTTCCCGGACGGTGCGGCGCAGCAGGTCGAGTGCGGCGGTCGTCGATTCGACGGCGACCGCGAACGAAACCGGCCCGAAGCACTCGGAGAGGTAGGCGGCCCCGTCGTCGGGCTTGGTGCCGTCGAACTTGACGAGCACCGGCGTCCGCACGACCGCGTCAGGGAAGTCCGGGTTGGCCACCGCCCGGGAGGCGAGGGCGACCTCGCCCAGTTCCCCGGCCGCTTCAAGACGCGCCTGCACGTCCGGGTTGACCAGGGCGCCGAGCAGTCCGTTGGCGCGGGCGTCGTCACCGAGGAGTCCGCTCACGGCCTCGGCGACGTCCGTCACCACGTCCTCGTAGGTCTTGGGGCCCGCGTCGGTCGTCACGCCGTCCCGGGGGATGAGCAGGTTCTGCGGGGTGGTGCACATCTGACCGCTGTAGAGGGAGAGGGAGAAGGCCAGGTTGGAGAGCATGCCCCGGTAGTTGTCGGTGGAGTCGACGACGATCGTGTTGACGCCGGCCTTCTCCGTGTAGACCTGGGCCTGCCTGGCGTTGGCCTCCAGCCAGTCACCGAAGGCGGTGGAACCCGTGTAGTCGATGATCTTGATCTCGGGTCGTACCGCCAGGGTCTTGGCGATGCCCTCACCGGGCCGTTCCGCGGCCAGCGCGACGAGGTTCGGGTCGAAGCCCGCCTCGCTCAGCACCTCACGCGCCAGCTGGACGGTGAGCGCGAGCGGCAGCACCGCCCGCGGGTGCGGCTTGACCAGCACCGGATTGCCGGTGGCCAGCGAGGCGAAGAGGCCCGGGTAGCCGTTCCAGGTGGGGAAGGTGTTGCAGCCGATCAGCAGCGAGATGCCGCGGCCGACCGCCGTGTAGGACTTGTGCAGTTCGAGCGGATCTCGCTTGCCCTGGGGTTTGGACCAGTCGGCGGCCGACGGCGTGCGTGTCTGCTCCGCGTATGCGTACGCCACGGCCTCCAGGCCGCGGTCCTGCGCGTGCGGGCCGCCCGCCTGGAAGGCCATCACGAACGCCTGCCCGCTCGTGTGCATGACGGCGTGGGCCAGCTCATGGGTACGGGCGCTGATCCTCGCGAGGATCTCCAGACAGACCAGGGCCCTGGTCTCCGGCCCGGCCGCCCGCCAGTCGCTCATGGCGGCGTGCATCGCCGGGAGCAGGACGTCCGGGTCGACGTGCGGATACTCGACGCCGAGCTCCGGCCCGTACGGCGAGACCTCGCCGCCCGTCCAGCCGTCGGTGCCGGGCTGACCGAGGTCCAGCCGGGTGTTCAGCACGGCGTCGAACGCGGCCTTGCCCTCGGCCGCTCCCAGGCTGCCGGGGAGGCCGCCCTCGCCGTAGGCCTTCGGATGCTCGGGGTGCGGGGACCAGTAGGCGCGCGTACGGATCGCGTCGAGTGCCTGGTCGAGCGTCGGACGGTGGGTCTCGGACAGCTTCTCGGGGGAAAGCTCGGCGGCCATGACGGACCAACTCCTCGTCGAGCCGGGCAGGGATGTGCGGACGGAGTTAGAGTAACCGAACGATCGGTCGGGACAAGGGGCCCCAAGGAACCTGTGGATGACTCATGGGGGAGGATCGCGGGCATGACCACGGCCAAGCGGGACACGTACACACCGGAAACCCTCCTCACCGTTGCCGTCCGTGTCTTCAACGAGCGCGGCTACGACGGCACGTCCATGGAGCACCTCTCCAAGGCGGCCGGCATCTCCAAGTCGTCGATCTACCACCATGTGGCGGGCAAGGAAGAGCTGCTGCGCCGTGCGGTGAGCCGTGCGCTCGACGGTCTGTTCGGCATCCTCGAGGAGCCGGGTGCGACGCGGGGGCGGGCGATCGCACGGGTCGAGTACGTCACGCGCCGCACCGTCGAGGTCCTGATGGGCGAACTGCCCTACGTCACGTTGCTGCTGCGCGTCCGGGGCAACACGAAGACCGAGCGCTGGGCGCTGGAGCGGCGGCGTGAGTTCGACCAGCGGGTGTCCGAGCTGCTCAAGGCCGCCGTCACGGACGGTGATCTCCGCGCCGACGTCGACATACGCCTGGCCACCCGGCTGCTTTTCGGCATGGTGAATTCCCTGGTCGAGTGGTACCGCCCGCAGCCGGGCGGATCACCGGAGGAGGAGCAGCTGGCCGACACGGTCGTGCAGCTGGCTTTCGAGGGGATGCGGGCCAGCCGCTGATCGGGATCGTCGCACACGGCCACGACAGGCTCGGCGCACCCGGTCCCGCGTCGGCCGCCAGGGACCGGCAGGCCTAGGTGAGCTCGGCCGGCCGGTCGGGGTGCGGACCGAGGTCGGTTTCCTCGAACACCAGCAGGGTGCGGGTGGACAGCACCTCCGGTATGGCCTGGATCCTGGTGAGTACCAGCTCCCGCAGTGCCCGGTTGTCCGGCGTGTGCACGAGGAGCAGGACATCGAAGTCGCCGCTGACCAGCGCTATGTGGGTGGCGCCCGGCAGTGCCTGAAGCTGCTCGCGCACGGTGCGCCACGAGTTCTGGACGATCTTCAGCGTGATGTACGCAGAGGCTCCCTGCCCCGCCCGTTCGTGATCGACCCGGGCGCTGAAGCCGCGGATCACCCCGTCCTCGACGAGTCGGTTGATGCGGGCGTAGGCGTTGGCGCGCGACACGTGGACGCGCTCGGCGACGGCGCGTATCGAGGCGCGGCCGTCCGTCTGCAGTATGCGGAGGATGTCGCGGTCGACCGGGTCGAGCGGCCGGGCGGGCGGTGCCTGGCCGGGATCGCCGCCGCCGTCGGCCATTTGTTCAGCGGCCATCTGCCCGTGCCTCCCTGTTGTGGACGACCTGCCCCTATCCCAGGCTGTGGAGAACCGTTTGTCCACAGGCTGACGGCGCCTGTAGCCAAAATGCGTCCACGACCGAACAATCGGTAGGTGGGGCCCACCACCCAGGCGCCTCACTCCCGCCTCGACATTCCTGCAGATTTCGACACCCCTCGATCTATCGCGATGCCAGGAGGTGCTTCTCATGACGGTCCAAGAGCTGCCCGGCACGGCCGCTTACCGGCCCACGCCGCCCCCGGCCTGGAAGCCGCTCACCGACCCCGCGCCGCTGCTCCCGGACCCCGAGCCGTACCGGGTGCTCGGCACGGAAGCCGCAGCCGAAGCGGATCCCGAGCTGCTGCTGCGCCTCTACGCCGAGCTGGTGCGAGGCCGGAGGTACAACGCCCAGGCCACCGCCCTGACCAAACAGGGCCGGCTCGCCGTGTACCCGTCCAGCACCGGCCAGGAAGCCTGCGAGGTCGCGGCGGCGCTCGTCCTGGAGGAGCGTGACTGGCTCTTTCCCAGTTACCGGGACACGCTTGCCGCCGTGGCGCGTGGCCTGGACCCGGTCGATGCACTGACCCTGCTGCGCGGAGACCGGCACACCGGATACGACCCGCGCGAGCACCGCATCGCCCCGCTGTGCACCCCGCTGGCCACCCAGCTGCCGCACGCGGTGGGCCTGGCTCACGCGGCGCGGCTCAAGGGTGACGATGTGGTGGCGCTCGCCATGGTGGGTGACGGCGGGACGAGCGAGGGCGACTTCCACGAGGCGCTGAACTTCGCGGCCGTCTGGCGAGCTCCGGTCGTCTTCCTCGTGCAGAACAACGGCTTCGCCATCTCCGTGCCACTGGCCAAGCAGACCGCTGCGCCGTCCCTCGCCCACAAGGCCGTGGGGTACGGGATGCCAGGCCGGCTGGTCGACGGCAACGACGCGGTCGCGGTGCACCAGGTCCTGGGTGAAGCGGTGGCGAGGGCCAGGCGCGGCGAAGGGCCGACGCTGGTCGAGGCGGTCACCTACCGCATGGAAGCCCATACGAATGCCGACGACGCCACCCGGTACCGCGGTGACAGCGAGGTGGAGGCCTGGCGTGCGCACGACCCGATCCAGCTGCTGGAGCGTGCTCTGACCGGGCGGGGACTGCTGGACGAGGAGCGCATCGGGGCGGTTCGGGAGGCGGCCGAGCGGATGGCCGCAGGACTGCGTGAGCAGATGAATGCCGATCCGGTGCTCGACCCGATGGACATGTTCACCCACGTCTACGAGCAGCAGACCGAGCAACTGCGTGAGCAGGCTGCCCGGCTGAGGGCCGAGCTGGAGGCCGGGCACGACGAGAGCGGCGCGGAGGAGAGGCGATGACCACGGCTGCGGCAGCCGTCGGTGAGCGGACCGGCTCGGTCAGGCCCGCCACGATGGCGCAGGCACTCGGGCGCGCGCTGCGCGACTCCATGGCCGCGGACCCGACGGTGCACGTCCTCGGCGAGGACGTCGGCACCCTCGGCGGGGTCTTCAGGGTCACCGACGGGCTGGCCAAGGAGTTCGGCGACGACCGGTGTACGGATACACCACTGGCCGAGGCGGGCATTCTGGGCGCCGCCGTCGGCATGGCGATGTATGGACTGCGGCCCGTGGTGGAGATGCAGTTCGACGCCTTCGCCTACCCGGCGTTCGAACAGCTGATCAGTCATGTCGCCAAGATGAGGAACCGCACCGGGGGTGCGATGCCCCTGCCGATCACGGTACGGGTGCCGTACGGCGGGGGAATCGGCGGCGTCGAGCACCACAGCGACTCCTCCGAGGCCTACTACATGGCGACGCCGGGCCTGCACGTCGTCACGCCGGCCACGGTCGAGGACGCGTACGGACTGCTGAGGGAGTCGATCGCCTCCGACGATCCCGTGGTCTTCCTGGAGCCCAAGCGGCTCTATTGGTCCAAGGCGGCCTGGTCACCGGAGGCGCCGGCAGCGGTGGAGCCGATCGGACGGGCAGTGGTGCGCCGCCCGGGCCGCAGCGCCACCTTGATCACCTACGGGCCGTCACTCCCGGTGTGCATGGAGGCGGCGGAGGCCGCCACGTCCGAAGGCTGGGACCTCGAAGTGGTCGACCTGCGGTCGCTGGTGCCGTTCGACGACGAGACCGTCGCCGCGTCGGTGCGGCGCACAGGGCGTGCGGTGGTCGTTCATGAATCCTCCGGGTTCGGTGGACCGGGCGGCGAGATCGCGGCGCGGGTCACCGAGAGGTGCTTCCACCACCTGGAGGCTCCGGTGCTGCGTGTAGCCGGATTCGACATCCCGTACCCACCGCCGATGCAGGAGCGCCACCATCTGCCGGGCGTGGACCGGGTGCTCGACGCGGTGGCCCGTCTTCAGTGGGAGGCCGAGAGCTGATGGCGCAGGTGCTCGAATTCAAGCTGCCGGACCTCGGCGAGGGACTGACCGAGGCGGAGATCGTGCGCTGGCTGGTGGAGGTCGGCGACGTGGTCGCCATCGACCAGCCGGTCGTCGAGGTCGAGACGGCCAAGGCGATGGTGGAGGTGCCGTGCCCGTACGGGGGTGTGGTGACGGCGAGGTTCGGCGAGGAGGGCGCGGAGCTTCCCGTCGGAGCCCCGCTGCTGACCGTGGCGGTCGGATCGACGTCCCCAGGGACGGGCCGAGAAGCTGCCGGGCCGGCCCCGGAGCCGGCTTCCGGTACCGGGCCCGAGCCGGCGGGCGAGTCGTCAGGCAACGTACTGGTGGGCTACGGCACGGGAGCTCCTGCCGCGCGGCGCCGCCGGGTCAGGCCCACGCCTGTGACGGCTGCCCCCGCGGTCGCGCGTTCCGCACCGGCACCTGCCTCGGTGCCCGCGGCGACGCCGGTTGCCGATCCTGCTCCTGCCGCGGAGGAGACACGGGGGCCCGTCGCTGTCGTTTCTCCATTGGTACGGAAGCTCGCGCGGGAACACGGACTCGACCTCCGGCAGATCACGGGTACGGGGCGGGACGGGCTGATCCTCCGCACCGATGTCGAATCCGCGATCAAGGGCGACGCGGGGCGTTCTGCCACCGCAGCGGCCCCGGTGGCCGGTCCGGTCGCTGAGGCGGCAGGTGAGCGCGTCCCGCTGCGCGGCGTGCGTGGCGCGGTCGCTGACAAACTGGCGCGCAGCCGGCGGGAGATTCCGGACGCCACGTGCTGGGTCGACGCCGATGCCACCGAACTGATGGCGGCGAGGGCCGCCATGAACGGCGCCGGTGGCGGAGCCGCCGCGCCGAAGGTGTCGGTCCTCGCGCTGCTGGCCCGTATCTGCACGGCCGCTCTGGCCCGGTTCCCCGAGCTCAACGCCACGGTGGATGCCGAAGCCCGCGAGATCGTACGGTTGCCGGAGATCCACCTGGGATTCGCCGCCCAGACCGAACGGGGACTGGTGGTACCCGTCGTCCGCGGGGCGCATGCCCGCAATGTGGAGTCGATGGGCGCGGAGATCAGCCGGCTGACCGAGGCGGGGCGGGCGGGGAAGCTGACCCCCGCCGATCTGACGGGCGGGACGTTCACGCTGAACAACTACGGGGTGTTCGGTGTCGACGGCTCGACACCGATCATCAACCACCCGGAAGCGGCGATGCTCGGGGTCGGCCGCATCGTGCCGAAGCCCTGGGTGCACGAAGGGCAGCTGGCCGTGCGTCAGGTCGTCCAGCTCTCGCTCACCTTCGACCATCGAGTCTGTGACGGCGGCACCGCGGGTGGCTTCCTGCGGTACGTGGCCGACTGTGTGGAACAACCGGCGGTGCTGCTGCGTACGTTGTGAGCGGACGCGGCTCCCGGCGGAGGGCGCACACGGCTCCAGCGGGGTCGGACCCGGCTTCGGCGAGGGTCGCGCACGGATCTTCGGGGTTGGACGCGGCTCCGGCGGGGTCGGACACGACCAGGTCGGCCCGGCCCGGCCGGGCCGTGTTCCTGGCCGGGCCTGGTTTTCGGAGACGCCGGTGGCCGTGGTCGGCCAGAGCTGTACAGCCTCCCCGGCTCCCCGGCTCCCCGGCTCTCCGGCTCCCCGGCATCCGGCCTCCCGGCACTTCGGCCTCCCCAGCTCCTCGGCGCCGGTTGCGGGGGAACGAGTTCAGCCCCGAGGCGATCGGGGCGAGCGGATGCCCCGCATACTCGGGGCATGACCGCGTATGACGCCATCGTCCTTGCCGGGGGAGCCGCCAAGCGGCTCGGGGGAGCCGACAAGCCCGGGCTCCGGGTGGGCGGCCGGGCGCTTCTGGACCGGGTGCTCGCCGCGTGCGCCAACGCTCGGACCACCGTCGTGGTGGGCGGGCGCAGGCCCACCACGCGTCCGGTCATCTGGGCGCGAGAAGAGCCACCGGGCGGAGGGCCGTTGGCGGCGCTCGGCGCCGGGGTGCGGCACACGACCGCGGAAACCGTTCTCGTGTTCTCTGCGGACCTGCCGTTCCTCGACGAGGCCACCGTCCGCTCGTTGCTGGACGCAGTCGGTACGGGAGCCGGCGAAGGAGTTGTGTGCACCGACCAGGACGGCCGGGACCAGCCACTCCTGGCGGGCTACCGCGCCGAGCCGCTGCGCCGCGAACTCGCCCTCCTCGCCACGGAACACGGCGGCCTCGCCGGACTGCCGTTGCGGTTGCTGACGGCCGAACTGGACCTGGGCCGGGTCGAGGCGGGGCCTCTCGCCTCGTTCGACTGCGACACCTGGGACGACCTTGCTGCCGCCAGGGCGCGTATCAGGGACCATGGGACCGTGCTGGACGAATGGATCACCACAGTCAAGAACGAACTGGGCATCGAACTCGACGTCGACACCGGCGTCCTGCTCGACCTCGCCCGTGATGCCGCGCACGGCGTCGCCCGGCCTGCCGCACCGCTGACCACCTTCTTGGTGGGGTACGCGGCGGCGAAGGCGAGCAGCGGAGCGAGCCCGGAGGCCGCAGCCGCCGCCGTGGCGGACGCGGCCCGGAAGGCCACCGCGCTGGCCCTCCGGTGGGAGGAAGAGACGGAGGCCGGCAGCGGGACCGGTACGCCGTGACAGCGCGAGGAGGCGAGGCAGGAGAGCCCCGCCCGTCGGGCCCGCCGGGCAGGCGGTCGACCGCCTCCGCCCCGCGGGGCCGTGCCGCCGATCCTGGGCACGCGGCCGACCCGGTCGGCGCCGCAGAGGAGTTCCACGCCGCTGAGGCGATCCGCGCGGCCGCGGAAGCCCGCGCCGCCGAGGAGGAGCGGGCAGTCGAACAGGCTCTGGCTCTGGTCGGACGCCAGGCACCGGTCGCGCACTCCGCGCCGGGACGGTCCGAACCCCACGGCCCCAGCACGCCACCGGCGTCGGGCGGGCCCGTCCCTTCCTCCGACGCTCCCCCGGACTCGCGCAGCCGCTTCCGGACCTCACCGGCACGCGGCTCCTCCCCCTCCGCGCCGGGCTCCTCCCCCTCCGCGTCGCCGGACTCCTCCTCCCCGCACGCCTCCGCTTCCTGGACCGGCGCGCGTGCCGTGGCCGAGCGGCTCGGCCGGGCCGCCCCGCGCGCCGCTCACCGACTCCCACTGGACCGGGCACTCGGGCACGTCCTGGCCGAGGCCGTGGCAGCCCTCACCGATCTGCCGTCCTTCGACACATCCGCCATGGACGGCTGGGTGGTCGCAGGGCCGGGCCCGTGGTCCGTGCGTGAAGGCGAAGGCCTCCTCGCGGGGCGGGGCACAGCGGCACCGCTCCCGGACGGCGCGGCGGTACGGATCGCCACCGGAGCCCGCATCCCCGCCGACGCCACTGCCGTCATCCGCACCGAACATGCGCGCGCGGACGAGGCCAAGGGGCTGCTGCACGCGACTCGCAACGTGGTTCCCGGCCAGGACATCCGCCCTCGGGGTCAGGAATGCCGTTCCGGTGACCGGCTTCTTCCCGTCGGAACCCTTGTGACCCCGCCCGTCCTCGGACTGGCGGCCGCGGCGGGCTACGACGCTCTGGTCGTCGTGCCTCGGCCTCGCGTCGAGGTCCTCGTCCTGGGTGATGAGCTGCTCACAGCCGGCCTGCCCCGCGAGGGCCTCATCCGGGACGCCCTCGGCCCGATGCTGGGCCCTTGGCTCCGAGCTCTGGGGGCGGAGGTCACGCCACCCAGGCGCCTCGGCGATGACGCGGAAGCCCTCCGCCGAGCCCTCACTACATCGGACGCCGACCTGATCGTCACGACGGGTGGCACCGCGGCCGGACCCGTCGACCATGTCCATCCCGTCCTCGCCGAGGCCGGGGCAGAGCTCTTGGTCGACGGAGTGGCAGTGCGACCCGGCCATCCCATGCTCCTGGCGCGGCTCGCTGAAGGGGGCCCTTACCTGGTCGGACTGCCCGGCAATCCCCTCGCGGCCGTGTCCGGACTGCTGACGCTGGCCGAGCCCTTGCTCCGGGGGATCGCCGGCCGGTCCGCCCAGGAGCCGTTCCGGGCGCCCGTGCACGAGGAAGTGCACGGACATCCGCACGACACCCGGCTCGTCCCCGTGGTCCACCGCGGTGACAGCGTGATGCCCCTGCATTACAACGGTCCCGCGATGCTCCGGGGGATCGCAGCTGCCGACGGGCTGGCTGTGGTGCCCCCGGGCGGGGTACGGTCCGGCACCGAGGTGGAGATCCTCGATCTACCGTGGGCCTCGGCGACGCCGTGGACGGAAGGGTGTTTCACGTGAAACTTCCCGGCCACGACGCGATGGCCAGGCGCGCCGACGAGCACGTGGTGCCCACCCGGGTACTCCTCCCCCGCCGGGTGGTCGACCGGCCGCTGCGGCAGGTCGCCAAGCGGCTGGCGATGGCTCTGGCGGTGCTGGCCACCACGGTCTTCATCGTCTGGGCGGATCGGGACGGCTACCACGACAACGCCGACGGGAAGGTCGACCTCCTCGACGCCATCTACTACGCGACGGTGACGCTGTCGACGACCGGTTACGGCGACATCGTCCCGTACAGCGATCCGGCGCGGCTCGTCAACGTCATCCTGGTGACGCCGCTGCGTGTGCTGTTCCTGATCATCCTGGTCGGCACCACCCTCGAGGTCCTGACGGAACGAACTCGGGAGGACTTCCGGCTGAACCGTTGGAGAACCAACTTGCGCGAACACACAGTTGTCGTCGGCTTCGGCACGAAGGGCCGCTCGGCGATTCAGACGCTCTGTGCCACGGGGCTGAAGAAGGACCAGATCGTCATTGTCGATCCTGCCGGCAAGGTGATCGAGGCCGCCAACGCCGAGGGATTCGTGGGCGTGCTGGGCGACGCGACGCGCAGCGACGTGCTGCTGCGGGCCGAGGTCCAGAAGGCACGTCAGATCATCATCGCCACCCAGCGGGACGACACCGCCGTGCTGGTCGCCCTGACGGCACGACAGCTCAACCGTGGCGCGAAGATCGTTGCTGCCGTGCGTGAGGAGGAGAACGCGCCACTGCTGCGACAGTCAGGCGCCGACGCCGTGATCACCAGCGCGAGCGCGGCAGGCCGCCTGCTGGGGCTTTCCGTCCTCAGTCCCAGCGCCGGCACGGTGATGGAGGACCTCATCCAGCAGGGCAGCGGTCTCGACCTCATCGAGCGGCCGGTGATAAAGGCCGAAGTGGGCAAGAGCGTGCGTGAGACCGACGACCTGGTGGTCAGCGTCCTGCGCGGCCACCGGCTGCTCGGTTACGACGACCCGGCCGCCAGCCCTCTGCAGTTGACCGACCGTGTCATCACGATCGTGCGGGCCTCACCGCTGCACGTCTCACCGACGATCCAGCCGCCGCAGTCCAACCAGAGATCGTGAGGAGACGGGACGCGGGCACGGGGCCCAGGCAGGTCGGACCCCGCCCGGAAGCGGGTACGGAGTAGCCTCGCGGCCATGTATGCGATCACGATCCCCGAACCCGGTGGCCCCGAGGCGCTCGTCTGGACCGAGGTCCCCGATCCCGTACCAGGCGACGGCGAAGTCCTCGTCGAGGTCGTGTCCGGCGCGGTCAACCGGGCCGACGTACTGCAGCGTCAGGGCTTCTACAACCCACCGCCCGGCGCATCCCCGTATCCCGGCCTGGAGTGCGCGGGCCGCGTCGCGGCACTCGGCCCGGGCGTGACCGGGTGGTCGGTGGGTGACGAGGTGTGCGGGCTGCTGGCGGGCGGTGGTTACGCGGAGAAGGTGGCCGTCCCGGCCGGTCAGCTGCTGCCGGTGCCGGACGGAATCGATCTCGCGGTGGCCGCCGCGCTCCCCGAGGTCACCGCCACTGTCTGGTCCAACGTCTTCATGGTGGCCCACCTGCGGCCCGGCGAGACCCTGCTCGTCCACGGCGGCTCCAGCGGCATCGGAACGATGGCGATCCAGCTCGCCAAGGCCGTGGGCGCACGGGTCGCGGTGACCGCGGGCGGGCCCGAGAAGTTGGCACGGTGCAAGGAGCTCGGCGCCGACATCCTCATCGACTACCGCGAGCAGGACTTCGTCGACGAGCTGCGCAGGGCGACGGACGGCGCGGGGGCCGACGTCATCCTCGACATCGTCGGGGCGAAGTATCTGGACCGCAATGTGCGGGCCCTGGCGGTGAACGGCCGGCTCGCGATCATCGGCCTGCAGGGTGGAGCCAAGGGCGAGCTGAATCTGGGCGCTCTGCTGAGCAAGCGGGCCGCCGTCACGGCCACGTCCTTGCGCGCGCGGCCGCTCGCCGAGAAGGCCGCGATCATCGCCGCGGTACGCGAGCACGTCTGGCCGCTCATCGCGGAGGGCGTCGTCAAGCCCGTCGTGGACCGCACGATGCCGATGGCGGAAGCGGCGGAGGCCCATCGGGTCCTGGAGTCCAGCACCCACGTCGGCAAGGTACTCCTGCTCACCCCGACGGCCTGAGGAACGGCGGCCGGAAGGCGGACGGCCGGACGAGCGCCGGTCCGCGTCCCGGCGTCCGAGGCCGGGCGCCCCGCACAACGGGATACGCGCCGGGGCCCGGCACACGCGAGGTGTGCCGGGCCCCGGCGCGTTGTACGCCGCCCGCCGCTTGCTTGCGCGCTGTTGTGCCCGCGTACTGGGCGTGGTGGTTACAGGTAAGGACCGGAGCGCGCAGGACCGTGCGGGTCCGTGCCGCCTTCCTCGTCCTCGTGGATCGCACCCGGAGGAAGCGCGCGGCGCATCTGCTCCAGCTGCGCCCGTGCAGCCATCTGCTGTGCGAACAGAGCGGTCTGGATCCCGTGGAACAGGCCCTCGAGCCAGCCGACCAGCTGGGCCTGCGCGATCCTCAGCTCGGCCTCGGAGGGAACGGACTCCTCGGTGAACGGCAGCGAGAGCCGCTCCAGCTCCTCCACGAGCTCGGGCGCCAGCCCGTCCTCGAGCTCCTTCACCGAGCTCGCGTGGATCTCCTTGAGCCGCACCCGGCTCGCCTCGTCGAGAGGAGCCGCCCTGACCTCCTCCAGAAGCTGCTTGATCATGCTGCCGATGCGCATGACCTTGGCGGGCTGTTCGACCATCTCCGTCACCGGGACCTCGCGCGCCTCGTCGTCACTGCCTCCGCCGCCGACAGCCATTCCGTCCTGCCCCACCACGAGGACCTGGGGGTGCTCCTGCGACCGGTCATTCCTCGGCATCTCCATGTCGCCATTGTCTCCCACACCTGTTGCCCGACACGGTGGTGCCCCCGGAAAGGGATGATCCACCTTTTCCGAGGGCACCGAGCAGCCGGTCACGCCACCGGGACGGCTCGCCTACGACGCGGTCATGCCACCGGGACGGCGCGCCACGATGCCCGCAACCTGCCGAGGAGCACGCCCGTGAGGGCGATCACCACGCACCGGGGGCGGCCACCACACACCGGGATCCGGAGAGGTACGCCGCACGCCGGGAGGCGCGCCCGCCGCGCTGAGGTGGTGGGGTCCACATGCGCGCCGGCCTTTCGGGAGACCGGTGGTGATGGCGGCCGGTAGATGCCGTTCCCGGCCCGGGTGAACGCGGCCCCACTCCGTCCCGCACGTGCCGCGCGGGGGAGGTGCGGGCTGCCGGGCCGCGTCAGGCCGTGCGGCGTACGCGGAAGGCGAGGAACCCCAGGCCCAGCCCGACCAGGATGATGCCGCTGCCCAGCGAAAGCTGCGGCATCTGCTGGGCGGTGCGTTCCTCGAGCGCCCGGCGCTGCCGTGCGGCCCGCCCGGGTTCCGGGAACGCGCCGGGCGGCGGCGTGAACGCGGGCACGTCGTCCGGGTCCGCCTCCGGTGGTACCTCGTCGCCCGCGACCTCGGAGCGCGCGAGCTCCCCGGGTGTCAGGGACCGCCCCGGCCGGGCCCGGCCCTTGCCCGCCTGTCTTCCGGCCATGGGGGAGTCCTCGGCGGACGGACTCGCGCCGGGAGAGCGCGGGGAGCGCGGGGAGCGCGACGACGGGCCGGGGGCACCGGCTGACAGGGCGGACGCCGGGTGACCTCGCACCGCCGGCTCGTGCGCCGGCGGCTCGTGCACGGGGAGGGCCACGGAGGACCGGCCGCCCCCGTACGCCACGGCGACCGGCCCGGCGACGACGGGCCCGACGGCGACGGGCCCGATGGCCACTCCGGCCGCCATCACCAGACAGGCCACGCATCGTGACGACCGTGAAGCCAGGAGTCCCGGAGGCATGAGATCAGCGTCACACGCGTCGAGGGGCCCGGCATCCCGGGCACGGCAGCGGACACGAGGGCGGACCCACATCGGCAGACAGAGGGCCGGGGCCGTAGGCACGGCCCGCAGCAGGCCGCCGCAGACGCCGGGCCAGGGCTTCCGGCACGGCCCGCAGCGGGCCGCCGGCAGGCGTCAGGCCGGGTCGCCGGTCGCGATCCGCAGCTCGAAGTGGGCACCCCGCTCGGACACGGCCGCACCCGAGGTCGGGAACTGGTCGATGACCTGGTCCTCCGCGTAGGTGTTGCCCTCCACCTCGATGACCTTGACCGTCCAGCCGGCCGCGTCGGCACACGCCCTCGCGGAGAGGATGTCCTTGTAGATGAAGTTCGGCGCCTGGACCTTCGCCGGGTCGTCCGTGTCCTCGGGCGGGTCCGTGCACTCCTCGGTTTCCATCGTCCGGTTGCGCTCCGGAGGCTTGTGCTCCCCCGCCACCGTGGACGCGCTGGAGTCCGGGTCGCCGCCCTTGCCGTTGTTCGAGTCGCCGCCCATGTTCAGGAAGGCGATGAGGCCGCCGATCGCGACGAGTGCGACCACGATCGACCCCACGACGACCGGCATGTTGGACCTGGAACCGCCGTTGCCGCCCGTGGGCTGCGCGGACAGCGTGTACGGAGGCGGCGTCTGCCCGCCCAGAGGGGCCGGGGCCCCGTACGGCTGCGCCGTCTGCGGGTAGCCGTAACCGTGGCTGGGGGTGGGCGGCCCGTAGGGGCCGGGCTGGTGGTGCTGCGGCTGGGGCTGGTACGGCGTGTGCACGCTCTGCGGGGCGGGGGTTCCCTGGTCCACGGGTGGGAAGACCGCCGAGCCGACGCCCGAGCCACTGTTCGCCGGCGCACCTCCGCCGATGATCACCGGAGCGCCCGCCGGCCCGCTTGCGTTCAGCACGCGGGCGATCTCGTCCTGCATGGCCGCGGCACTGGGGAAGCGCTCGTTCGGGTTCTTCTTCAGAGCCCGCGCGACGAGCGCGTCCATCGCCGGGGAGATGGATCGGTTGATGGTTGACGGAGCGACGGGCTCCTCCTGGACATGCGCGTACGCGATGGCCAGCGGCGAGTCCGCGTCGAACGGGATGCGCCCTGTGAGCAGCTGGAAGAGCATGATGCCGACCGAGTACAGGTCGGACCGCGCGTCCACGCCGCGGCCCAGCGCCTGCTCGGGGGAGAGGTACTGCGGCGTGCCGACGACCATGCCGGTCTGGGTCATCGAGGTGACCCCGGACTGCATGGCGCGTGCGATGCCGAAGTCCATGACCTTGACCACGCCACGCTTGGTCATCATCACGTTGCCGGGCTTGATGTCGCGGTGGACCAGGCCCATCTCGTGGCTGTTCTCCAGGGCGGCGAGCACATCGGCCGTCACCTTGAGGGCCTTGTCGGCCGGCATCGCGCCGTACTGCTGGATGTCCGACTGGAGTACGGAGCCGAGTGGCTGCCCCTCGACGTACTCCATGACGATGTACGGCATCAGCGCGCCGCCGAGCTCGTCCTCGCCGGTGTCGAACACCGAGACGATGTTGGTGTGCTGCAGCTTGGCCACGGCCTGGGCCTCGCGCCGGAAGCGCTCGCGGAAGGACTGCTCGCGTCCCAGCTCCGTGTGGAGCGTCTTGATGGCGACCTGGCGGTCGAGTGCCGAGTCGTACGCCAGGTAGACGGACGCCATTCCGCCCTCGCCGAGCAGGTCGCGCAGCTGGTAGCGTCCGCCGGCCACGGATCCGCCCGCGTAGCGCCCTTGTGCGCCGTCGTGGCTCATGACTTGCATCCCCCTCGGCGCCCGACGGACGCGGTGATCCCTGTTACGGGCCAAGTCTGCCCGAGGGGTACGACACGTCAAGCCAGGTGCCCGTTCCGTGACCCTACGCACTGGAAGCGTCTCGGAAGCGTTACAGGAAACGCATGGAATTTGCGTGGTCGGCACGCGAGCCGATTGGATGACCCGTCACTCCCGAAACCGGTGTGTCCTCCGGAGGCTGTAGCGTGACGTGGCAATGCAGCAAGGCACCGTGAGAACCCGCGCACGCGGGGACAGATACGACGGCGAGGACTGATGGCACCCGATTCCGAAGCAAACGGCGGCGGAGTTTCGGATGGCACCGACTCCTGGGGCGTCGGTGGCGTGGTCGGGGACGGCCGCTACCGCATGACCCACCGGCTGGGCCGCGGCGGCATGGCCGAGGTCTTCGCCGCGGAGGACGTCCGGCTCGGACGTACGGTCGCGGTGAAACTCCTGCGGTCCGACCTCGCCGAGGACCCGGTCTCCAAGGCCCGATTCACCCGCGAGGCACAGTCCGTCGCGGGGCTCAACCACCATGCGATCGTCGCGGTGTACGACTCCGGCGAGGACGTCGTGGGCGGGGCGACCGTCCCGTACATCGTGATGGAGCTGGTCGAGGGCCGCACGATCCGCGAGCTGCTGATCAGCGCCGAGGCCCCGCCGCCCGAGCAGGCGCTGATCATCGTCTCGGGCGTGCTGGAAGCGCTCGCGTACTCGCACCAGCACGGCATCGTGCACCGTGACATCAAGCCGGCGAACGTGATCATCACGAACTCCGGTGCGGTCAAGGTGATGGACTTCGGCATCGCCCGTGCGCTGCACGGCGCCCAGTCGACGATGACCCAGACGGGCATGGTCATGGGCACGCCCCAGTACCTCTCCCCCGAACAGGCACTCGGCAAGGCGGTCGACCACCGTTCCGACCTGTACGCCACCGGCTGCCTGCTCTACGAACTGCTGGCCCTGCGGCCTCCGTTCACCGGCGAGACGCCGCTGTCCGTCGTGTACCAGCACGTGCAGGACATCCCGGTCCCGCCGTCGGAGGTCGCGGGCAGCGTGCCGCCGGAGCTGGACGGCCTCGTCATGCGCTCCCTCGCCAAGGACCCGGACGACCGGTTCCAGAGCGCCGAGGAGATGCGCGGCCTGGTCCAGTACAGCCTGCAGATGCTGCAGGTCCAGGGCGGGCACACGGGTACGTGGAACACGGGCCCGGTCGTGGCCCACGACGGCGGCCACACGGCGGCGATGAACATCGGCGGCGGTACGGCGGCGATGGCGCACCCCATGAACGGGGACACCTCGCAGGGGCCGATCCTTCCGCCGATGAACCCCGACGACGGTGCGTACGCCGGTGGTCAGCGCAACGGCGGCGGGCGCGGGAAGATGTGGCTGTTCGTCCTGCTGGCCCTGATCGCGATCGGTGCGGGAGTCGCGTTCGCCGTACAGGCGTCGAACGACAGCGGCACGAAGAAGAAGCCGACCCATACGCCTTCCGCCAGCGCGTCACCGTCCGAGACGGCGTCCTCGCCGGAGCCGTCGGACGAGGCGACGGAGGAGCAGTCGCAGGATCCGGACAACTCCACGGGCGGGAACACCTGGCCCAGCAAGCAGCCGTCGTGGCCCCCGTCCGACACCCCGACCCAGCCGACCCGCGAGCCCTCGGACACCCCGACCTCGGCGGACCCGGGCGACAGTGACGGCGGCAGCTCGACGACGGAGGGCGACACCGGCGACACGGGCACCACCGAGGGCGACAGCGGCACCGAGGGCACCACCGAGGGAACGACCGACGGCAGCGGCACGACGACCGACGGCAGCAGCGGCGGTACGCCGGCCGGGACCTCGGCGGGCGCCGCCGCGGGAACGACCACCGGTACGGGCACGGGCACGGGCACCACGCCGTGACCGAGAGGGCCGGGCGCCACGGGACTCACCCCGTGAAGGCCTCGCTCACCGCTTCGTAGGCGCGCGTCCACCACACGGCCAGGGCCGACACCGCAGGGAACTGCGGGTCGGCCCTGCGGTCGTGGAAGCTGTAACGCCAGCGCAGTATCCAGAAGTCGTTGAGCCGCTCCCACCACACCCGGTGCACGGCGGCGGCCAGTTCGGCCGGCCCTGCGCCCGCCGACCGCCGGTAGGCGCGGGCGTAGGCCCGCACCTTCTCCAGCGCCAGCTCGCCGTCCGGTCGTACGAAGAAGATCACCGCCGCCCGCACGGCCTCTTCGGCCCGCGGCTGCACCCCGAGCCGGTCCCAGTCCACGATCGCGACCGGATCGGCGCCCCGGTAGAGCAGGTTCAGCGGGTGGAAGTCGCCGTGCACCCAGCCCCTGGCGGCTCCCCCGGGGGTGGGCGGGCGGCGGTGGGCGTGCTGCTCCAGCAGGGCGCGGCGCTCGATGAGCCGGTGCACGGCGAGCTCGTCGAAGGCGTCGCGGGGACCCATGCCGCGAGCGGCTGCCAGCAACTCGTCGATCAGCGCGAAGGTGTCGGCCGGGTCGGAGCTCTGCCCTTGAACCGGAGGCGGCGGGTCCGCTTCCATGACGCGTTCCAGCCCTGTGTGTACGGCTCCGAGGAGCGCCCCGAGTCGTCGTGACTGGGCCGTGGTCAGCTGGGCGCCGTCCCGGTGGAGCCCGTCGACCCACGGATGGAGGGCGTAGCGCCGGCCGTCGATGACCGTGACCGTCTCACCCTCCGTGTCCGCGAGCGGTGGGGCGACGGGGACGCCGAGGGATTGCAGCTGCTGGGTCGCCCTGTGCTGCCGGACGATGGTGGCGTGGTCGCCGCTCGCGTCGTCGAGGTGGTGCTTGTCGAGGTGGTGCTTGAGGAAATAGGGGCCGCGGGTGGTGGAGACGCGGTAACCGTGGTTGAGCAGGCCCTTGGTCAAGGGCTCGCAGCTGAGGGGTTCACCGGCGTCGGGGTAGCGGCGCAGGACCTCGCCGACCGGGGGTACAGGTGGAAGGGTCACAGATGAGCGCGGCACTCGCCACATGTTAGGTGACGCTACGTGGCTGGTTTTACGAACTTGCGTCGAAGCTCAGAGTGTGTATATGGATCACGTGCGGTTCGAGCCGGAGGTACACCGGATCGAACGGCGCACCGTCCACCGCGGCCGGGCCGGCACCGAAGGACGCGCGCTCCTCGGGCCCCGGACGCACGAGTTCCGCCGGCCCGGTGAACTGCACCGACCACAGGTCCTCCGCCTCGCCGGACGCGCCGGGCCGGGCGGGCCCCCGGGAGTCGCAGTTGTCCGCCCCGTAGGCGATGACGCTGCCGTCGCACGACTCGTGGCAGCCGAGTCCCCGGTGCATGCGGAGGATGACACGGCCGTCGACGACGAGGTGCCGGGCCACGGCCAGGAAGGGCAGGGCCCGCATGCTCGTGGCCAGGCGGCCGTAGCGGACGCGGCCGAGCAGTTCGAAGGCGCGGCGTTCGTCGGAGGGGCGGGAGGACGGCATGCGTTCCACTCTCCGTCACCTGTAGGGCCCGGGTAAGGGTCCGCCGCCCCCGGCGGAGCGGGACCAAAGTCCCTGCCCGGGCGCCCGCCGCGGGACCACGCCGCTGTGTGCGGCCGTGCCGGACCTGCCGCCCGGACGGACCGCGGCACCCGTGCCGACCACGCCGCCCAGGCCGGACCGCGACGCGCAGGCCGGACCGCGGCACCCGTGCCGACCACGCCGGACCGCGACGCGCACGCCCACCGCCTGGGCCGGACCACGCGCTCCGGACGCCTGTACAGGACGCGCCGCCCGCCGCCGTGTGTGCCCGTGCTGCACCTACCACCCAGGCCCGGCCGCGCCGTCCGCCCGGCTCAGCGCCTCTCGGCCTGCAGCCTCGCCACGTACGCCGCGGCCTGGGAGCGCCGCTCCATCCCCAGCTTGGCGAGCAGGCTGGACACGTAGTTCTTGATGGTCTTCTCGGCCAGGTGCAGCCGCTCCCCGATCACCCGGTTAGTCAGCCCTTCGCCGATCAGGTCGAGGATCCTGCGTTCCTGGTCGGTCAGGCCGGCGAGCCGGTCGTCGCTCCGGCCGTCCTTCCCCTCCCGGAGCCGTTCCAGCACGCGCGCCGTGGCCGCCGGGTCCAGCAGGGACTTCCCGGCCGCCACGTCCCGTACGGCGTTGAGCAGTTCGTTGCCCCGGATCGCCTTCAGCACGTATCCGGAGGCGCCCGCCATGATCGCGTCGAACAGGGCTTCGTCATCGGCGTAGGAGGTGAGCATCAGGCAGTGGATGCTGTCGTCCCGTGAGCGGATCTCCCGGCAGACCTCCACGCCGCTGCCGTCGGGGAGGCGTACGTCCAGGACGGCGACATCCGGCCGTGTCGCGGGGATCCGTACGAGCGCGTCCGCCGCCGTGCCGGCTTCGCCGACGACCTCGATGTCCTCCTCGACGGAAAGCAGCTCGTGAACGCCCCGCCGGACGACTTCGTGATCATCGAGCAGAAAAACAGTGATTTTTCCATCTTCGCGCACAATCGCAGTCTCACACACTCCTTTCCCGTTCGCCCTTCCCTGCCGCTGTCGACCGGGATAACGTGCCGTTGTTCCGGCGGCCGCGAGGCCGTTACCAGTGCTGTGACCAGCGAGACTTCCCGATTTTTTCGATTTACTTGGAAATCCAAGCAAAATCGCAGGTCACAAGGTGTTTCGCAGTTATGCGACGCACTGGGTAACGTGCCTATGACAGGGCGCTCGCCGGGGCACCTGTCACGCCTGTTCCGGCCGAGCGGCACACACCCCGTGCCCGGGCCCGGACACAGGCGAGCCGCACTGGTTCCCGGCCATCCCGGGGGCCGGACCGACGGAGGAGCACGCACGTGACCGTGGAAAGCACTGCCGCGCGTAAACCGCGACGCAGCAGCAAGCGGACCAGCGCCGCGAAGACGCCACAGACATCCGAGCCCCAGCTGGTACAGCTGCTGACGCCGGAGGGCGAGCGCGTCGAGCACCCGGACTACGAGATCGACCTGAGCGGCGACGAGCTGCGCGGTCTCTACCGGGACATGGTCCTGACCCGCCGCTTCGACGCCGAGGCCACCGCGCTGCAGCGTCAGGGCGAGCTGGGCCTGTGGGCCTCGCTGCTGGGCCAGGAGGCCGCGCAGATCGGCTCCGGCCGGGCGCTGCGCGACGACGACTACGTCTTCCCGACCTACCGGGAGCACGGCGTCGCCTGGTGCCGGGGCGTCGACCCGACCAATCTGCTCGGGATGTTCCGCGGTGTGAACCACGGCGGCTGGGACCCGAACACGAACAACTTCCACCTGTACACGATCGTCATCGGCTCGCAGACCCTGCACGCCACCGGCTACGCCATGGGCGTCGCCAAGGACGGCGCGGACTCGGCCGTGATCGCGTACTTCGGTGACGGTGCCTCCAGCCAGGGCGACGTCGCGGAGGCCTTCACCTTCTCGGCCGTCTACAACGCCCCCGTGGTGTTCTTCTGCCAGAACAACCAGTGGGCGATCTCGGAGCCGACGGAGAGGCAGACCCGGGTGCCGCTCTACCAGCGCGCCCAGGGCTTCGGCTTCCCCGGCGTCCGGGTCGACGGCAACGACGTACTCGCGTGTCTCGCCGTCACCAGGTCGGCGCTGGAGCGGGCCCGCCGGGGCGAGGGACCCACCCTCGTCGAGGCGTTCACCTACCGCATGGGTGCCCACACCACCTCCGACGACCCGACCAAGTACCGGGCGGACGAGGAGCGGGCGGCGTGGGAGGCCAAGGACCCGATCCTCCGGCTGCGTACGTACATGGAGAAGCAGGACCTCGCCGACGCGGGGTACTTCACCGCGCTGGAGGAGGAGAGCGAGACCCTCGGCAAGCGGGTACGCGAAGCGGTACGGGCCATGCCCGACCCGGACCGGCTGGCCATCTTCGACCACGCCTACGCCGACGGCAGCCCGCTCGTCGACGAGGAGCGTGCCCAGTTCGCCGCGTACCAGGCATCGTTCGCCGAGGAGGGCAACTAGCCATGCCCATGCAGAAGATGTCCATCGCGAAGGCGCTCAACGAGTCGCTGCGCAAGGCTCTCGAGACCGACCCCAAGGTCCTCATCATGGGTGAGGACGTCGGCAAGCTCGGCGGGGTCTTCCGCATCACGGACGGCCTCCAGAAGGACTTCGGCGAGGGCCGGGTCATCGACACCCCGCTCGCCGAGTCCGGCATCGTCGGTACGGCGATCGGACTGGCCCTGCGGGGTTACCGGCCGGTCGTCGAGATCCAGTTCGACGGCTTCGTCTTCCCGGCGTACGACCAGATCGTCACGCAGCTCGCCAAGATGCACGCCCGCGCTCTCGGCAAGATCAAGATGCCGGT
This sequence comes from Streptomyces sp. B1I3, assembly GCF_030816615.1. NCBI lineage: Bacteria > Bacillati > Actinomycetota > Actinomycetes > Kitasatosporales > Streptomycetaceae > Streptomyces > Streptomyces sp. B1I3. The sequence continues at coordinate 4,139,032 of NZ_JAUSYD010000001.1, forward strand.
CGTCGTCCGCATCCCGTACGGCGGCGGCATCGGTGCCGTCGAGCACCACAGCGAGTCGCCCGAGGCGCTGTTCGCCCACGTGGCGGGCCTGAAGGTCGTCTCGCCGTCCAACGCAGCCGACGCCTACTGGATGATGCAGCAGGCCGTCCAGAGCGACGATCCGATCATCTTCTTCGAGCCGAAGCGGCGCTACTGGGACAAGGGGGAGCTCGACACCGAGGCCATCCCCGGTCCGCTGCACAAGGCCGTCGTGGCCCGCGTGGGCTCCGACCTCACGCTGGCGGCGTACGGCCCGATGGTGAAGGTCTGCCTGGAGGCGGCCGCCGCCGCGCAGGAGGAGGGCAAGTCGATCGAGGTCCTCGACCTGCGGTCGATGTCCCCGATCGACTTCGACACCGTCCAGACCTCGGTCGAGAAGACCGGCCGGCTCGTGGTGGTCCACGAGGCGCCGGTGTTCTACGGCTCGGGGGCCGAGATCGCGGCCCGGATCACCGAGCGCTGCTTCTACCACCTCGAAGCGCCCGTACTGAGGGTCGGCGGCTACCACGCCCCCTACCCGCCGGCCCGGCTCGAGGACGAGTACCTGCCGAATCTCGACAGGGTGCTCGACGCCGTCGACCGCTCGCTGGCGTACTGAGGAGAGGGTCCGTGACGACGATGACCGAAACGTCTGCTCGTTTCCGTGAGTTCAAGATGCCCGATGTGGGCGAAGGACTGACCGAGGCGGAAATCCTCAAGTGGTTCGTCCAGCCCGGCGACACCGTCACCGACGGCCAGGTCGTGTGCGAGGTCGAGACGGCCAAGGCCGCGGTGGAGCTGCCGATCCCGTTCGACGGGGTGGTGCACGAGCTGCGCTTCCCCGAGGGCACCACGGTCGATGTCGGCCAGGTGATCATCGCGGTGGACGTGGCACCCGGCAGCGGAGACGCACCGGCGGCACCCGCAGCCGTGCAGGAGCCTGTGCCGGAGCCCGAGCCGGAGGCCGCGCCCAAGGGCCGCCAGCCGGTGCTGGTCGGTTACGGCGTGGCCGAGAGCTCCACGAAGCGCCGCGCCCGCAAGGGGGTGGAGGTACCGGGCCCGGCCGCCGCCGCGGTCCAGGCCGAGATCAACGGCCACGGCCCCGTCGTGCCGGAGAGCCGTCCGCTCGCCAAGCCGCCGGTACGCAAGCTGGCGAAGGACCTGGGCATCGACCTCGCCACGGTCACCCCGACCGGCGAGGGCGGCGTCATCACCCGCGAGGACGTCCACGCGGCGGTGGCCCCGGCCCCCGCCGAGGCCCCGGCACCGGCGCCGGCGGCTGTGGCCGCTCCCGCACCGGCCGTCGGCGCACCCACGGCGGAGGCGGGCCGGGAGACCCGTATCCCGGTCAAGGGCGTACGCAAGGCCATCGCCCAGGCCATGGTCGGCAGTGCCTTCACGGCGCCGCACGTCACCGAGTTCGTGACCGTCGACGTGACGCGCACGATGAAGCTGGTCGCGGAGCTCAAGGAAGACAAGGACATGGCGGGCGTCCGGGTCAACCCGCTCCTGATCATCGCCAAGGCGCTCCTCGTCGCGATCAGGCGCAACCCGGCGGTCAACGCCGCCTGGGACGAGGCCGCCCAGGAGATCGTGCAGAAGCACTACGTCAACCTGGGCATCGCCGCGGCCACGCCGCGCGGCCTGATCGTGCCGAACATCAAGGACGCGCACGACAAGACCCTGCCCCAGCTGGCCGAGGCCCTGGGCGAGCTGGTCTCCACGGCCCGCGAGGGCAGGACCTCCCCGGCGGCCATGGCCGGCGGCACGGTGACCATCACCAACGTCGGTGTCTTCGGTGTCGACACCGGCACGCCGATCCTGAACCCGGGCGAGTCCGCGATCCTCGCGGTCGGTGCGATCAAGCTCCAGCCGTGGGTCCACAAGGGCAAGGTGAAGCCCCGCCAGGTCACCACGCTGGCTCTGTCGTTCGACCACCGGCTGGTCGACGGCGAGCTCGGCTCCAAGGTGCTCGCCGACGTCGCGGCGATCCTGGAACAGCCGAAGCGGCTGATCACCTGGGCCTGACGGCCCAGGTGATCAGGGACGGAAGCTGAAAAGGAGGGGCCTGCCGCACCACGCGGCAGGCCCCTCCTGGTGCGCCGGGCTACTTCTTGAAGGAGTAGTCCAGAAGCTTCTTGGCATCGGCGGACCGGGTGGTCACGGAGGTCGAGGTGAGGACCGTGCCGATGACCGTCCTGCCGTTCCGGGTCGCGGCGAAGACCAGGCAGTACTTGGCCGTCGGACCGGAACCGGTCTTCACACCGATCGCCCCGCTGTAGGTGCCGAGCAACGGGTTGGTGTTGGACCACGCCATGTAGCGGTAGCCGCCGCTCTTGGTCGTGACCTTCTGCTTCGTCGACCTGGTCTTCACGATCGCGCGGAACGTGGAGCTCTTCATCGCGCTGCCGGCGATCTTCGTCAGGTCGCGGGGCGTCGAGTAGTTGGCCCCGCTGCTGATGCCGTCGAACGAGTCGAAGTGCGTGTTCTTCAGGCCGAGGCTCTTCGCACTGGCGTTCATCTTGCCGATGAAGGACTTCACCCGGGCGGCGCGCGTGGTGCCGGAGCCGAACTTGTCCGCGAGGGCGTACGCCGCGTCGCAGCCCGAGGGCAGCATCAGCCCGTACAGGAGCTGGCGGACCGTCACCTTGTCGCCGACGATGAGCCGGGCCGAAGAGGCGTTCTTCGAGACGATGTAGTCGCTGTACGCCTTCTGGACGGTGACCTTGGCGTCCAGGTTCAGGTTCTTCTGGGCCAGCACCACCTTGGCCGTCATTATCTTCGTCGTGGATCCGGTCGAGCGGCGGGTGTCCGCGGCTTTGGTGTAGAGCGTCTTCGCGGTGCCGCTGTCCATCACGAAGCCGCCCTTGGCGGTGATCGACGGCGTCGGCGGTGTCGCGGCCTGTGCTGTGGTGGCGAACGCGCTGCCTGCCAGGACGGCGCCCGCGGTGAGGGTCACAGTGGCGGCGACGGTCGCGCGGTTTATGCCCTTAAGACCGATATTCAAGTCAAACGCTCCAAATACCCCTGGTTTGCGGCCTCATGAGGGTGCCGCTCGGTGGTGAGACTCATGAGAGGGGGAGATGGATGTGTTGCTGGACGGGTGTTTCGGTATTCCGTGGACAGGGAGTGTGAACGCCCAGGTGGGCATACCGCTCGAATCGGGTACGGCGTCCCGTATCGCGGAACGATTCCGCCATGGGTGCACGTTGTATCTATGCTGTGCGCATGCCAGCCGCACCCCCTGCCCCCGCCACCGCCGAGTCCGTGAAGACCTCCATCAAGCAGCCCCCGGCTGCCGAGCGCGTCTACGCCCACATCAAGGAAGCGGTCCTCGACCGCCGCTACGAGGGGGGCACCCTCCTCACCGAGGGGGATCTGGCCGAAGCGGTCGGCGTGTCCCGTACGCCCGTGCGGGAAGCGCTGCTGCGCCTCGAGGCCGAAGGGCTGATCAAGCTCTACCCCAAGAAGGGTGCCCTCGTACTGGCCGTCTCCGCCCAGGAGATCGCCGACGTGGTGGAGACCCGGTTGCTCGTCGAGGAGTTCGCCGTCCGCAAGGCCGTACCCGCCTCCGCGCAGCTGATCGCCCGGCTGGAACAACTCCTGGAGGAGCAGCGGCAGCTGGCCGAGGCCGGTGACCTGGCGGCCGTCTCGGTCAAGGACCGCTGCTTCCACGCCGAGATCGTGAAGAACGCGGGCAACGAGATCCTCTCCCGCCTCTACGACCAGCTCCGCGACCGTCAGCTGCGCATGGGCGTCGCCGTGATGGAGGCGCACCCCGGCAGGATCGCCGCCAACATCACCGAGCACGGTGAGCTCCTGGACGCCATCAGGGCCGGCGACACGGACGGTGCGGCGCAGGTCGTGCGGCGCCACGTCAGCCGGGTCAAGGTCCTGGTCCGGGGTGATGACCGGTGAGTTCCTCCGCACCCACCCTCTCCCTGCCCGGCGATCCGCCCGGCGGCCGGCGGGCCGCCCGGATCTGGGGCATCGGCGTCGCCGTCTACTTCGTCGCCATCATCTTCCGCACGAGTCTGGGCGTCGCCGGACTCGACGCGGCGGACCGGTTCGACGTGAACGCCTCGGCCCTGTCGACGTTCTCCATCCTCCAGCTCCTCGTCTACGCGGGCATGCAGATACCCGTCGGCCTCATGGTCGACCGGCTCGGCACCAAGAAGGTCCTCACGATCGGTGCGGTGCTCTTCACCCTGGGCCAGCTGGGCTTCGCGCTCTCCCCCTCGTACGGCACGGCCCTCGCCTCCCGCGCGTTGCTCGGCTGCGGTGACGCGATGACCTTCATCAGCGTGCTCCGGCTCGGTGCCCGGTGGTTCCCGGCCCGGCGGGGACCACTGATCGGTCAGGTCGCCGCACTCTTCGGCATGGCGGGCAACCTGGTCTCGACCCTCGTCATCGCCCGCGCGCTGCACGGGTTCGGCTGGACCACGACCTTCGCGGGCAGTGCGGTCGCGGGTGCGGTCGTGCTCGTACTGCTGCTGCTCTTCCTGAAGGACCACCCCGAGGGCCACGAGCCGCCGCCCGCCGAGCACGCCGGCGCCGCGTTCGTCCGCAGGCAGATCGCCGCCTCCTGGCGGGAGCCGGGCACCCGGCTCGGTATGTGGGTGCACTTCACCACCCAGTTCCCGGCCATGGTCTTCCTGCTGCTCTGGGGCATGCCGTTCCTGGTGGAGGCACAAGGGCTGAGCAGGGGGACGGCCGGTGAGCTGCTCACCCTCGTCGTGCTCTCCAACATGGTGGTGGGGCTCGTCTACGGACAGGTCATCGCCCGGCACCACGGGGCGCGCGCACCACTCGCCCTCGGCACGGTCGCGCTGACCGCGCTGCTCTGGGCGTCGGCGATCTTCTACCCCGGTGAGCACGCGCCCATGTGGCTGCTGGTCACCCTGTGCGTGGTGCTCGGCTCCTGCGGGCCCGCGTCGATGATCGGCTTCGACTTCGGCCGGCCCGCCAATCCGCCGGAGCGCCAGGGCACCGCGTCGGGAATCGTCAACATGGGCGGGTTCGTCGCCTCGATGACCACGCTGTTCGCGATCGGCGTGCTGCTGGACGCGACCGGCGACAACTACCGCATCGCCTTCGCCTCGGTCTTCGTCCTGGAGGCGATCGGCGTCGCACAGATCCTGCGGCTGCACGCCGGCGCGACGCGCAGGGAGCGTGACCACCACGTCGTCAGCCGGGTGGAGGCCGTGCACGTGCCCGCGTGACGCCCGTCCGGCGGTGCGCCCGTCCCGGTCCGCATCCGGACGGGCGCAGCCGGTCCGGCACCACCGCACACGGCGGCGTAGGCGGTGTGCCCGCCACAGCGCTCCGGCGTTACGGGGTCACGGCGAAGTGCTGGAGGATCGCGGCGGCCAGCTCCTGGTCGCCGTCGATCTTGATCCGGTCCTCCACCGCGTGCGGCCGGACCCGGCCGCACGCCAGCCGGTAGTAGGTCTCCCAGTCCATCGCCAGCGTCGCGGCGGGGCCCAGCGACGGCGCACCGTCGACCGAACCGCGGCCGTCGCCGTCGACCCGGACCGTGCGCAGGAACTCGACGGGACCGTGGACGTCGAAGACCACGGCCGAGTTGTGCGGCGCGCCCGCGTCCTTGGCGACCACCTTCGGCAGCCCGGCCAGCAGCGTGTCGCGGGCGACGAGGGCGCCGGGGGAGTCCAGGTTCCCGGGCTGACCCAGCGTCGTCCGCAGGTCCTGCTCATGGACCCAGACGTCGAAGGCGCGCATGTGCAGCGCCAGTTCCAGCGTCTGCTCGGCGCCGAGGGGCGCCCGCACCATGGTCTCGGGGGCGCGCGACTCGTTGCGCAGCTGGCGCATGCGCCGGATGAGCGTGTACTCCAGCTCCGAGGTCATCTCCGGCGCCGTGTGGTGGCGCCGGACGTCCACCTGCATCTCCATGTAGCGCTGGTAGTCGTTCTGCACGTGGTAGAGGTCGCGCGGCAGCGTGTGGATCGGACGGGGATCGCCGAGCTGTTCGCACTCCATGCCGATGATGTGCGAGACGATGTCGCGCACCGACCAGCCGGGGCAGGGCGTACGGCGGTTCCACTCCCCCTCGACGAGCGGCTTGACCAGCTCGGCTATCGACTCGATGGAGTGGGTCCAGGCGTCGGCGTAGGTCTGGAGGCTGGGATGGACGGTCACGGGACCCCTCGTGCGGTTCTGCGGTGCATGGGCTGGAGAGCAGGGAGTGCCGGCGGGCTGGCCGGCACTGACGGCGCTGTCTGCGGGCTGCGTGGGAGGTTCGCTCGCTAAGTTACGCTGCGAGCAGGCACCCCGGCAGTGCTTTCGTGTGACGATCGTAGGCCCGTGTTGACGGTCCCCATGCCAGGACGGTGGTAGTGTGCACGCCTCCCTCATCCAGATCGCAGTAAACCCGGACGAGCCGGTCAATTCCCGTAGAGAGCGCGCGGCTTCGCTGGTCGTGGCCCAGCGGGGTGCGGATCTGGTGGTCCTCCCGGAGCTGTGGCCGGTCGGTGCCTTCGCCTACACCGCGTTCGCCGACGAGGCCGAACCGCTGCGGGGCCCCACGCACGACGTCATGGCGCAGGCCGCCGCCGAGGCGGGGGTCTGGCTGCACGCGGGTTCGTTCGTCGAGCGTGCCGAGGACGGCACCCTCTACAACACCTCGCTCGTCTTCTCGCCCGAGGGCGAGCGGACCGCCGCCTACCGCAAGATCCACCGCTTCGGATTCGACAAGGGCGAGGCGGTGATGATGGGTGCGGGCGAGGAGCTCGTCACGGTCGCCCTGCCGCAGACCACCCTCGGCCTGGCCACCTGCTACGACCTGCGCTTCCCGGAGATGTTCCGCGGGCTCGTCGACGCGGGGGCCGAGACCCTCGTGGTCGCTGCCGGGTGGCCGGAGCGCCGTCGCTCGCACTGGACCCTGCTGGCTCAGGCGCGGGCCGTCGAGAACCAGGCGTATGTCCTGGCCGTCGGGTCGGCGGGCACCCACGCCGGGATCGAGCAGGCCGGGCACAGCCTCGTCGTCGACCCCTGGGGAGAGGTGCTCGCGGAGGCGGGCCCGGACGAGGAGGTGCTCTCCGTGGAGTTCGACCCGGCGAGGACCGCCGCGACGCGTGAGCAGTTCCCGGCCCTCAAGGACCGCCGCCTCGGACTCGCCCCGCCGCGCTGAGCCACCGCCGGCGGGAGCCCGGGTCGTACGTGGAACCCGCGCCGAGCCACCATCGGCGGGAGTCCTGGTTCCACGCGGAACCCGAACCGGTGCCGGCCGGACCGCTCAGTCCTCGTCGCGTTCCTTGTCGGCGAGGACGATCACGCACACCGCCACCGCGATGAGCAGGGACACGTCGGCGTCCTCACGGACGATGTCGATGCCGTACGTCTCACGGACGGTGAGCAGGCGCCGTGAGACCTGGGCGAGCAGTTCGCCGTCGTACTCGATGGCGAACTCGCGATCCAGGATCTTGCCGCTGACGTCGAGCTCGGTGCCTTCCACCAAGGTCACCCGGTAGTGGTTGCGCAGGAGCGAGAGCCGCTTCCGCCTGATCCGGGCGAGTTCCTCTCCGCCGCGTTCGACCACCATCGTGTCGCGCAGACTGACCAGCTTCTGATGGAACTCCACCAGCACCCGGCCGTCCCTGTCCTTCAGCTCGAAGGTGTCGCGGAGCCGCATCGCCTTGCCGTCGACGAGGAAGAGCTTCCGCCCGTCCGCGTCCTCGATCCAGTAGTCGTCTCCGACGGCGAACAGACGCTCACGCACGAGAAGTCTCATGGATCACAGGTTCCCCGACGCCCTACCGGAATGCGCGCAGGCCGCGGTGATGTTGACTGGTGTCATGACAGCACGTGCACGTGTCCGCGCCCCCGAACTGATCGGCAAGGGCGGCTGGCTCAATACAGGCGACCGCTCGTACACCCTCGCCGACCTGCGGGGACGCATCGTCATCCTGGACTTCTGGACCTTCTGCTGCGTGAACTGTCTGCACGTCCTGGACGAGCTGCGCGAGCTGGAGGAGAAGCACCGCGACACCGTGGTGATCATCGGTGTCCATTCGCCGAAGTTCGTGCACGAGGCCGAGCACCAGGCCGTGGTCGACGCCGTCGAGCGCTACGAGGTGCACCACCCCGTCCTCGACGACCCCGAGCTCGCCACCTGGAAGCAGTACGCCGTACGGGCCTGGCCCACGCTCGTCGTGGTGGACCCCGAGGGGTACGTCGTCGCGCAGCACGCAGGCGAGGGGCACGCGCACGCCATCGAGAAGCTCGTCGAGGAGCTGGAGACCGAGCACGCGGCGAAGGGCACCCTGCGCCGAGGGGACGGCCCGTACGTCGCTCCGGAGCCGGTCGCCACCCATCTGCGCTTCCCCGGCAAGGCGCTCGTGCTGCCCGGTGGCGGCTTCCTGGTGTCCGACACCACCCGGCACCGCCTGGTCGAGCTGGAGGCGGACGGCGAGACGGTGCGCAGGCACATCGGCTCCGGTGAGCGCGGGTTCGCCGACGGGGGCCCGGGCGAGGCGAGGTTCAGCGAACCGCAGGGCCTCGCGGTGCTGCCCGACGGCCGGATCGCCGTCGCGGACACGGTGAACCACGCGATCAGGGCCCTGGACCCCGCGACGGGCGTGACGACCACCCTCGCCGGTACGGGCCGCCAGTGGTGGCAGGGCTCGGCCACCGAAGGGCCGGCCACGGAGGTGGACCTGTCCTCGCCGTGGGACATCGCCTGGTTCGACGGCCGGCTGTGGATCGCCATGGCCGGGGTGCACCAGCTGTGGACGTACGACCCCGGTCAGGGCACCGTGCGCGTCGCCGCGGGAACGACCAACGAGGGCCTGGTCGACGGACCGGGCGCCGAGGCCTGGTTCGCCCAGCCCTCCGGCCTGGCCGCGTCCGGGGACCGGCTGTGGGTCGCCGACTCGGAGACCTCCGCGCTGCGGTACGTGGACCTGCGGGGCGCCGTCCACACCGCCGTCGGCACCGGCCTCTTCGACTTCGGCCACCGTGACGGACCGGCCGGCCAGGCGCTCCTGCAGCACCCGCTGGGCGTCACCGCCCTGCCCGACGGTTCGGTCGCGGTCAGCGACACGTACAACCACGCCCTGCGGCGCTACGACCCGGAAACCGGCGAGGTCACCACCCTGGCCACGGACCTGCGGGAGCCGAGCGACGCCGTACTCGTCGACGGCGACCTGGTCGTCGTGGAGTCCGCACGGCACCGGCTGACCCGGCTGCGGCTCCCCGAGGAGGCGGTGCGCGTCGCGGACCGGGCCCACCGCACCCGGCGGGCGGCCACCGACATCGCCCCCGGCACCCTCCGGCTGGACGTCGTCTTCCAGGCGCCCGCCGGGCAGAAGCTGGACACCCGGTACGGCCCCTCGACCCGGCTGCTGGTCTCCTCGACCCCGCCGGAGCTGCTCGCCGAGGGCTCCGGCCCCGGGACGGACCTGGGCCGGGACCTGATCCTTTCGGGCGGGGTCACCGAAGGCGTCCTGCACGTGTCGGCGATGGCGGCCTCCTGCGACGACGACCCGGCGAACGAGTACCCGGCCTGCCATGTGCACCAGCAGGACTGGGGCGTCCCCGTGCGCGTCACCGCCGAAGGGACGTCCAGGCTCCCGCTGGTGCTCGCCGGCATGGACGAGCAGGGCTGACCCGCTCGGCCGGGCCCGCGAAGCCCGTCCGTACGCCCGGTGGCCGGGCTGGACTTCGCGGACCCGGCCCAGGCCCCTGGCCGGATCAGGCCGATGAGGGAGCGGTGCCGGTGCCGGCGCTCCCGGCACGACGAGCGCGAGAGGTACTAGAAGTCGTCGGCGCCGTTGCGCAGCTCGTACGTCCAGTAGCCCGTCGCCCACTTCGCCGGGTCGACGGCGATGCCCTCGGCGCCCGGGGCCTTCACGACGGCCATGCCGCCGTTGCCCTGGAGGGTGACGGAGAAGTCCTTCACGGTCTCCACGTCCTCGTCCATGCCGCCGTCCGACAGCTTGACCAGCGCGTAGGCGGGGGCACCCGCAGTGAGCACGACGGGGGCGGCGGGCTTGCTCCTGGCGACCGCCGGCGCGATGCCCCGGGCGTTCTCCAGGAAGCGGATTTCGGGGAAGCCCTCCATCCGGCAGCTGTGGCCGGACGTGTTCTTCGCCGTCAGCACGATGTGGGTGTAGGGCGGGCCGTCCTGCGCCGCCGCGCTGACCGTGAGGTCCCCGGTGGTGCATGCGGAGGGGGACGAGGAGGAGCCGCCGGCGCCCTCTGCGGCGCCGACGGCCGTGGCGCCGTCTGCCGTCTTCGACGCGCCTGCGGTCCGCGCGGCGCCGGTGTCCTGCACGGAAGCGGTCTCCGCGGCGTCCTGCGCGTCCTGTGCCGGCGAGGTGGCCGGCCTCGACACGTCCGCCGGGCCGGCGGACCTGGTGCCGGTCCCGTCGTCACCGCAGGCGGTGAGGGTCAGTGCGAGCGCGGCGGTGGCTGCGGCGGCGAGGACGGTGGTGCGGTTACGGAACGTACGCATGGAGATTCCCCCGGAAGTGACGGTGCGGTGATCACCTGGTCAAGGTGATCGGCCGCCGACCTGCTGACATCCATGAGTCTGGGCCCCACCGCTCACGTAACGCTGCTGTCCCGCTGACGTTCCGCTGACGTACCTCTCCGTCATCGTCAGCGCTCGTCGGCGAGCCTCCGGTGGGCCTCTTCGTACCGTCCGCGGTACTCAGCCCCCGGCGTCACCCGCAGCAGGACCTCCAGGGCCCGTACCGCGCCCTCGTCGTATCCCGCCCGTTCCGCCTCGCCCGCCGCCCGGACCAGCAGCCGGATCCCGTCGTCCGTCTCGCCGAGCGCCAGGCGGGCCTCTCCGGCGACGGTCAGCAGCAGCGCCCGGCGGGCCGCCTCCTCGTGCTCGGGCCCCAGACCGAGCGCCGTCCGGGCACATTCCAGCGCCTCCTCGGGCCGGTTCGCGGTGAGCAGCATGCGGGCGAGGTGCTGCAGGGCGAGCATCTCGGTGTGCCGGTCCTGCTCCTCGCGGGCCAGCCGGACGGCCAGCCCGCAGCCCGCCAGGGCAGCGGCGGTATCGCCCTGACCGGCCTGGACGACTGCCAGGTTGATCAGCGCTGTCGCCTCTCCCAGCCGGTCACCGGCCTGCCGGGCCAGACCGGGCGAACGCTCCAGCAGGGTCACGGCCTCGGCGGTCCTGCCCTCTTCCGTCAGCACCCAGCCCAGGAGGTTGAGCACCCGCGACTCGGCGTACGGGTCCTTCTGCGCACGGGCGGAGTCCAGGGCCAGTTCCAGCAGCGGGGCCCAGTTGTCCCGCACCCGCCACACGACCTGCGGCCACTGCAGAAGGATGATCCGCCAGGCCCGGTCGTGGAGTGCGGCGGTGCGGGCGGCGACGGCGGCCAGGGCCAGGTCGTCGCGCTCGGCGGCCAGCCAGCGCATCGCCGCCGCCCGGTCGGGGAAGTCCCGGACGGCCGAGGGGCCGTGGTAGCCGTCCGGCAGGACGAAGCAGGGCTCGCCGCCCGGCTCGGCCGTGTCCGCGGCGGCGAGGGCGGTGGCGATGTAGTGGTCGAGTACCCGGACCAGGGTCTCGGGCCCGGACGCCGGTTCGAGACCGCGGGCGTACAGGCGTACCAGGTCGTGCAGTACCCAGCGCCCGGGCACCGTCTCGCTCACGAGATGGGCGGCACCGAGCCGTTCCAGCGCAGCCGCCGCCCGCACGGGATCCGTCCCCGCGAGCGCGGCGCAGGTGTACGGGTCGAAGTGGCTGCCCGGATGGTGCCCGAGCCGGGCCAGCTGGTGCACGGCGTCCGGCGGCAGCTGCTGCACGGTCAGCCGCAGGGCGGCCGACACACCGGTGTCGTCCACCTCGAGGTACGTCAGACGGCTGCGTTCGTCCGCTAGTTCGTCGGCCAGGCCGGCGAGGGTCCGGTGCGGGGGCCCGGCGAGCCGGGCCGCGGTCACGCGCAGGGCGAGGGGCAGGCCTCCGCAGAGCTCGGCGAGCCGGCGGGCCGCCACCGGTTCGGCGGAGACCCTCTCCTCGCCGAGCACCCCGGCCAGGAGCGCCGTGCCGTCGTGGGGTTCGAGGGTGTCGAGAGGGACGGGCCGGGCCGCGTCCGAGGCGATGAGGCCCTCCAGCCGATGGCGGCTGGTGACGAGGGTGACGCAGTCGGTGCCACCCGGGAGCAGGGCGCGGACGGTGGCGGAGTCGCGGGCGTTGTCGAGGATCACGAGCAGCCTGCGCCGGTCGGTCAGGGAGCGGAACAGCGCGGCGGCGGCGGGGACGGACTCAGGGACGCGGCGCGGTGTGACGCCGAGTGCCGGCAGGAACTCGCGCAGGACGTCGATGAGGGCGGCCTCACCGGTGTCGCTGAACCCGCGCAGGTCGGCGAAGAGCCGCCCGTCCGGGAAGGCCGCGGGGTTGTGGTGGGCCCAGTGCAGGGCGAGCGCCGTCTTGCCCACCCCGGCCGGTCCGGTGACCAGGCAGACGGGCGCCTCGCCCGCCGCTGCCCGGGTCAGCGCCGCGAGTTCGGCCGCGCGTCCCTGGAAACCGCGGGGTGCGCGCGGCAGCAGGTCGGTGGGGTGCGGCACCTCGGCGGTGCGCACCGCCTGCCGGGTGCGCGGGGAGGGGATGACTCTCTCCGCACCGGCGGGCCCGGACGGCGCGTCGGCGCCTTCGGCAGGGCGGATCGTGGGCGCCGTGCCGCCGCCCTCCGCGGGACCGGGGAGTACCGCCGTCTCCCGGACAGCGGCGGGCTGCGGTCCCTGTGCCGCTTCCCGGGCCTGCCCGGGCTCCCGGATGCCACCGGGCACCGGGTCCCCCCGCAGGATCAGCGCGTACGCGTCGGCGAGTTCGCGTCCCGGGTCGACGCCCAGTTCGTCGGCGAGCAGCCGCCTCGTGCGGTGGAACCAGTCGAGCGCCTCCGACCGGCGCCCTGCCCGGTGGAGCGCTCCTATCAGGGCTGCGGCCAGGGACTCGCGCATCGGATGGGCGACCGCTTCCGTCCGGAGCACGGCCGCGGCGCGGTGGTGGTCCCCCAAGGACGCGCAGGCTTGCGCGAGGTGTTCCACCGTCGCCAGCCTCGACTCCTCGAGCGTGTGCGCGGCGGCCCGGAGCGGCGGTCCGGCGAACGCTCCGCTGAGCGCGGGGCCCTGCCACAGGGACAGGGCGTCGTCGAGCATCCGGACACAGTCGGCTGCGCTGCGCTGCTGCCGGGCCAGCATCAGGAGCTCCTCGAACCGCTGGGAGTCCAGGAGGGTTTCCGGCAGGCGCAGGACGTACGCGTCCCCGAGCGTGGCCAGTTCCACCCCGTACGCCGGTGCGTCGGCGCCGATCAGGAGGGCCCGGAGCCGGGAGACGTGCCCCTGGATGACGCTACGGGCGTGCAGCGGGGGTTCGTCGTCCCACAGGCACTCCGTCAGCCGGGAGACGGACACGGGGGTGTTGGCGGACAGCAGCAGGGCGGCGAGCAGGCTGCGGCGCTTGGCGGGCCCGAGCGGCAGCGGTCCGGTCAGTGCTTCGACGGAGACCGTGCCGAGCAGCCGGAACTCCACGAGCGGCTTTCCTTCCGGGCGGGACGCACCCGGAGCGGGGGCCCGGGCCGGACCCCAGAATATCCAGGTCGCCGCCGGTCCGGCGGGGCGTCACGCCGGACCGGCGGGAACCGGTCGCCCGATGGTACGGATCACTGGTAACGACGCTCGTCCTCGGCCACGACCGTGGTGGCGGGCGGCACGACCATGCGGCGGCGCCGCGCGATGCTCACGTAGACGAAGACCCCGACGAGTCCGACGAGCATCATGATCCAGCCGACCAGGTCGACGTTGACGGTGTCCATCTCCCAATCGGTGGCGAACGCGAGTATCGCCCCGGCACCGATCAGGAGAATGCATCCTCCGAGTCCCATGATTTCCGCCTCCTCGACGGCCCGGTGACTCCGGGCCGGTGTACGGATCGCGTACCCGGCCCGGCAACAACCATGTCCGTGAGGTGGGTTGACGAAAGGAGTCAGCCCTCCAGGAACGCCGCGATCGCGTTGGCCAGCAGGTACGGGTCGTCCGCGCCGCACAGTTCGCGGGCGCTGTGCATCGAGAGGATCGCGACACCGACGTCGACGGTCTGGATGCCGTGCCGGGCGGCGGTGATCGGGCCGATCGTCGTGCCGCAGGGCATCGAGTTGTTGGAGACGAACGTCTGCCACGGCACGCCCGCCCTCTCGCAGGCGGCCGCGAACACGGCGCGGCCGCTGCCGTCGGTCGCGTACCGCATGTTGACGTTGACCTTGAGGATCGGTCCGCCGTTGACCACCGGGTGGTGCGTCGGGTCGTGCCGCTCCCCGTAGTTGGGGTGGATGGCGTGGCCGGTGTCCGAGGACAGGCAGACGGTACCGGCGAAGGCGCGGGCGCGGTCCTCGTAGGAGCCGCCACGGGCGAACACGGAGCGCTCCAGGACGGTGCCGAGCAGCGGGCCGTCCGCGCCGGTGTCGGACTGGGAGCCATTCTCCTCGTGGTCGAAGGCGGCCAGCACGGGGATGTACGGGATCTCGTCGTCCGGCTGTGCCGCCACGGCGGTCAGCGCCGCCGTGGCGGCGTGCACGGACAGCAGGTTGTCCATGCGCGGTCCGGCGAGCAGCTCACGGTCCCGGCCCAGGTAGGCCGGCGGTTCGACAGGGTGCGGCATCAGGTCCCAGCCGGTGACGTCGTCCGGGTCGACGCCCGCTTCCTCGGCGACGAACCGGATGAGGTCACCCTCCGCGACCTCCCCGAGCCCCCAGATGGGCTGCATGTGCTTCTGGCGGTCGAGCTTGAGTCCCTCGGCGTTGGCGGACCGGTCCAGGTGCACGGCCAGCTGCGGCACCCGCAGCAGCGGCCGGTCTATGTCGACCAGCCGGTGCGTGCCGTCCCGCAGCGACAGCCGGCCGGCCAGGCCGAGGTCCCGGTCGAGCCAGGTGTTGAGGAGCGTCCCGCCGTAGACCTCGACGGCGATCTGCCGCCAGCCGTACGAGCCCGTGTCGGGCATCGGCTTGACCCGCAGGTTGGGGGAGTCGGTGTGGGCTCCGGCGATCCGGAACGGGGTGTGGGCCTCCGCGCCCTCCGGCACGTACCAGGCGACGATCGCGCCGCCGCGCAGGACGTACTTCCCGCCCGTTGACGCGTCCCAGGCCGCCGTCTCCTCGACCTGCCGGAAACCGGCCTTCTCCAGTCGCGCCGCCGCGGCGGCGACGGCGTGGTACGGGGAAGGCCCGGCCATCAGGAAGGCCATCAGGTCGTCGGTGTGCCCGCGGTCGAAGCGGAGGCGTGAGCTCATGTTCTTCACTGTAACGAGGGGGGCCCGGCAGTATTCACCGCATGCCGGTCCGGCCCGCCCGTCGTCCGGGAGGCCCGGTCGCCCGGTCCGCCCGGCCGCCGCCGGACGTCGTGCGCGAGCACGGGGAAGGCCCGCCCCCGCGTCGGGGGCGGGCCGTCACCGGTACCGCGGGCTGTGCCGGGGCCGCGTCAGAACGCGGCCTCGTCCAGCTCCATCAGCGAGTTGTCCACGGACTCGGCCAGCGCCCGCTCGGCCGAGACGCCCGGCAGGACGTTCGCGGCGAAGAACTTCGCCGCGGCGATCTTGCCCTGGTAGAAGGCGACGTCCTTGGCGGACGCGGTGGGCAGCTTCTCGGCGGCCACGGCCGCGCCCTTGAGCAGCAGGTAACCGACGACGACGTCACCGGAGGCCATGAGCAGGCGTGTGGTGTTGAGGCCGACCTTGTAGATGTTCTTGACGTCCTCGCCGGTCGCGGTGAGGTCGGTGATCATCGTGCCGACGATCGCCTCCAGGTCCACCGCGGCCTTGGCGAGGTTGTCCAGCGCGCCGGACAGCTCCTCGTGGTCCTGGGCGCCCGCGAGGAACTTCTTGATCTCCTCGGAGAGGGTGTTCAGGGCCGCGCCCTGGTCGCGGACGATCTTCCGGAAGAAGAAGTCCTGGCCCTGGATCGCCGTCGTGCCCTCGTACAGGGTGTCGATCTTGGCGTCGCGGATGTACTGCTCGACCGGGTACTCCTGGAGGTACCCGGAGCCGCCGAAGGTCTGGAGCGACTGCGCGAGCTGCTCGTAGGACTTCTCGGAGCCGTAGCCCTTCACGATCGGGAGCAGCAGGTCGTTGAGGCCGTGCAGGGCCTTGGCGTCGTCGCCCGCGGCCTCCGTGGCCTGGATCGCGTCCTGGACGGAGGCGGTGTAGAGCACGAGGGCGCGCATGCCCTCGGCGTACGCCTTCTGCGTCATGAGGGAGCGGCGCACGTCGGGGTGGTGCGTGATGGTGACCTTGGGGGCCGTCTTGTCCATGAACTGCGAGAGGTCGGTGCCCTGGACGCGCTCCTTGGCGTACTCCAGCGCGTTGAGGTAACCCGTCGAGAGGGTGGCGATGGCCTTCGTGCCGACCATCATGCGGGCGAACTCGATGATGCGGAACATCTGGCGGATGCCGTCGTGCTTGTCACCGATCAGCCAGCCCTTGGCGGGGTGCTGGTCGCCGAAGGTCATCTCGCAGGTGTTGGACGCCTTGAGGCCCATCTTGTGCTCGACGTTCGTCGCGTACACGCCGTTGCGCTCACCGAGCTCGCCGGTGGTCCAGTCGAAGTGGAACTTCGGGACCAGGAAGAGGGAGAGGCCCTTGGTGCCCGGGCCGGCGCCCTCGGGGCGTGCCAGCACGTAGTGGAGGATGTTCTCCGACATGTCGTGCTCGCCCGAGGTGATGAACCGCTTCACACCCTCGATGTGCCAGGAGCCGTCCTCCTGCTCGACGGCCTTCGTGCGGCCGGCACCGACGTCCGAACCGGCGTCCGGCTCGGTCAGCACCATCGTCGAGCCCCACTGCTTCTCGACGGCGATCTCGGCGATCTTCTTCTGCGCGTCGTTGCCCTCTTCGAAGAGGACGCCGGCGAACGCCGGGCCGGAGGAGTACATCCAGACGGCCGGGTTCGAGCCGAGCAGCAGCTCCGCGTAACCCCAGATCAGGGAGCGGGGGGAGGTGGTGCCGCCGATCTCCTCCGGCAGGCCCAGGCGCCAGTACTCGGAGTCCATGAACGCCTGGTAGGACTTCTTGAAGGAGTCCGGAACCGGCGCGGTGTTGGTCTCGGGGTCGAAGACCGGCGGGTTGCGGTCGGCGTCGGCGTACGAGTCGGCGAGGTCGTTCTCCGCGAGGCGGGTGACCTCGTCGAGGATCGACTTCGCGGTCTCGACGTCCATCTCCGCGAACGGGCCGGTGCCGTACAGCTTGTCGCGCCCGAGGACCTCGAAGAGGTTGAACTCGATGTCGCGGAGATTCGACTTGTAGTGCCCCATGGGAAGGCTCCGTAATCAATAGCAGTGGCGCGCAGCGCCCCGTGGAGGAGTGAGGATCGGGCGGCCTGGCGTGGGTGTGTCAGCTCACCCCCACGATGATGCTACCCGTCAGTAATAAGACGCAACCCCTCGAGGCACAGATGTGTCCGATTACTCTTTGCCGCATGTATGGCTACGACCAGAACCCGGGCGCGCAGCAGCAGATGGGTGGCGGCTACGGCGAGCAGCCGCTGTACCCCGAGCCCTCGCCGCCGTCCCTGGCCGACGCGGTTCGGGCCTTCACGACCGGATCGCTGTCCGCGGAGGACTTCCAGCAGATCTTCGCGACGTCGAAGGTCTACTGCCCGCGCGGTGACAATCCGGGTTTCCTGGCCCTCCACAACACCCAGCAGCCGGTGATCCCGATGTTCACCACGCTCAAGGAGCTCCGGCGGTACGCGGGCAAGGAGTCCAAGTACTTCGTGATCACCGGTGCGGAGGTGATCGACCTGCTGCCGACCGGCTACGGCTTCGTGCTGGACATGGAGGGCGACCACCGCATGGTGTTCGACGCCAAGGCGGTGGAGCAGATGGTCGACTTCGCGATGCGCCGCATGTACGGCTAGACGCCGCCACTCCGGGGCCGCGTACCAGCGGTGGGGCCCGGGCCGGGAGACGCTCCCGGTCCGGGCCCCACCGCTGTCCGGCGCGCCCGGGAATGGAAGCCACCTTGCAAGATGTTCATCGTTCAACTAAATTGGTGGCAAGACTTCCGGAGGTGGCTCCCATGCCCGCAGTGACCGTCGACAACCCGCTGACCCTGCCCAAGGTCTCCGCCCCGGCGGACGCCGTGGCCCGTCCCGTACTGACGGTCACGACCGCGCCGTCCGGTTTCGAGGGCGAGGGGTTCCCGGTGCGGCGCGCGTTCGCCGGGATCAACTACCGGCACCTCGACCCGTTCATCATGATGGACCAGATGGGGGAGGTGGACTACGCGGCGGGAGAGCCGAAGGGAACCCCCTGGCATCCGCACCGCGGCTTCGAGACCGTCACGTACATCATTGACGGCAGCTTCATCCACAAGGACAGCAACGGTGGCGGCGGCGCGATCGAGAACGGCGACACGCAGTGGATGACGGCCGGCTCGGGCCTCCTCCACATCGAGACGCCCCCGGAAGCCCTCGTCATGTCCGGCGGCCTCTTCCACGGGCTCCAGCTCTGGGTGAACCTGCCCAGGTCCGACAAGATGATGGCCCCCCGCTACCAGGACATCCGGGGTGGGCAGGTGCAGCTCCTCGCCTCCCCGGACGGCGGCGCGCTGCTGCGTGTCATCGCCGGTGAGCTGGACGGCCACGAAGGGCCCGGCATCACCCACACCCCGATCTCGATGATCCACGCCACCGTCCGGCCGGGCGCCGAGGTCACCCTGCCGTGGCGGGAGGACTTCAACGGCCTCGCCTACGTCCTCGCCGGGCGCGGCAGCGTCGGCGTGGAGCGCCGCCCCGTCCGTAAGGGACAGACGGCGGTCTTCGGCGCCGGGTCCGCGATGACCGTCCGCGCCGACGAGACGCAGGACGCGAACACCCCGGACCTGGAGGTCGTGCTGCTCGGCGGGCGTCCGATCCGTGAGCCGATGGCGCACTACGGGCCGTTCGTCATGAACACCCAGGCCGAGCTCCAGCAGGCCTTCGAGGACTTCCAGGCCGGCCGCCTCGGCACGGTCCCCGCCGTGCACGGCATGTGACCGGAGGCCGGGCGTACGGGTGACGAGCCGTCACCCGTACGCCCGTACGGGCGGGACACCGCTCCCGCTGCGTGTTCGGGTGGGAGGGTGCCTACCCGGAAGCGCCTCCTGCCCGACAGCGCCCGGCGGACGGCCGCCTGGTGCGGTGTTCTGCTCCTGGTGGCCGGGGTCGCGGCGGTGGCCGTCTGGCTCTGCGTCACCCTCAAGACCGCGGTCACCCCGGTCCTCCTCGCACTGCTCGCCACGGCGCTGCTCGGCCCGGTCCACCGCCGGCTGACCGCCCACGGGGTGAACCGGTCGCTGGCCGCCGGACTCACCTGCGCGGCGCTCCTCGCGGTGGTGGGAGGCGCCGGCTACATCGTCGTCACCGCGCTCGTCGACACCGGGGACCAGATCGTGGCTTCGCTGAAGGAAGCCGCGCAATGGGTCATCGACCACTTCGACATCGCAGGCGTCGCCGACGTGAACGACCTCGCGGACAACGCCAGGACCCTGGTCGGGAAGTTCGGCGCGAGCGCCGCGGGCGGACTGCTCACCGGCATCAGCCTCGTCGCCTCCCTCGTCGCCACCGCCGTCCTGGCCCTGCTGCTGACCTTCTTCTTCCTGCGCGACGCCGACCGCGCCGCTCACCTCGTCCGGAGCATCGCGCCGCGCGGTACCGGCGACGTGGTGGAAGCGATGGGGCGCAGGGCCTTCGAGGCCGTCGAGGGGTTCATGCGCGGCACCACGGTCATCGCCCTGATCGACGCGGTGTGCATCACGGCCGGGCTGCTCATCCTGCGGGTCCCGGGCGCTGTGGGGCTGGGGGCGCTGGTCTTCGTGGGCGCCTACATCCCCTATCTCGGGGCCTTCGTCTCCGGCACCGTCGCCGTGCTGGTCGCGCTCGCCGACCGCGGGTTCGTGATCGCGCTCTGGGCACTGGGAGTGGTGCTCGCGGTCCAGGTGCTGGAGGGCCATGTGCTGCAGCCGGTCATCCAGAGCCGCACGGTGCACATGCACCCCGCCATGATCCTGATCGCGCTGACCGCGGGCGCGGGTGTGGCGGGTCTGCTGGGCATGCTGCTCGCGGTGCCCCTGTGTGCGGCGGCGTTCGGGATCATCGGCGAACTGCGCCGGGGAGGCGAGGCCGCCGACGGCCCATGAGACCCCGCGCCGCGGGCTCGTACGACCTCGCGCCGAGGGCTCATGAGGCGCCGACCGCAATGAGTTCAGCCGGTTCCGCCGACTCGTACAGCTCGAACCAGATGCACTTCCCCTCGCCCTGCGGGTCCACCCCCCACGCGTCGGCGAGCATCTCCATCAGCATCAGCCCCCGGCCGCTGGACGCCATCTCGCCGGGCCTCCGCTTGTGGGGCAGCTCGTCGCTGGAGTCGGCCACCTCGACGCGCAGCCGCCGCTCACCCCGCTCGCCGCTCACCTCGGCGACGAGCAGCGCGTCCCCGTCCGTGTGGACGAGGACGTTCGTGGCCATCTCGGAGACCATCAGCACCGCCGAGTCGACCTGCTCCCCGTCGGACCAGTCGTGCAGCAGCTCACGCAGCTGCTGTCTCGCCGCGGCGATCCGCTCGGGCTCCGCCTGGGCGATGGTCATCGCCGAGCGGCGCCCGGGCGGCCTGCGCGTCCGGGGACCTTCGCGGCGCAGCACCAGGACGGCGATGTCGTCCTCGCGCCGGTCCACGAGTGGACCGGTGAGGTAGTGGGAACCCGGGCCGTGCACGGCCTGGAGCAGTGCGTCGGCGAGCTCCTCCAGATCCTCGGTCGCTTCTTCCAGGATGGGCCGGAGCCTGGTCCAGCCGGTGGCCATGTCGTGTCCGCCGGTCTCGATCAGCCCGTCCGTGCACAGCATGATCGTCTCGCCGGACTCCAGGACGACCCGGGTCGTCGGGTAGTCGGCGTCCTTCTCGATGCCCAGGGGCAGGCCGCCCGCCGTCTGCCGGATCACCGCCGTGCCGTCGACGCTGACCACCACGGGGTCCGGATGGCCCGCCCGGGCGATGTCCAGGGTGCCGCTGTCCGGGTCGGCCTCGGCGTACAGGCAGGTGGCGAAACGCGCCGTCGTGAGCTCGTCCTCGCCGTCCCCCGGTTCGTACGCGTCGTTGAGCCCGGACAGGAAGCGTGAGGCCCGGGAGAGCACCGCGTCGGGGCGGTGCCCCTCGGCGGCGTAGGCCCGCAGGGCGATCCGGAGCTGGCCCATCAGCCCCGCGGCCCGCACGTCGTGGCCCTGGACGTCACCGATGACGAGGGCGATACGGCCGTTGGGGAGCTGGATCATGTCGTACCAGTCGCCGCCGACCTGGAGCCCGCCCCCGGTCGGGATGTAGCGCGCGGCGACGCTCAGCCCCGGGACGCCCGGCCCCAGGGACGGCATCATCGCCCGCTGCAGCCCCAGTGACAGCTCGCGCTCGGTCTCGGCGACCCTGGCCCGGGTCAGCGCCTGGGCCAGCATCTTGGCCACCGTCGTCAGCACGGAGCGCTCGTCGGGTGAGAAGGGCACGCTGTGCCGGAACCCTGCCATCCAGGCGCCCATGGTGCGGCCCGCGGCGATCAGGGGCAGGAAGGCCCACGAGCGGCGTTCGAAGGCCCTGGCGAGCGGCCAGGTGACGGGGAAGCGCCTGCGGTACTCCTCCGGGGAGGAGAGGTAGATCGCCTGCCCCGTCCGTACGGCCTCGGCGGCCGGATAGTCGGTGTCCAGCGGCATGTCGGTGAACGGTTCCTCGTCCCCCACGTTCTGCCCGTAGTGCCCGATCACCGTCAGGCGTTCGCCCGAGATCCCGAAGACGGCCAGCGCGTCCGGGGAGAACCCGGGCATGGAGAGCGAACCGGCGACCCGCAGCACCTCCTCGGTCGATGCCGCCTCGGCCAGCGCCCGTCCCGCGTCCAGCAGGAAGGCCTCGCGCGAGCGGCGCCAGTCGCCCGTGAGGGGGGTGTAGACCGCGGTGGCGTCCGGGGTCTCGGCGACCTCCTCCAAGGTGCCCATCAGCACGTACTCGTGGGGGGCGGAGGGTGGTCCGACGCCCACGGGCTTCGACCTGCTCCGTACCGTCCGCAGCACCTTGCCCTGTTCGTCCACGACGCGCAGTCTGGCCTCGGCCACCGTGTCCTCGGCGATGGCGAAGTTCACCACTCCGTCGACCTCGTTCCAGTCGGCCGGGTGGAAGCGGGGGCGCACCTGCGCACCGTGGCGGACCGTGGGCTCGGCGGGCAGTCCGAGCAGCCGGGCCGCCTCGGCATCGAGCGAGACGGTGCCCGCCGAGCTGTCCCAGCTCCACAGACCGGTCCCGATCGCAGCCAGGATCTCCTCGGTGCGCATTGCCCCACTTTATGAAGATATTCTCCACGGACGCCACCGAGGGACAGCCGCCCGGTGCGCGGCCGGGCGTGCGCCACGGCCCCGTCCGGCGGACGCCCCGGGACCGTGCGGCATCAATGTCAACGAAGTGGTGCGTCCCCGGGCGGTAGCCTGGGGTGTCAATCCGCCCCGAACCGCGAAGACTGGATGAACGACGATGCATCGGTACAGGTCCCACACCTGCGGCGAGCTCCGCGCCTCTGACGTCGGCACCGACGTCCGGCTGAGCGGCTGGCTGCACAATCGCCGAGACCTGGGCGGCATCCTCTTCATCGATCTGCGTGACCACTACGGTCTGGTGCAGCTCGTCGCGCGCCCCGGCACTCCCGGCAACGACGCCCTGGCGAAGCTGACCAAGGAGACCGTCGTACGGATCGACGGCAAGGTCTCCGCGCGCGGTGCCGAGAACGTCAACCCGGAGCTCCCGACCGGTGAGATCGAGATCGAGGTCACCGAGGTCGAGGTGCTGGGCGAGGCCGGCCCGCTGCCCTTCACGATCAACACCGAGGACGGGGTCAACGAGGAGCGGCGCCTCGAATACCGCTTCCTCGACCTGCGCCGCGAGCGTATGCACCGCAACATCATGCTGCGCTCGGCCGTGATCGCCTCCATCCGCTCCAAGATGGTGGCCCTCGGCTTCAACGAGATGGCGACGCCGATCCTCACCGCGACCTCCCCCGAGGGCGCCCGCGACTTCGTCGTCCCGTCCCGCCTGAACCCGGGCAAGTTCTACGCGCTGCCCCAGGCGCCGCAGCAGTTCAAGCAGCTGCTGATGATCTCCGGCTTCGACCGCTACTTCCAGATCGCGCCGTGCTTCCGCGACGAGGACGCCCGCGCCGACCGCTCGCCCGGCGAGTTCTACCAGCTCGACGTCGAGATGTCGTTCGTCGAGCAGGAGGACATCTTCCGCCCGATCGAGAAGCTGATGACCGAGCTCTTCGAGGAGTTCGGCAACGGCCGCCACGTCACCTCGCCGTTCCCGCGCATCCCGTTCCGCGAGTCGATGCTGAAGTACGGCAACGACAAGCCGGACCTGCGCGCCAAGCTGGAGCTCGTCGACATCTCCGACGTGTTCGCTGACTCCGGTTTCAAGGCGTTCGCCGGCAAGCACGTCCGCGCCCTCCCGGTGCCGGACACCGCGGGCCAGTCCCGCAAGTTCTTCGACGGTCTCGGCGAGTACGCGGTCGAGCACGGCGCCAAGGGCCTCGCCTGGGTCCGCGTCGGCGAGGACGGCACGCTGGCCGGTCCGATCGCCAAGTTCCTCACCGAGACGGACGTCAAGACCCTCACCGAGCGACTCTCCCTCGCTCCCGGCCACGCGGTCTTCTTCGGCGCCGGCGAGTTCGACGAGGTCTCCAAGATCATGTCCGCCGTCCGCGTCGAGGCCGCCAAGCGTGCCGGCCACTTCGAGGAAGGCGTCTTCCGGTTCTGCTGGGTCGTCGACTTCCCGATGTACGAGAAGGACGAGGAGACGGGGAAGATCGACTTCTCGCACAACCCCTTCTCCATGCCCCAGGGCGGCCTGGAGGACCTGGAGACGAAGGACCCGCTGGACATCCTCGCCTGGCAGTACGACATCGTCTGCAACGGCATCGAGCTGTCCTCGGGCGCCATCCGTAACCACGAGCCCGAGCTGATGATCAAGGCCTTCGAGATCGCCGGGTACGACCGTGAGACCGTCGAGCACGAGTTCGCGGGCATGCTCCGCGCCTTCCGTCTCGGCGCCCCGCCGCACGGTGGCATCGCCCCGGGCGTCGACCGCATCGTCATGCTGCTCGCCGACGAGCCCAACATCCGCGAGACGATCGCCTTCCCGCTCAACGGCAACGCCCAGGACCTGATGATGGGTGCCCCGACCGTGCTGGACGAGACCCGGCTGCGCGAGCTGAACATCCAGCTCCGCAAGCCGGCCGCACCGGCGAAGGACAAGGCCGAGGCGAAGGACTCGGTGGCGAGGGACACCGGCGCGAAGTAGGCGTCAGAGGTTCCGCTTCGGTTCAACGTGAAACAGCCCCTGACCACCGGTCAGGGGCTGTTTCACGTGGGAGCCGCCCCGGGAGGCCGACGGCCGGGGCGGCCTGGCGTGCGTACGGGCATCCGCGCGCAGGCTGCCGGAGGGCGGGTACACGGACAGCGGCTCCAGGTACAGCCGGATGGCCCCGGTTCCGGTTCGCTACCGGCGGGTTCGGCAAAGACTGGCACCGAAGGAGACCTGTCGCCCTGCCATCGAGGAGTTCCGTACCGTGTCCGTCCCTCGTCGCCCGTATGCCCTTCTCGTAGCCCTGTTCCTGCTGGTCATCGGCTGCTCCGCCGGTGCGGCGAAGACGGCCTCGCCGCGTGTCGTGGCCGGTCCCGAGGCTTCGGCGGCTCCGTCACCCTCTCCGGTGGTCCTCGCCCCGCCCCGGAAGATCCCGGGGCTGGGCCCGCTGACCAGAGTGCAGATCCCGGCCACCGCCAGGCAGGCCGTCGTGGTGACCGGACAGGGCCCGGACCTCAACCGCTCCTCGGTCGTGCTCTACACCCGCGACGATCCCGCACTGGGCTGGAGACCGGAGGCGGGACCATGGACCGCCCACAACGGCATGAAGGGCTGGACGGACCACCATGTGGCGAGCGATCTCCGCTCCCCCGTCGGGGTGTTCGGGCTCACCGACGCGGGCGGCCGTCTGCCGGACCCCGGTGCGCTCCTCCCGTACGACGAACAGTCGGGGTTCGACGTCAGCGGTGAGGGCTTCCTGGGCGAGCCGCTGGACGGCTCCTTCGACTACGTCGTCGCCATCAACTACAACCGCACCCCCGGTACGAGCCCGCTGGACCGCGACCGGCCGCTCGGCGAGGAGCGGGGCGGCGGCATCTGGCTCCACGTGGACCACGGCGGCCCCACCCAGGGCTGCGTCTCGCTTCCCGAGGACAGGATGAGGGACCTGCTGCGCACCCTGGACCCGGCGAAGTACCCGGTGATCGTCATGGGGGACGCCGCGTCGCTGGGTCGATGACCCCGTACGGACGGAGGGCCCGGGACCGATACAGGTCCCGGGCCCTCCGTGCGTGACGGCGGTTACGCCGGCTTCTCCTCGAGGCGCGGGAAGAGCACCGCGCCCTTCGTCACCGTCACGCCGACGGGCAGCCTGCCCCACCGGCCCGCGTCCTGGACCCGCTGGTCGGCCAGGGCGCCCAGGGACGCCTCGGCGCCCAGGGAATCCCACAGCTTCTGCGAGGTGTCCGGCATCACGGCGTTCAGCAGGACCGCGACACCGCGCAGCGACTCGGCCGCCGTGTACAGGATGGTCGCGAGCCGGGCCTGGCCCTCCGGCGACGTGTCCTTGGCCACCTTCCAGGGCTCCTGCTCGGTGATGTAGCCGTTGACCTGCTTCACGAAGTCGAAGATCGCCAGGATGCCGCCCTGGAAGTCCAGCTCCTCGCCGATCTTCCGGTCGGCGACGGCGACGGCCTCGGCCAGCCCTTCCTGGACCGCTCGCTCGGCGTCCCCGGCCGCCGTGGCCTCCGGGAGCGCGCCCCCGAAGTACTTGCCGACCATGGCCGCGACGCGCGAGGCGAGGTTGCCGTAGTCGTTGGCGAGCTCGGAGGTGTACCGGGCGCTGAAGTCCTCCCAGGAGAACGAGCCGTCACTGCCGTAGGCGATGGCCCGCAGGAAGTACCAGCGGTAGGCGTCCACGCCGAAGTGGGAGGTCAGGTCCTGGGGCTTGATGCCGGTCAGGTTCGACTTCGACATCTTCTCGCCGCCGACCATCAGCCAGCCGTTGGCGACGACCTTGCCGG
The DNA here is from genome assembly GCF_030816615.1 of Streptomyces sp. B1I3. Taxonomy (NCBI): domain Bacteria; kingdom Bacillati; phylum Actinomycetota; class Actinomycetes; order Kitasatosporales; family Streptomycetaceae; genus Streptomyces; species Streptomyces sp. B1I3. Next base: position 4,165,173 of record NZ_JAUSYD010000001.1, read on the forward strand.
GCAGGGGCAGTCCCTGCGCCATCAGCATGGCCGGCCAGATGACCGAGTGGAAGCGCAGGATGTCCTTGCCGATCAGGTGCACGTCCGCCGGGAAGGTGCTGTCGAACTTCTCCTGGTTGGCGCCGTAGCCCACCGCTGTCGCGTAGTTGAGCAGGGCGTCGATCCACACGTAGATGACGTGCTTCGGGTCCCACGGCACCGGGACGCCCCAGTCGAACGTGGAACGTGAGATCGACAGGTCCTGCAGGCCCTGCTTGACGAAGTTCACGATCTCGTTGCGCGCCGACTCGGGCTGGATGAAGCCCGGGTTGGCCGCGTAGAACTCCATCAGCTTCGGGCCGTACTCGCTGAGCTTGAAGAAGTAGTTCTCCTCCTTGAGGATCTCCACCGGCTTCTTGTGGACCGGGCACAGCTTCGTGCCGTCCTCGGCCTCGATCAGGTCGCCGGGGAGTTTGTACTCCTCGCAGCCCACGCAGTACGGGCCCTCGTAGCCGCCCTTGTAGATCTGGTCCTTGTCGAACAGGTCCTGCACGAACTCCTGCACACGGTCGGTGTGCCGCTTCTCCGTCGTACGGATGAAGTCGTCGTTCGCGATGTCGAGGTGCTCCCAGAGGGGCTTCCAGGACTCCTCGACGAGCTTGTCGCACCAGGCCTGGGGCGTGACGTCGTTCGCCTCGGCCGTGCGCATGATCTTCTGACCGTGCTCGTCCGTGCCGGTGAGGTACCACACCTTCTCGCCGCGCTGACGGTGCCAGCGCGTGAGCACGTCGCCTGCGACGGTCGTATAGGCGTGGCCCAGGTGAGGAGCGTCGTTGACGTAGTAAATGGGGGTCGATACGTAGAAACTCTTCACGCCGTCGCCCCCTTGCTTCTCGGATCCAGTGGCCGCCATGGTCGAAATCCTAACGGTCCGTGGAAGATCCCCTCACATCGATAAAGGCGGCTCACGACGCGGAGGGTTCCGCGGAACATGCTGCGCACCCCGCCGGCCACGCAGCGGGCCGCGATCCGGGTCCGGGCGGCGCTGCCGGCGGACGGGCCCTGGAGGTCCGCACACCGGACCCGTGGTCGCCCAGGGCGACGTCGGCGGTCCCTTCCGGCCGTTCCGGCGCGATGAGGGGTGGCCGGACGGGCCGGGGCCCGGTCTGTCGCCCGTACGGTCGATCACGATGGCTCGCGGCCCACGGTCACGGCGGTGCCCGCTCCCGAGGGAGGGCTCGCCGTGACCGTACGGCTCCGGTGGATCAGTCCCCGGCGACGATTCCGCGGGTGGCGGCCCAGGCGGGCAGTCCGGCGAGCACGGCCCTGTAGAACTTCGCGTCGGCGACCTCGCGGGGCGCGGGGCCTGCGTGGAAGAACCCGGCGTTCTCGACGTCCAGCCTGCGCAGGAATTCGAAGGCCTTCGCGTCCTCGTCGCCGAACGCGACGAACTGGAAGAAAAGCGGCAGCCGTGCCGCGTCCGCCAGGGCCTGCCTGGCTGCCTGCTTGGCGTCCGGGGCCCCGTCCGTCTGGAAGATCACGAGTGCCGGTCCGGCCGCCCCGGACTTCTCGTAGTGCGCCACGACCTCCTCGACGGCCCGGTGGTAGTTGGTACGTCCCAGCCGGCCGAGGCCGGCGTGCAGCTCGTCGATCCGCCCCTCGTGCGCGCCGAGGTCGATGGCCCCGGTGCCGTCGATGTCGGTCGAGAAGAAGACGACGGGCACGGTGGCGTTCGCGTCCAGGTGCGCGGCCAGGGCCAGGGTGCGGTCGCCCAGGTGCTGGGCGCTGCCGTCCTTGTAGAACGGCCGCATGGACCCGGACCGGTCGAGGACGAGGTACACGGTGGCCCGCAGCCCGGTCAGTCCCTGGGTCTTGAGCGCGGTCTGCGCCGCCTTGTAGGGGGCGACGAGCTCGGGCGCGGCGGCCTTGACGCGGGCTTGGGTGACGGCGGGCCTGGGCGCGGGGGAGGGCTTGGCCTCGGCGGCTGCCTCGACCGGTGCCGGGGTGGGCCCGGTCGCCGGCTCTGCCGTCTCTGCCGTGGTCGGGGGCTCGGGCGCCGGCTCGGCGGCGGCCTCCCGGGCTTCCTCGGCCGCCTCCGGCTTCGGGGCCTCGTCGGTGACCTCCGGGGCGGCTTCGGCAGCCGTATCCGGCTCGGCCTCGGCCTCGATCTCCGCGCGCGCAGGCGCGGCAGCGGCCTCGGCGGCGGGCTCCTGCTCGGTCTCGGCGTCCGAAGTCGTGTCGGCGTCCGGGGTCGTGTCGGCGGAGACGGCCGGGTCGTCAGCCGCAGCCGCAGTCGTCCCGGACGGTGCCTCCACCGGTGCCTCGGACGGTGCCTTCGGCGCGTCGGCCTCCGCGTCCGGCTCGCTCGTCGGCGCGTCGGCCTCGGCGTCCGTACCGGCCTTCGCTTCGCCGGCCCCGGCGTCCGCGACGGGCTCCGGCTCCGCTTCCGTCTCCGGCTCCGGGTCCATGTCGATCGTGATCGGCGTGACGACGGCGGGCTCCGGCGTGACGGTGGCGTCCGCCGTCTCCGGGTCCGCCTTCGTCTCCGCCTTCTTCGTGTCCGCGTCGGCCTTCCTGGCATCCGGGTCCGGCCCCTGGGCCGGAACCGTCGGCGCGGGTGCGGAGGCCGACGGGGACGCGGACGTGGCGGCTGCCTTGTCGAAGGCCGCCGCCACCAGGTCCGAGGCCGGTCCGCCCTCACGCGCGTCGGTGGACCGGTCCGAGGAGAGGGAGGCCGGGGCCGATACCGAGGCCTTCGCGGGCTCGGCTGCCGAAGGGGTCTCCGGCTCCGGCTCCGTGGGCTGGGTGCGATCGGCCTGGGGCGGGACGGTGGCCGTGGTCGGCTCGTCCTGCTCCGTGCGGCCGAACACCTTGCGCAGCAAGCTCCGAATGCCCATGGGCGAGGCCTTTCGCATGAGTTGGGTGCGATTAATGTCCGTACTGCGGGAATTGCTCCCTGGCCAGGGCGGATACGTAAGGTTAGCGGCCGGATCCGGCCGTTCGGTGGCGCGGCCCGCCCCGCGTCGAGCGGCTCCGGTAACGGACTCTCCCACACCGGCGGACCCGGACTTCACCCGCCGTTCGCCGCCGGTCCCACGCATCGCGTGGATGCGCACCTACCGTCACGCGGGACGGAAGGGGCGAAGACGTGCGCGGTCTGCTGCCGCTCATCGGCCGGCACCCGGGTGGACGCTCTGCGCCGACCTGCCGCCACCGCCGAGTTCGTCCCCGGGCAGCGGATGAAGCAGGGCAACCGGCGGGCCGCCCCCGAGCACACCCTCACGCTGCTGGACGAGGGCGCGCCGAACGCCGCCCAACTGACCGGCGACGTCGTGCCCGCCGCGGAGTCCGACGGGTCGGGCAAGCCGCCCTCCGGCGGCGAGTTCGACGGCAGCGGTGTCCGGATCCCGCTCGTCACGGGAGCCCCGCCGCATGGGTAGCGTGACCGGCCGGTGCACCTGATGCCCACTCAGGCATGCGGGCCGGCACATACGCGCACACTCACGAAGGGCCGTCACATGGGACGAACACCCCGCAGAGCACGCCTCGCGGCCTGCGCCGTGGCAGCGGGAGCACTGTTGTCCGCGCTGGTACCGGCCGCAGGGGCGGCCGCCACGGCCCCACACTCCTCCCCGCCCGCGGCGGCCGACGATCCCGTACCCGGCCACGAGGGCATGCCCGACGACGGCTTCGCGGACGAGCCCGAGGGCGAGCAGGACGACCTGGCCGGACCGGCGGCGGCTCCCTCCGCCCGGGAGAGCGCCGGGCTGCAGGCCGCGCCCGTTCCCGGCCGGGCAGGTGACTTCCGGCTGGCAGCCGGTACCGGCCTGTCCGGGCTGGTGGGTGACCTCGGCGCCGCGCTGCCGAAGCAGGGCCTGACCGAGCTCATGGAGCAGGCCAACCGAAACGCCGACTGGAACACCGACTGCGGAGACACGGGTATTTACGGCCCCGACCTGGTGGCCGCGCCCCGCGTCTGCTGGGAGGACGACGACGCCACCTCGTCCGAATGGGTCCCTCAGGCCATCACCGGCGTCTCGGACGCACAGGAGGACGAGGACTGGGGCACGTCGAACGCCGAGCCCCTGGCCGTCGGGGGGTACGACGCGGTGAACCCGGGCCGCAGCGACTACGCGGAGAACCGCGACAACTGCCTCGGGGGTTCCGCGTCGGACGCCTGCAACGAGAAGGGCATCCGGGTCAGCTTCTTCAACCAGGCGACGAAGAAGTACCGCCACGTGCTACTCGTCTGGCCCTACGTCAACTCCAAGGACCACATCTCCTTCGACGCCCTGCACGCGAGCGAGGGCACGTGCACCGCGGCCTCCGGCGTGACGGCCTCCTGCAAGGCGCAGAACGGCATCCACGCGGGTGGAATGGTCTGGTACGGCAACTACCTGTACGTCGCGGACACCGCCAACGGCATGCGCGTCTTCGATCTGCGCAAGATCATGGACCTCAACCCCGACGACGACGCCGCCGTCGACGATCCCACGCCGGACGGCCTGGTCAGCGACGTCCAGGACAAGAAGCGGATCGGCCGTCAGAGCAACGTCTGGTACGGATACGGCTACCGGTACGTGATGCCCCAGATCGCCACCCTGAACTTCACCACGGCGAAGAACGGCGGCACCACCAGCGGGAACCAGTGCTACGCCACCGGCCGTCCGAAGGCCTCCTACATCTCGCTGGACCGGACGGACACGGACCACCTGATCCTCGGTGAGTACTGCAACACCAACAACGGGGGGACCAGCCCCGGCCGGGTCGCCACCTACCCCATGAGCGCGCTCACGGCGGCCGTGGAAGGCGCTTCAGGGACGGCCGCCGCCGCAGACCTCGCCTACGGGCTGCCGGGCGACGGCGAGTTCGGCGGCGAGAAGCTCTGGCACAAGATCCAGGGCGTCACGCGCTACGAGGGCACGTGGTACTTCCACCGCAGCAACGGCTACGACAACGGGCGGCTCCTCCAGGCCACCCCGCAGTCGGTCGACGGCACGACCCGGCTCGTCGGCAACCCGAAGATCCTGCAGAGCGCCTTCGGCCCGGAGGACCTGTACCTCGCGCACGGCCGGGGCGACGGACTCACCCCGAAGCTGTGGTCGCTGAGTGAGCACGCGCCGAGCAGGTGCGGCGTCTGCAAGCGTGAGCTGTACAGCTACGAGATGAGCGATGTCATCGGCGGCTTCGGCTCCTGACCTCACGCCGGGGCGCCTCACCGGACTACAGTCGGTTCCATGGTTTCCGGTGAGGCGCCGCAGGCGGAGGGAAGCGTCCGGGTCGACGTCTGGATCTGGTCGGTCCGGCTGACGAAGACGCGGTCGCAGGCGGCCGCCGCCTGCCGGGCGGGGCATGTTCGGGTCAACGGCGAGCGGGCCAAGCCCGCCCAGGCGCTGCACACGGGAGACGAGGTGCGCCTCCGGCACGCGGGCCGGGACCGGATCGTCGTCGTGTCGAAGATCGTGAAGAAGCGCGTCGGGCCGCCGGTGGCGGTGGAGTGCTTCGTCGACAACAGTCCGCCCCCGCCGCCGCGCGAGGCGGTTCTCCAGGTCCCGGTCCGCGACCGGGGCGCGGGCCGCCCGACCAAGCGGGACCGCCGGGAGCTGGAACGGCTCCAGGACCGGTGGGACAAGCCCTGACGGGGCTGATCAGCTCTCGTACCCCTCCACCTCGTCGGCGGGACGGACCCTCGCCGCCGACGGGTCCTCCCCGTACTCACTGAGTGCGCGACGCTGCCTCAGCAGGTCCCAGCACTGGTCCAGCCGGACCTCGACCTCCCGCAGCCGTGCCCGCTCCTCGGGGGAGAGTCCGTCCACGGTCGAGCGGGAGCGCAGGTCGCGCTCCTCCGGAGACCAGCTCGTCGATGCTCTCGAAGATGTCCTGGTCGCCCATGTGCCTCTCCCGGGTCGGTGTACGGCGGTTCCTTCGGGTTCCTGCGGCGCCGTCGGTTTTCCTGCGGTCGCGTCGGGTGTCCTGCGGGGGCGTGTCCGTCGGTTCAGATGGTGAAGACGGTCTTCCCCCGCGCGCCGCCCGCACGGTTCTGGACCAGTGCCTGTGGGGCCTTCTCCAGAGGGAGCTCCATGTCGACGGGCACGCTCAGCTCCCCGCACGCGGCCGCGGCGGCCAGCTCGTCGAGCAGGCCGGCCGTCGGGGCGAACCGGAAGTCGACCCAGGCGACGCCCGCCGGTGCGGCGGCCCCGCGGGTGGTGACCGCGACACCGCCCTCACGCACCAGGGCGGCATGTGCGGCGAAGGCGGCCGGACGGGTGGACACCAGGTCGACGAGGGCGTCCACCCCGCCCGGGTACAGCTCCTTCACCGCCGCGTCCAGCGTCCCGTCGGCGAGGCTCGTGTCGATGGTGGCCGTGGCCCCGAGCGCCTTCATCCGTCTGCCCTCGTCGCCCCGTACCGCCGCGACGACCGTGATGCCGCGAGCTGCGGCCAGCTGCGTCAGGAAGCTCCCGACTCCGCCCGCCGCACCGACGACCAGCAGGCTCAGGCCGCTGCGTACCGCCGTGCCTCCCAGGATCTGGGCGGCGGTCCCCCCGGCCGTCGGGAGCGCGGCGGCGAGTTGGAGCGGCAGGTCGCGCGGAACATGGGTGATCGGGGAGTTCTGAGGGACGCACACGTACTCGCTGTAGGCCCCGCACCGCCCCGGAGGCGTCACCGTCACCCGGCCGAAGACGGGGTCGCCGACCCGGAACGGGTTCTCACCGGGGCCGATCATGTCCACCCGGCCCGCGAAGTCGGCTCCCAGGATCAGCGGGTACGCCGAGGAGCCGGCCCCGTCCGGGGCCCGGTCGCAGATCTGCCGGTCGAGCGGGTTGAGCGCCGCGTACTCGACCTTCACGCGCACCTCACCCACACCGGGGTCCGGCTTCGGCACCTCGACGGGGCACGGCTCCGCACCGAACGCGCTGACAGCGATGGCTCGCATACGGCCGGCCTCTCGGTCGCCCCCGACTCTCTCGCATCCACTCTCGCCCGGCCCACGCACCCGCGCACGTCGGGCCCCCGGCCCACACACCCGCGCTGCCCGGCCCCCGGCACCCGCTTCCCCTACCGCGCCGTACGGCTTCGCATCGCCAGGAACCTGCCCACCGCTCCGCCGACCAGCAGCACCGCCCCCGCCAGCAGCACGATCCACACCGTCGTCCGCAGCGAGGCGGTGAGCGCGTCGTACACGGCCGCGGCTCCGTCCCGGTCGCCGCCCGGCACCTGGTCCAGCGCCCGGCCGCGGCCCACGGCGACCGCGACGCGCAGCAGGACCGCGCCGAGGACGAACCCGCCCCCCACCACGGCGGCGGCGCCGAGCCCGGCCCGTGCCCCGCCCTCCACCACCGCGAGCCCGAGGACCAGGACGAGCAGGACCACCGTGCCGACGGCAGGCCAGACGCCGCAGTACCGCAGCCACCGGAACGAGGTGCGCAGGTCGTCCGCCCTATCGGCGGACAGTACGGTGATCGAGGTCTGCCGGACGGGGATCTGATCGGCGAACGGCACACCGCTGCTGATCAGTTCCTCCCTGACCCCCTGGATCACGGGCGCCAGGGCGATGGTCACCGCCGGTCCCCCGTCCTCGTGCAGTGCGTCCGTCACGGCCTCGTGCGCCGTCCGGTTCGCGGCGTCCCAGGCCCGCCGGAAGGCCTCGGTCGTCGTGAAGGAGCGCGCGGTCTTCCGCAGGAACTCCGCGACGGTGTCCTGCAGCGGGCCGGCGTCGATGTTCCGCATCGCCTCGTCGCTGATCAGTGTGGCCACGGTGTCCTGCACGTCCGCGTCGGAGGCCAGGGGCGAGACGGCTGCGAGGTACCGGTCGGTGTCGTCGATCTCGAGGTCGACCCAGGCGGACAGGGCGCTCACCGGGACCAGGACGGCGAGCAGGACGAGCAGTACCGCCGACAGAGCCGCTGAGAGATAGGTCCGCACAGTCCCCAGCCAATCCCCCGGGGCGGCCGGGCGCCGCAGGCCGTAGCCCATTCGAGTTGCCGGGCGGCGCGGCCGGGTGTGCTCTGGAGGAACAGAGGGACGGGGAGAAGAAAGGGAGTTGTCCGCCATGGCCACTCACGCAACGATGCCGGCGCGTGGACGACGCGCGCGTGCGCGCACCCCGGCACGGCACCGGCACACCCCGCTCGCCTGGGCGGTGCCGGTCACGCTGGGCGTCATCCTCGGCTTCTGGGCCTTCTTCATCCGGCGGGACGGCGGGACGACCACGGACGGGCAGATCTGGCTCGGTGTCGTCTCCGGAGCGGGCTTCGCCGCCCTCTGCTTCGCGCTGGGCCGGATGCAGCGCGCGCTGCCGCGCGAACTACGCGCCGCGGCCTACGGCGCACTGTCGGGAGCCGCGATCGGCTACCTGTACAGCCTGCACGACAACAGTGTCCTGGCGTCGACCGTGCTCGGACTGGTGGTCGCCGCAGGAATGCTGTGCATGGCGTACTACGTCTTCCACACCCGCGAGGAGTGAACGCCCCGCCTTCCGGACTCCTGTCACGGTGCGGTCGCCGGCCCGGCGACCGCACCGTGACGTCGTACGCCCCGAGGAGGCGGACGGGCCCGACGCGGCCGTACGCGATCTGGTCGCACTGGCCGGTGCGGCGGGCGCACCCGACAACGTGGCCTGTGTCGTCGCCGACGTCGTCGCCCTCTGAGTCCGCGGCGCTCCTCCCGTCCCCAGGTGCCGGCCGGGGGGCGGAAGGGCGGGGCCGCAGCGGCCGTGCCTAGTCGTGGACGACCGTGACCGGGCAGGAGGCGTGCTGGGTGACGTGGAGGCTGACCGAGCCGAGCAGGGTCGCCTTGAAGCCGCTGTAGCCGCGTGCGCCGACGACCAGCAGGTTCGCGCCCCGGGACCGCTCGAGCAGGGACAGTGCCGGGTTGCCGATGACGACGACCTTCCCGACGGCTGCCGCGCCCTCGGCGCCCAGGGCCTCCTCCAGCGCCTCGGTCAGTGCCACGGTCGCCACCGCCTGCGGGTCGAAGTCCTCCGGCATGCCCGGCATCATCGACGCCCAGCTGGTCGCGGGGTACTCCCAGCTGTTGACCGCCTCGACCTCGTCGCCGGTCAGCTCGCCCTGACGGACGGCCCAGCGCAACGCCCTGATCGACGCGTCCGAGCCGTCCACACCGACGACGATCCTGCCCATGTCCGCCTCCACCTGGTGCCGAGCGCTTCCGGCATGTGTCTCACATGCGTCCACTCAGCACAACCCGAGGCGAAACGGACATCGGTGGCCTCGTCGGCCACCGGTGTCCCGCTCAGCCGGCGCGCAGCGCGGCGAGCTGCTGCTCGAACGGCACGACCGCTTCCTCGCCGTCGTCGAGCGTGGGCGCCCGGGACGCCCCGGAGACGGTCCGCCCGGTGACGGCGGAGGCGAGCTCGCCGCCCGCGCGCCGGATCCGGGACGGCAGTCCCTCGGTGTACTCGTCGCCGGACGAGCCCCAGTCCTCGGAGGCCGCGTACACGGAGGTCGGCAGGACGACCGCCCGTAGGTAGGCGAAGAGCGGACGCAGCGCGTGTTCCAGGACCAGCGAGTGGCGGGGGGTACCGCCGGTCGCCGCGACGAGGACGGGCTTGCCGGTCAGGGCGGTGGGTTCGATGAGGTCGAAGAAGGACTTGAACAGCCCGCTGTACGAACCGGCGAAGACGGGCGTCACGGCGATCAGCCCGTCCGCGCCTGTCACGGCGTCGATCGCCGCCTTCAGTCCGCCCGGCGGGAAGCCGGTGACCAGGTGGTTGGCGATGTCGACGGCCAGGTCGCGCAGTTCGACGACCTGCACCTCGACCCGGCGGTCCTGGTCGGCGGTCAGCCGCTCGCGGGCTGCCCCGGCCAGCCGGTCGGCCAGCAGCCGGGTGGACGAGGGGCTGCTGAGCCCGGCGGCCACGGCCACGATCTTCAGGGGGGCGGTGGTGAGCACGGTCATCGGAGCTCCTTCGGGCCGGCGTCGGCGGCGGTGCGGGCGGCGGCGACCGCCGGGTGGACGGGGGCGTCCGGCACACCGGCCGGGCGCAGGGCGGCGAACTCCTTGCGCAGCACGGGTACGACCTCCTCGCCGAGGATGTCGAGCTGCTCCAGGACAGTCTTCAGCGGCAGTCCCGCGTGGTCCATCAGGAACAGCTGGCGCTGGTAGTCGCCGACGGTGTCCCGGAAGGACAGGGTCCGCTCGATGACCTCCTGCGGGGAGCCGACGGTGAGCGGGGTCTCCCGGGTGAAGTCCTCCAGCGAGGGTCCGTGGCCGTAGACCGGGGCGTTGTCGAAGTACGGGCGGAACTCCCGTACCGCGTCCTGGGAGTTCTTCCGCATGAACACCTGGCCGCCGAGACCGACGATGGCCTGCTCGGCGGTGCCGTGCCCGTAGTGGGCGTAGCGCCGGCGGTAGAGGTCGACCATCTTCGCCGTGTGCTCCATGGGCCAGAAGATGTTGTTGTGGAAGAAGCCGTCGCCGTAGTAGGCGGCCTGCTCGGCGATCTCCGGGGAACGGATGGAGCCGTGCCAGACGAACGGCGGTACGCCGTCCAGCGGGCGCGGGGTCGCGGTGAAGGACTGCAGGGGCGAGCGGAACTTGCCCTCCCAGTCGACGACGTCCTCGCGCCACAGCTTGTGCAGGAGCGCGTAGTTCTCGATCGCGAGCGGGATGCCCTGGCGGATGTCCTTGCCGAACCAGGGGTAGACCGGCCCGGTGTTGCCGCGGCCCATCATCAGGTCCACGCGGCCGTCCGCGAGGTGCTGGAGGGTGGCGTAGTCCTCGGCGATCTTCACCGGGTCGTTCGTGGTGATCAGGGTGGTGGAGGTGGAGAGGATCAGCTTCTCGGTGCGGGCGGCGATGTAGGCGAGCGTGGTCGTCGGCGAGGACGGGACGAACGGCGGGTTGTGGTGCTCACCGGTCGCGAACACGTCCAGGCCCACCTCCTCGGCCTTCAGGGCGATCGCGAGGGTCGCCTTGATCCGCTCGTTCTCGGTCGGCGTCCTGCCGGTCGTGGGGTCGGTGGTGACGTCCCCGACGGTGAAGATCCCGAACTGCATGGCGCCCGCCTCCTGCTGATTTGGTTGAACGTTGAACTATGTGAACACATCCTACAACGGGGAGCCCCCCTTCCCTATTCCGCACGCGCGGGGCGCCCCCGTGCCGCGTGCGCCGAGGGGCCACGCCGGCGAAAGACGGCCGGACCGCGACCGGTGCGCGATACACTCACCGCATGACCTCCGTACCGTGCCGTAGCTGGTGGCGCTCCTCCTAGGAGCGGCCACCCCACCTGCACGGATCCAGGGCCGTTCGACTTCGGACGGCCCTTCCTGCTGCCCCCTGCGTCCTTCGGCGGGCCGTCCTCCACGCACACACCACCAGCGAGGAGAACCCGTGACCATCACCGCCGGCCCGCCCGTCAGCCCCGCTCGGCGCCGTAGCGCCGAACTCGAACAGCAGCTCGCCGAGGCCCCCGGCCGCTTCCGCGTCCTCACCGGGGACCGGCCCACCGGCGCCCTTCACCTCGGGCACTACTTCGGCACCCTCCACAACCGCGTGCGACTCCAGGACCTCGGCGTGGACGTCTTCGTCCTCATCGCCGACTACCAGGTACTCACCGACCGGGATGTCGCCGAGCGGCTCACCGAGTACATGGAGGGGCTGCTCCTGGACTATCTGGCGATCGGTATCGACCCGGCCCGCACGACGGTGTTCAACCACAGTGCGGTACCGGCCCTCAACCAGCTGATGCTGCCGTTCCTCTCGCTCGTCTCCGTCGCCGAGCTCGGCCGCAACCCCACCGTGAAGGACGAGATCGCCCACTCCCGGCAGGCGGCCGTCAGCGGGCTCATGTACACCTACCCGGTGCACCAGGCGGCCGACATCCTCTTCTGCAAGGGCGACCTCGTGCCCGTGGGGCAGGACCAGCTGCCGCACCTGGAGATCACCCGGACCGTCGCCCGGCGCTTCAACGAGCGGTACGGAGCCGTCTTCCCCGAACCCGACGCGCTGCTCTCCGCCGCGCCCCTGCTGCTCGGGACCGACGGCACCAAGATGAGCAAGAGCCGGAACAACTCCGTCGCCCTGGGCGCGAGCGCGGACGAGACCGCCCGGCTGATCAAGGGCGCGACCACCGACGCCGACCGGCACATCACCTACGATCCCGAGGCGCGGCCCGGTGTGTCGAGCCTGGTGCTGCTGGCCGCGCTCTGCACGGACCGGGACCCGCACGCGGTCGCCGAGGAGATCGGGGACGGTGGCGCCGCCGCCCTCAAGCGGACGGTGACGGACGCGGTGAACACCCGCATGGCGCCGATCCGGGCCCGGCGGGCGGAGTACGCGCAGGACATGGGGTACGTCCGGTCCGTGCTGCGCACCGGTAACGAGCGGGCGAACGCGATCGCGGAGGCGACCCTGGACGAGGTGCGCCACGCGATGGGAACGCCACGCTGAAAGGGCACCGGAGCGGACGGCGCGGGTGCGTCAGCGGGCCGACGAGTGCTGCCGGCGCAGGAGTTCGGCCAGACCGCGCCGGGTCGCCGCGATGACCACCCGGTCCTCGGCCCGCAGTACGTAGCCGGGGTGCAGGTCCCAGACCAGGCCCGCCGGCCGGTCGGGCCCGCCGGGGCCCGTACGGCCGTACGGCGGGACGGCGGCCAGGTCCGGGACGCGGTCGGCAGGCGGGGTGGCGTCCAGGGCCAGGACGCGCCAAAACCCCGGGCGGAACGCCTGCGCGACGGTGCGGCCCTCCAACTGCGGGTGGCCCGCCACCTCCAGGGCGGCGAACAGCATCACCTTGCGCTCGACCGGCACCGCACCGAGGATCTGCCGTCCCATCATGGCGCCTGCGAACGAGGGGGCGGCCAGGTGGGACACGGAGCGGGAGCGGGTCAGGGCCTGGGGGTGGGCCGTGCGCAGGGTGCGGTAGACGGCCGTGGCGAACTCGTCGTCGTACAGGCGCAACGCCACCCGGAGGTCCGGCTGCACCGAGCGGGCGTACAGCGCGGCTTCGAGGTTCGTCGTGTCGCTGCTGGTCAGAGCCAGCAGCGCGCGGGCACGCCGGATCTTGGCGGCCTCCAGGACGCCCTCCTGGGTGACGTCCCCGAGGACGGTGGGCACGTGCATGCTGCGGGCCAGCGGGATGCCGCGCGCCTCCGGGTCCTCCTCGACGACGACCACCGGGATGTCCAGCTCGCGGAGCCGCACCAGGACCCTCGTACCGATCTTGCCGAGGCCCAGGAGCACCACGTGGCCGGAAAGCCCCCTCGGGGGCCTGCGCAGGGAGGACGCGGCGCGCAGCGAGCCGAACGCCTCCAGGACGGCGGCGACCAGCAGGGGCAGCAGGAGGAGCCCGGCCGTTCCGGAGAGCAGCTGGATGATCTGGCGGGACGACGGATCCGTGTCCTCGACCGCCGGATCGCCCATGGCGAGGAGGTCGAGCATGGTGAGGTAGGCGGCGTGCAGCGGGCTGTCGCCGGTGGTCATCACCGACGCGACGGCCAGGGCGACGACGGCCGCCGCGACGCCCGCCGCCGACCGGCGCAGCCGCCGGGAGAAGATGTGGCCGAGCGGCGCGCCCCGGCCTCCCATGCGGGTGGGTGCCCCGACCGGTCCGGCCTGGCTGATGGCTTCCAGGACCACCGTGCCCCGGCCGGTGGCAGCGGCCACGGTCGCCTCGTCCGGCAGGAGCCGGGGCCCCTCGTCGCCGCTGCTGTCGGAGCCTTCGGCGCCGGCCGGGTTCTGGGTGGTGGACGAGAGCAGGGCCAGGGTGCACAGGCCGGGGTCGGCGAGTTCGCCCTGCCGGGGCGGGGTGCGTTCGGCAGCGCGCAGGAGCAGCCCCTGGGCCTGGATGACCTTGCTGCTGCCGGTCAGGGCGGTGGCGGCCAGGGCCGGTGCGGCGGTGTCGGCGTCGGACAGGACTGTGGTGGAGGCGTCCAGCGCGGCCGGGTCGATGCCCGGCATGGCGACGGCGGCGGCCTGGTCCAGCAGGGTCTCCAGGTGCTGGCCGAGCTTGCGGTTGTAGAGCCGGATGACCAGGCGCAGGCGTGGGTTGAGCCGCCGTGCGGTGAGGGCGGCCCGGATGTTGCGCTCGTCGTCGTCGTAGACCAGTGCGAGGGCGGCGGCCCGGTCGACGCCCGCCAGTTCGAGTACGTCGTCGGAGGGCTCGTGCGCCTCCATGATGTGTACGGCGTCGACGCCGGCGTTCGTGTCGTTGTCGCCGGTCCCGCCGGCCGGTCCGTTGCGGCTCATGGCCGCCGACATTCGGCCGAAGAGGGCGGCGGCACGGGCGCGTTGGGTCAGCGGCAACTCGGGCCGGGTGGTGTCGGGCCCCGGTGGGAGCAGCAGGGTGACCCGTTCCCCGTACACGTAACGCAGCTCCACGGCGAGCCGCCGGGCGAGTGCGTCGTCGCCGCACACGACCATGTGGCCGCCTGCGGAGGGGCGTTGGGCCTGAAGGGGAATCGGGGGCACGGAACCCAGCATGCCTTGTCCTGCCTTCGTCAGTCCTGGTGCGCCCGGTGGTGGCCGGGGGCCTGGCGCGCCGGAGGTCGTGCCGCCGGGAGGCGCCGGCGGAAGCGGCGCACGAGTACGCGGGTGACCCTCCAGGCGATCAGCAGCGCGCCCGCCAGCAGTACGACGTGGAGCGCGGCCCGAACGGTGCCGGTGACGCCGCTGCGGAGCACGAGGACCGACCCCGTCAGGCTGGTGCACCAGGAGACGACGACGACCAGCGACACGGACACGGCGACCGGCACGCCGCCGAGACCGACCGAGTCGGCGTCGAGGTCGGTGTCGAAGGCATGGTGTTCGGCGACGCCCGCTGCCACCAGCAGCCAGAAGCAGACGACGACCACCAGGGCGGCACCGAAGAGGACGGCCGGAAAGGCAAGTGCTGCGGTGAGGAATTCGGTCATCCGGCCCACCCCTTGCGGCGTCGCGTGCTCCTGACACGGATCCAGGGACGGCGGGCCGGCGGCGACGGGCGCGGGCGGAGCCCCGGCGCCGCGGGACCGCGAACGGTCCCGTGGCAGCCGGTCACTCTCCCCCGTGATCCCCCGTACTCCCCGTGCTCCCCCCGTACTTCCCCCGTGTGCTGCTGAACGGATGGTGTCAGCCGGAGCCCTCCCACGCATTGCCGGAATCCGGCAGACTTCGCGGTGTCGTCCTGCCGGGCACCGGCACCTGTCCGTGGCCGTCGGCGGTGGGACGGGCGCAGTTCCCAAGGAGGAGTGAGTGGTGGCGGAGCCGGAGATCCCCGAGAGATTCCTGGGGGACCATGCCCGCATTCTGGCCGAGGTCGCCGATACCGGCCGGCGGCTGACCCGGGACGAACTGGAGGCCCGCCGCACCCTGGGCCGGGAGGCCGCGGAGGCCGGGCACCAGCTGCGAGCCCTGGTGAGTTTCCATCTGTCGGCGACCCGCGCCGACTGGCCGCGCACCGCGGTCGGGGCGGGCACCGTCGATGCCGTACTGGCTGCCGTGGAACAGGTGGTCGACGCCTTCGCGGAGGGCTTCGAGCGGGCGCAACGGCTCACCGTGCGGCGCGAGGAGGCGGCGCGGCGGGAGTTCATCGACGACCTGCTGTACGGGCGCAGTGACCTGGGCCGGCTCGCGGAGCGCGCCACCCGCTTCGGTCTGCGGCTCTCACGCGCCCACGCCGTCGCGGTGGCGACGGGCCCCGAGGCGTACACCGAGAGCGACCCCGTGCCCCGCGGTGTGGAGGCGGCCCTGCTCGCCCGCTTCAGCGGCCGCAAGATCCTGCTCACCACGAAGGACGGGCGCCTCGTCTGCATCGCCCCCGGCAGTCAGCCGGACGTCCTGCGGTACTTCGCCAAGCAGGCGCATGCCGCGACGGACGGTGGCCAGGTCGCGATCGGCCGCCCGCACCGTGGTCCGGGCGGGGTCGTCCACTCGTACGACGAGGCACTCGACGCCCTCGAACTCGCCCAGCGGATGGGGCTGGACGATCCGGTCCTGGACGCTGCCGACCTGCTGGTCTACCCGGTGCTGACCAGGGACCGGCAGGCGATGGCCGACCTGGTGCGCAGCGAGCTGGGCCCGCTCAAGGAGGCGCGGGGCGGCGCGGAGCCGTTGCTCCGGACACTGTCGGTGTACTTCGACGCCGGTTGCGTGGCCGCCGAGACGGCCCGCCGGCTGTCGCTGAGCGTGCGGGCGCTGACCTACCGGCTGGAGCGCATCCATCAGCTCACCGGCGCGGATCCGTCCGACCCGATGCACCGCTACACGCTGCAGACAGCGGTGATCGGAGCCCGGCTGCTGGACTGGCCGGCGAACGAGTTGTAGCGCGCGGCCACCCCGCTCCGAGCCGGGGCGGCCGGGAGCGACCGGCCGGGGTCCCGCGTCCGGACCGGGCCGGGCGCGGTGTCGGGGCACGCGAGCCCCGGCGTGGTCGGACGGAACGCCCTAAGGCGCGGATTCCACCAGTACGACGAACGAGATGGCGGCGCCCGCCCTGCGGTGGTCCACCGGGTCCCCGTCGACACCGAACCCCATGTACGCGCACAGCTGCCGGGCCGCTCGGGGATGGCGGAGCGCGTACCCGGCCATCAGCTCGCCGCCCTCCTCCGGCCGGAGGAAGTGCGCGGACACCGCGTGATAGCCGCGCCCGACCTGGACCACCGCCTGGGGCGACTCCCGGAGATCGCGGTACCAGTCGGCCCGGCACCCGGACCCCGATGCCAGCGTCCAGGTCCTGCGTCCCTCCACCCACCCGGTCTCGACGACCTCGAGCGCGGTCCGCCGCGGCTCGCCCGTGTGGCGGCCGGTGTGGACCAGCAGGAGCAGGCGCCCGCGGAACAACGGTCCGAGTCCCATACGGAAGAGGTGGACGGGCATCCGTGCCACCGAGCGTTTCCAGCCGGTGAGCGGCTCGGGGCTGTGCCGTTCGGCAGGCTCCACGGACTCGGCCGGCTCCACGGACTCGTCAGGCTCCACAGGCTCCACGGGCGGGGGCGTCACAGAGCGGGCCTCGATTCGGTCGGCGGGTGCGAGGGCAGGCACAGCACATTTGGTCTGTGCAAACGTTGCACAGTCCAAGCGTCGGTGCCACCTCCTGCGGCCACGAATGCGAAGCATTCAGGGTACAAAGAGGCATGCCCGATCACCCAGAGGCAGGCCCGCTCTCCGGCTCCGGAGAAGTCCCCGACGACGTCGACGCCGTGACGCACGCGGTCCTGACCGCCTCACGGCTGCTCGTCGCCGTTGCCGCCCGCTCACTGGCGGCGGTGGAGGGCCGGGTGACCCTGCCCCAGTTCCGCCTGCTGGTGGTGCTCTCCACCCACCGGGACGCCAAACTGGTGGAGCTCGCCGAACGGCTCGGCGTCAATCCGTCGACCGCGATGCGGATGCTGGACCGGCTGATCGCCGCAGGTCTCGCAGAACGCGAGATCAATCCGGAGAACCGCCGTGAGACGGTCCTGCGGGTGACCCCGGACGGCTGCCGCCTCGTCGCCGACGTCACCGCCGGTCGCCGCAGGGAGATCGTCGCGATCGTGGAGCGCCTCGCCCCTCAGCAGCGCACGGTCCTGGTCGAGGCACTGACGGCGTTCACCGAGGCGGGCGGCGAGGTACTGCCACCGGAGGTCTACCCCCACGGCTGGACGTAGGAGCGGCCGGACAGGGGGCCGGTCGCACGTCTGACCGGCTGGACGTCCGGCCGCCTGGACGTCCGGCCGGCCGCCCGCCCGTCCGACCGTCCGGACGGCCGGGCGCAGGACCGCCCGTCCCTAGCCCCGTTTGCCGTCCCGCCCCGCGTGCTCGGGCGTGAGGTCGTCGTGGGAGGGCATCGGCGCGTCGCCCGCCACGGCGGCGGCCGGCTCGTGCGCCCCGTCCGTGGCCATCGTCATGGTTCCGTCCTTGCCCTTCCCGTTGCCCTTCCCCCTGCCCGCGAGCATCGCCTGCACCCTGGAGGCGACCGGCTCGGTCCACCGTGCAGTGAGCGGCCCGACGATCACGAGGATCAGGACGTACGCGGTGGCGATCGGCCCGATCCGCGGCTCCGTCGCCACGGCCAGACCTGCGATCACGATCGAGAACTCACCGCGCGCGACGAGTGTGCCGCCCGCCCGCCAGCGGCCCCGCGGGCCGATCCCGGCACGACGTGAGGCGTACCAGCCGGTGCCGATCTTGGTGAAGGCCGTGACGATCGCCAGCAGCGCGGCGGGGAGCAGCACGGGCGGGATCTCCGCAGGATCGGTGGACAGCCCGAAGAAGACGAAGAAGACGGCGGCGAACAGGTCACGCAGCGGCGTCAGCAGCTTGCGCGCACCCTCGGCGACCTCACCGGAGAGGGCGATCCCCACGAGGAAGGCGCCGACGGCGGCGGACACCTGGAGCTGCTGCGCGACACCCGCCACCAGGACGGTGAGACCGAGGACGACGAGCAGGAGCATCTCCGGGTTGTCGGACGACACGGCCCGGCTGATGAGGCGCCCGTGGCGCAGCGCCAGGTACAGCACGAACCCGACGGTCCCGAGTGCGATCAGCAGGGCGATGCTGCCACCGGCCAGGCCGACCCCGGCCAGCATGGCGGTCAGCAGCGGCAGGTAGACAGCCATGGCGAGGTCCTCGATCACGAGGACACCGAGGATGACGGGTGTTTCGCGGTTGCCGAGCCGGCCCATGTCCGTCATCACCTTCGCGATCACGCCGGACGACGAGATCCAGGTGACCCCGGCCAGCGCGACGGCCCCCACGGGCCCCCACCCGAGCATCAGCCCGGCGGCAGCACCGGGCGTGGCGTTCAGCACGAAGTCCACGACGCCGGACGGGTACTGCGTCTTGAGGCTGGTGACGAGTTCGGAGGCGCTGTACTCGAGTCCGAGAAGGAGGAGCAGCAGGATGACGCCGATCTCCGCCCCGATGGCGGTGAACTCCTCGCTGGCGCCGAGCGGGAGGAGGCCGCCTTCCCCGAAGGCGAGTCCCGCCAGCAGGTAGAGGGGGATCGGCGAGAGACCTATCCGCCCGGCGAAGCGTCCGATGATGCCGAGTCCCAGGATGACGGAGCCCAGCTCCACCAGCAGTGCAGTCGTGTCGTGCACGGTCAGCCCTCCGCAATGATCTCGGAGAGCGTGTCCACGCCCTCGCGCGTACCTACGACGACGAGCGTGTCCCCGATGGCCAGCCGGAAGTCCGGCCCCGGTGACGGATGCGCGCTGTGCGTGCGCAGAACAGCCACGATCGACGCCCCGGTACGGGTCCGCGCCCGGGTGTCCCCGAGCAGCCGCCCGCCGTACGGGGAGCGGGTTCCGAGCGGGATGTGCTCGGTGACGAGGTCGATTCCCTCGGTCCGTACGGCGTCGATCGGCGCGGCATCGATGAGGTGCGCGAGTCCGGTGGCCTCGGCCGGAGTCAGAGGAACGGAGAGCAGGCACGAATCAGGGTCGTCCTTCTCGTAGAACCCCAGAAACCTCCGTCCGTCGTGGTGCACGACCACGGAGATGTGCTGCCCCGACGCGGTGGTGTAGTCGTACTGGACGCCGACTCCCGGCAGCGATGTGCGGTGGGTTCCCATGGCTTCCTCCCGAGGACGGCGGCGCGGCACGATGCCGCGTTTTGGTGATCTCTTTAGACACTCATTACCTTAACCGGCCCGTTCCCGGCCGTTCCGGGGCAGCGTGCCGGCCGGTACCGGACAAGGACGCAGAGTGCCCCTGACCTGGTGTTCCGTGGTGGCTGCGGTGCATGACCGCCCGTGGTGGCTGCGGTCCATGACCGCAGCCACCCGCGCGGAGCCGTCGACCCTCGCGACGCACGCGGGCCCGGCGGGACGTGTCCCGCCGGGCCCGCGTGGAGCGAAGAGAGGGCGTCAGTCCGTGACCTCGATCTTGTTGTTCGCCGGCCGGGGCGCGGCGGCCGGCTCCGGCGCGGCGGGTGCTGCCTTGCTGCGGAGGTTCTGCAGCAGAGTGGCGATGTCGACGCCCGTGGTGGAGCTGAGCAGTTCCATGCCCTGGGCCACGTTGTCCGTGACCGTGCGGGAGAGCCGGCTGGCGCCGTCCGTCGAGATGACGGTCAACTTGTCGATGGCGCTCAGCGGTTCGGAGGCCTTGGCGACGACGTGCGGGAGCACCTCGACCAGCATCTGCAGGACGGCCGCGTCGCCGTACCGGTCGAAGGCGTCGGCCTTCTTCTGCATGGCCTCGGCCTCGGCGGAGCCCTTCGCGGCGATGGCGGCGGCCTCGGCCTCACCCTCGATGCGTACGGCGTCGGCGAGGGCCGACCGGTGGAGCTTCTCGCCCTGACCGGTGAGGCGGGAGCGCTCGGCGTCCGCCTCGGCCTCCTTGACCTGGGCGACGCGGCGGGCCTCGGCCTCCTGCTCCGCCTGGTAGCGGGCGGCGTCGGCGGGCTTGCGGACCTTGGTGTCGAGCTCACGGTCCGTCAGGGCGGCCTGGCGCTGGGCCACCTTCTCCTGCTCCGCGAGGACCTCCTGCTGACGGGCGGCCTCGGCGAGGGGACCGGCGGCGTTGGCCCTGGCGGCGGCCGCCTCCGTCTCGGCCTTGATCTCGGCCTGCTTGAGGTAGAACGTCCGCTCGGCGATGGCGATCTCCTCGGCCGCCTTCAGCCGGGCCTGCTCGGAGGCGCGCCGGGCGATGGCCTCGGCGATGTCGGCCTCCTGCTTGGCACGGGCGGCCTCGGGGCGTCCGAGGTCCTCGAGGTAGGAGCCCTCGGTGGTGATGTCCTGGATCTGGAAGGCGTCCAGGATGAGGCCCTGGCCGGAGAGGCTGGCCTCGGCCTCCTCGGCGACCTGACCGGCGAACGCGGCGCGGTCGCGGATGATGTCCTCGACCGACATGCGGCCGACGATCGCGCGCAGGGCGCCGGAGAGCACTTCCTGGGTGAAGCCGACGATGCCGCTCTGCTGCTGGAGGAAGCGCTGGGCGGCGGCCCGGATGGCGTCCTCGCTGCCGCCGACCTTGACGATGGCCACGCCTTCGAGGTTGGACTTCACGCCGCGCAGGGTGACGGCGCCGCGTACGGCGACGGGAATGTGCCGGCTGGAGAGGTCCAGGGTGAACTTCTGCTGGACGAACGGCACGACGAAGACGCCACCGCCGACGACGACCTTCTGGCCGCTGTTGTCGATGCTGGTGCGGCCGGTCACCGGGTCGGTCGACCTCTTGCCCCGGCGGCCGGTGATGATGAAGGCCTGGCTGGGGCCCGCGACCTTGTACCGGGTGATCACGGCGAGGGCCAGGAGAACGACAAGAACGACGACGCCGACGACGGCTAGCACTACTGGACTCATGTGTGTGTCCCCCCTGCCTCCCGGTGGGCGGCAGTTGTTCGAGCTGTGCGGAATGTGGAGCTGTGCGGAATGTGGAGCTGTGCGGAATGCGGACCGACGTGCGGATCGGCGGTGGGTGGTCAGCGCTCGACGGGACGGACCGTGACCGAGGTCGTCGACAGGGTGGCCTCCACCCAGATCTCCGCTCCCCGTTCGACCGGCACCGCGCTCTTCGCTGAGAACTTCACGGTCTGGCCCGCGAGCCGCAGCAGGACTTCGCCGTAGCCGTCGGCCGGGATCGGCGTGACGACGGACCCCGAGGTGCCGACGAGGTCCTCCCCGCGAGGTGTGGCGGTGGTCTGGTCCCGCATCAGTGCCCTGCTGAAGCTCCAGGTCAGCCAGGCCGCGACGAGCCCCGCGACGGCGCCGGCCGCGATGGCCACGGGCATCCCCGCGCCGGTCGTGCCGAGGACGATCGCCCCGCCGAAACCGAGCATGGAGAGGAAGCCGGCGATGACGGGCAGGGAGAGCAGGCCGTCGAAGAGGCCGTTCAGCAGCCCGCCCAGCGCGTCACCGAAGAGCCCTTCGAGAAGCCCGTCGAAGATCAGGGAGAGGGTGAGGAGGGCGATCCCCGCAATGCCGAGACCAAGAAGAACGGTCACGTGAACACTCCCCCTGTGGTTCGGTTTCCCCCGAAACGTTTCCGTCCGACCGGCTGAATGGTCCCATGGGTGGCGCACCGTGGGTACTGCCGGAACCCGGCAGCCTTCAGGCCGTTCTGATGCCGGAAAGCTTCGCGGCGAGCGTGTCGAGCGACTGGAACGTGGCCCCCAGGAGGGCGACGTGCTTCCACCGCAGCACCCCGTCGGGCCCGATCAGGAAGACGGAGCGCCGTACACCGATGCCTGGCGCCGCGACGCCGTACGCCCGGGCGATCTCCCGCCCCGTGTCGGCCAGGAGGGGCATGCGCAGGCCGTGGGCGCGGGCGAACGACTCGTGACTGTCCACACCCTGTGGACTGATGCCCCATACCTCGGCATCGAGCCCTTCGAACGTGTCGAGGCCGGACGAGTAGGAGCAGAGCTGCTTGGTGCAGACGGCCGTGTTGTCGCCGGGGTAGAAGGCGAGTACGACGTTCCGGCCGTGGGCGGCGGAGAGCGCGTAGTCGCGCCGCTCGAAGGCGTCGCCGTCCAGGGCTCCGCCGGCGAGGACGAAATCCGGTGCGTGCTCGCCTGGTTGAGGTCCTGATGCCATGTCGGGTGCTCCTCGGTCCGTACGTGAAAAAGGTGCCTGCCGCGTACAGTGAACGGCACTTCCCACGCATCGACACCTTCGGCCCGTCCGTACGGCGACCGGTACCGAATACGGTGCGGGAGGGCGGGGGACGGCCCCCTACCCGCTCGGGAGGCATGTGTGACCGGACGACCGCCGACGGCAGCGGTGCTCATCCTCCACGGCGGCTACGAGAGGGGCCTCGCCCCGCCACCGCCCGGCATCCTGAATCTGCCCGGCCTGAGGATGGTGCCGATCACCCGCGCGGTGGCCCGGGCCGTCCGGGGCTCCGGCGTACGCATACGCGTGCGGGCCGTCCGCTACACGCACCGCGGCTGGAACGGCCGCCGCCAGGATCCGCTGCACGACACCCTCCGTGCCCTGGACGCACTGCGGCAGGAGGCGGGCGACATCCCCGTGATCCTTCTCGGTCACTCCATGGGGGCCCGCGCCGCTCTCCGCGCGGCCGGCCATCCGCTGGTCCGCTCGGTGGTGGGCCTGGCGCCGTGGTGTCCGGCCGGAGACCCGGTCGCCCAGCTCGCGGGGCGCGACGTCGTGCTGCTGCACAGCACCCGGGACCGGGTGACGAGCCCCGACGCCTCCCAGGCCCTGACCGCGCGGGCCCGGCACGCGGGCGCCCGTACCTGCCTGGTCACCGTCCCGGGAAGCGACCACGCGATGCTCCGCCGCGCTCCGGCCTGGCACCATCTGACGGCCACCCTCGTCCGGGGCCTGCTGGGGCTGGAACCTCTTCCGGACGCCGTAGCCACCGCACTGGAGCTGCCGGTCGACGCGCTACCGGCCGACGGCACCATGACCCTGGACAGCCTGCCCGCCGGGCCGGGCGGAAGCGCCTCGCAGGGAACTCCCCGCCGCTGAGGTGCTGAGGTGAATGAGCCGCTGAGACCGGTCGGGACCGGCCGGCACCGATCGGGCCGGCCGGGCGCGGCACCAGAGGCGTCCCCTGTGGCCCGGGCGGACGGCGGCCGGGGGGTGTGGAGATGCGGGGCGCAAGACGGCGGCCGACCATGAGACGGAGGGTGGCCGGGTCGCCCACGGGTCCCGCCGCCTCCGCCGGCCCGAGCCCACCGCGTCCCTGGAGGTTGCCTTGCAGGCCGAAGAGGGCACCGACGCCGACCTGCCGCCGTTCGACCCGGCGCCGCTCGATGCCCTGCTGGGCGGCAGCACGGCAGGGGTGGGGGTGCTCGACACGGAGCTGCGCTACCTCTACGTCAACCCGGCACTCGAACAGCTCAACGGGATCCCCGCCAGGGCTCATCTGGGCAAGACCGTCGGCGAAGTCCTCCCGGACATCGATGCCCGGGAGGACGTGCTCCGGGCGGTCCTGGGCGACGGCCGCCCGCGCGAGGTGGTGTCCAGCGGGCAGACCTGGGCGCCGTCGGCACTGGAGCGCCGGTACTGGCACGGGGCGTACCACCGCCTGGAGGAGAACGGGCGGATCAGGGGCATCGTCGCGCTGGTACTCGAGATCAGTCAGGCCCAGCACCAGCAGGACGAGCTGGAGCGCGCCAGACGCCACCTGTCGCTCCTGGACACCGCGGCCACGAGAATCGGCACGACCCTGGACATGGACACCACCTGCCGCGAACTCGCGGAGTTCGTCGTCCCGGCGCTGGCCGACCTCGCGGCGGTGGAGGTCTACCCGTCGGACGTGGGGCACGCGGTCCGCCACCCGCCGCCGGGCATCCTGCGGCTGAGGCGGGCCGCACTCGTGGCGATCCCGGAACTCCAGGAGGCCGCAGCTCAGTTCGGCCGTCCCGGGGAGTACATCGACTACGAGGAGGACGCGCCCGTACCCCAATGCCTGGAGGCGAACCAGCCGCTGATCGAGGACCTCTGCAGCGAGGAACAGCTCACCCGCTCGGAACTCACGAAGAAGCGGGTCGAGGCGGCTCGTGCCATCGGCATGCACTCGGCGGTCATCGTGCCGCTCACCGTGCGCGGGCGCCCGCTGGGATCCATGAGCCTCGCCCGGGCCGGCGGCTCACCCGCCTTCACCGACGAGGACGTGCTCGTCGCACGGGAACTGGCGGGCCGGGCAGCGGTCGACCTCGACCACGCCCGCCGCTACGCCCACGAGCACACCATCGCCCGCGAGCTCCAGAACTCCCTGCTCTCCGAGCCGAGGGGGCCGCAGCCGCACGTGGAGGTGGCGACCCGCTACCTGCCGGCCGACCAGGGCGCGCTGGTCGGCGGCGACTGGTTCGATGTCATTCCGCTGCGGGACGGGCGCCATCTGAAGGCGATGGGCGACGTCATGGGCCACGGGGTGGAGGCGGCCGTATCCATGAGCCACTACCGCTCGCTGCTGCGGCTGCTGGCCGAGGACGACCAGCCGCCGCACCTCCTCCTGGACCGGCTCGACAGGGCGGTGGAACGCTCCGGGGTGGACCGGGCGGCGACCTGCCTGCTCGCGGTCGTCGACCGGTACAAGGGACTCTGCCAGATCTCCAGCGCCGGTCACCTCCCGCCCGTGTTCATCGACCCGGGGACGTCCGTGGCACGGATCACCGAGATGCCTGTCGGTCCCCCGCTCGGCATGGGCTTCGGTATGTACACGACGACGACGGTGCCGTGCGGTCCGGGCACGGTGCTCTTCATGTACACGGACGGGCTGGTGGAGCGCCGGGGCGAGGACATCGACGTGTCCGTCGGACGGCTCGCGAGCCTCGCCCTGCCGGCGAGCGGGCGGCTCGACGATCTGCTGGACGAGGTCATCGGCCGGTTCGGGGAGGACGCGGAGGACGACATCGCCGTCCTCGCCTCGCGGGTCCGGGCCGGGAGGAACGCCTGAACGGCCTTTGTCAGTGGCTGCTGAGACGATCAGGCCCATGGAACCTCTGCTCCTCGCCGACATCGAAGCCGCCGTCCGAAGCAGTTGGGACGCGGACACGACCACACCCGAGCACCGGCCGCGGTGGAACCCGGGCAATCCCGCGCGGGACCAGTGCGGAGTCACCGCCCTCGTGGTCAACGACCTGCTGGGCGGCGAACTGATACGCGGCGAGGTGCGCGTCGACGGCGAGCGCGTGGACTACCACTGGTGGAACCGGTTGGGGATGTGCGTCGAAGTCGACCTGACGCGCGAGCAGTTCGCCCCGCACGAGATCGTCTGCGGCGGTGTGGTGATCGAGCGGCCGGCGCAGATCGTACGGCTCCGCGAGGAGTACGAGCTGCTGCGCGACCGGGTGCTGGAACGCCTGCGCGGCCGGATACGGGCGGGGGCGCCGGGCTCCCCGGCCTGACGGCCCGGGGACGGGACAGGGACGGGGAGACGGGGCGGGGAGGGGAGGGGAGGGACGGAGAAGGGACGGGGCGGGTCAGCCGAGTTCCAGGCTGGTGATGCCGAAGACGCCCTCCCGGTCCATGTCCGGCACGGCGCCCGTGTACATCCGTGCCGTGTCGAACGACGGGGTGAGACCGAGCTGCTCCGCGAGGCGGACGGCAGGCGGGTTGATGTCGGGGACGTCGATGGCGACGGCTCTGTCCGGTGCCGTTGCGGCGAGCGCGCTGACGAGGGCGGCGGCCACGTCGGGGGAGTCGGCGTGCACCGGCCCGATGCGGGAGGCCTCCCTGCAGTCGCGCAGTACGGCGAAACCCACCAGCCCTCCGTCCCGGACGGCGGCGAGGGCGGTGCGCCGGGGCGCGGTGATCCAGGGAGCGAGGAAGCTGTCGCGTGACTCGGGGAAGAAGCGCCGGTCGTACGCGGTCAGGAGGGCGAAGGGCACGGCCCGGGCGTCGGTGAGGGTGACGCCCGCCGGCGGCGCGATGCCGATCGGGACGGCACCCTCGTAGCGCGCGTTGCTCCAGGCGACGCGGAAGCCGGACCTGCGGTAGTTGTCCTGCTGGGCGGGTACGCCGTCGAGGCCCACGGTGCGCCCGGGGAGCCGTGCCATCCCCGCCTCCCAGGTCCGGATGCCGTATCCCCTGCCCCGCAGGGCCGGCCGGGTCAGATAGAAGCCCAGGAACCCGAAGCCGGCGCCGTACCGCACGACGGAGACCGAGCTGACGGGCTCGCCGTCCAGCCGTCCGACGAGGAAGGCACACGGATCGGTGGCGAAGAACGCCTGCCCGTCGGTGAGGCCGGGATTCCATCCCTCGGCGTGGGCCCAGTCCCCCAGCATGGTGATGTCGTCGGCGCTCGCGGTGGTGATCTCGAATGTCGGCACGCGCCGTTCGTACCCGGGACCTGACCGGTTCAATGATCGCGGCCCGTTACTTGGCCGGTTCGACGGTCATGGCCGGTTCGACGGTCATGGCCGGTCCGGTGGTCGTGCGGGCGTAGGCAGGGGTGCGGCGTTCGCGGCGGTGCGGGCGACGTACGGGTTCGGCGCTCCCGGCGGTCAGTGCCCGCGCCGGGCGGAGCGGCCGCGCAGTCTGCGCAGGACGATCAGGGCGGACGTCACCAGGGGCAGCAACCCGGCCACGGTGTTCGCGGTGGTCAGCCCGTCCTGCGAGCCCCTGGCCCGGCGCATCTGCCTGAGGGTGCGGACGACGGCGAGGGTGCTGCCGCCCAGGCTGATGATCAGGCCGGCCTTGGAGTTCTTTGGTGTCCTGGGCATCGGGAGCCTCCTGGTACGTACGCGTCCCCTCCGTCCACGTAACCGGCTGCCGGGCGGGACCGCAATCGGGGCCCTGTGCCCGCCCCGGGTCGCGCCGGTTGTGCGGAGAACAGGGGCCGCACGTAGATGTAGCCCTTCACGACGGGGGATGCGTGAAGGGCTACCCGTGCAGTATGACCGTTCGCAGGTGGCCCGACAACTGACCGGCCAGTCAGCCGTGTTGGGCCGACCGGCAGGTCGCGGGGGGCGTGACGCCTGCGGCTGCCGGTGCGGGGGAGGCGGCACGGACCGGAAACCTGTTCTGGTGGCAATAGACATGACCTGACCGGACGCCTAGGGTTTCTTGTGTAACCAGGCCATACCGGTGGCCGGTGCGCAGCAGAAGAGGTGCAGATGCCCCCGGATACCCACTCGCAGACCACGGATCGTCTCGACGACGACGACTACCCCGCGTTCACCATGGGGCGGGCCGCGGAGATGATCGGCGCGACGCCGGGGTTCCTCAGGGCCATCGGCGAGGCCCGTCTGATCACGCCTCTGCGTAGCGAGGGCGGCCATCGCCGCTACTCGCGCTACCAGCTGCGCATCGCCGCCCGCGCCCGTGAGCTCGTCGACGGCGGCACGCCCATCGACGCCGCCTGCCGCATCGTGATCCTGGAGGACCAGCTCGAAGAGGCCCTGCGGCTCAACGAGCAACTCCAGCGGCCGAAGGCCGGCCGGAGCGGTGCCGATTCCTGACCGGTGGGCGACTGCAAATCTGTTTCCGTCGACACAGAATTGCGCGTAATGAGCAGTGAGAGTTTATGCACTGCGCGGTGGAGTGCCGCAGGAGTGATATGGCGTACAGCCCACCCCTGCCCGAATCGTGCTACTGTTGAGATCAGTTGCAGTTGTGGTTCCCAAAACTTCAAGTGCTCTCGCCGGTTTCACTCCGGTGAGCGCACTTTTGTATTTCCGGTCTCTTCCGGACGGGGCAATCATTTGCGGCGACGTAGGGCCCACACGGTGTGGGCCCACGGGCAATGCCCCGAAGGAGATATGACATGGCTACTGGCACCGTAAAGTGGTTCAACTCGGAAAAGGGCTTCGGCTTCATCGAGCAGGAGGGTGGCGGCGCTGACGTCTTCGCCCACTACTCGAACATCGCCGCCCAGGGCTTCCGTGAGCTGCAGGAAGGCCAGAAGGTGAACTTCGACGTCACGCAGGGCCAGAAGGGCCCGCAGGCCGAGAACATCACCCCCGCCTGATCATCATCAGGCGTACGGCGTAGCTGGGGCCCGCACCTTGGGGTGCGGGCCCCAGCTCGTTGTGTTTCCCCGGCCTTGGCCACGAGCGCGGAACCGGTAGACAATTCCCGGTGGGCGCGGGCCGTGTCGGAGCAGTGAATTGCAGTCATTTTGAAGCATCGCAACCGACCGGACATCCGGCGGGCGGGCTTCGTTCTCGTTTATTTCACCCGGCTCGTTCTTGCGATTCTTGGCGCCGTACATGGCTGCAGCCGCCCGGAAAGAATCCCTCGATACGTGCCATTCGAGGGAAGGTTCTCCATTGAACCGCGATCGCACAGCTCGCACGAACGACCGATTTTCCCGGACCCGCTCCGGCGGAGCCTCCGGTAGCCGTACCGCCAACGGATTCCGCTCGCAGGGAGCCAATCGTCAGGGTGCCCCCGGCTCCCAGGGCCGCTCCGGCGGTGGACCGAAGCGCTCCGGCGGCTACGGCCGCCGCTCTTCCGCCGTCTCGGGTGAGTTCGCCCTGCCGGTGACGATCACCCCGGCGCTGCCCGCCGTGGAGGCCTTCGGCGATCTCGACATGCCGGAACCGCTGCTGGCGGCCCTGAGTGCCGAGGGCATGACGGTGCCGTTCCCCATCCAGGCGGCCACCCTGCCCAACTCGCTCGCCGGGCGTGACGTCCTGGGCCGCGGCCGCACCGGATCGGGCAAGACGCTCGCCTTCGGGCTGGCCCTGCTGGCCCGCACCGCGGGCAACCGCGCCGACGCCCGCCGTCCGCTGGCCCTGGTCCTCG
Source organism: Streptomyces sp. B1I3 (assembly GCF_030816615.1). Lineage (NCBI taxonomy): Bacteria > Bacillati > Actinomycetota > Actinomycetes > Kitasatosporales > Streptomycetaceae > Streptomyces > Streptomyces sp. B1I3. The sequence continues at coordinate 4,194,238 of NZ_JAUSYD010000001.1, forward strand.
TTCCCACCCGGGAGCTCGCCCAGCAGGTCACCGACGCACTGACTCCCTACGCACGTTCCCTCAAGCTCCGGCTGGCCACGGTCGTCGGCGGCATGTCGATCGGGCGCCAGGCCAGCGCGCTGCGCGGGGGTGCGGAAGTCGTGGTCGCCACCCCGGGCCGCCTGAAGGACCTCATCGAGCGCGGCGACTGCCGGCTCGACCGCGTCGCCATCACCGTCCTCGACGAGGCCGACCAGATGGCCGACATGGGCTTCATGCCCCAGGTCACCGAGCTGCTCGACCAGGTCAACGCCGAGGGCCAGCGGATGCTGTTCTCGGCCACCCTGGACCGCAACGTGGACCTCCTCGTCCGTCGCTACCTGCACGACCCGGTCGTCCACTCGGTCGACCCGGCCGCCGGTGCGGTGACGACGATGGAGCACCACGTGCTGTACGTCCAGGGCGCCGACAAGTACGCCACGACCACGGAGATCGCGGCCCGCGAAGGCCGGGTGATCATGTTCCTGGACACCAAGCACGCCGTGGACAAGCTCACCGACCACCTGCTGAACAGCGGGGTGCGCGCTGCGGCGCTGCACGGAGGCAAGTCGCAGCCGCAGCGGACCCGCACCCTGGACCGGTTCAAGACGGGCCACGTCACGGTGCTGGTCGCCACGAACGTCGCCGCCCGCGGCATCCACGTCGACAACCTCGACCTCGTCGTCAACGTCGACCCGCCCAGCGACCACAAGGACTACCTGCACCGTGGCGGCCGTACCGCCCGCGCCGGGGAGTCCGGCAGTGTCGTCACGCTGGTGCTGCCCAACCAGCGCCGCGAGATGACCCGCCTGATGGTCGACGCCGGGATCACGCCCCAGATCGCGCAGGTCCGCTCCGGCGAGGCCGAGCTCAGCCGTATCACCGGGGCGCAGGCGCCCTCGGGTGTCCCCGTCACCATCTCGGCCCTGCCGACGGAGCGCGGGAAGAGCAGTTCCGGCCCCCGTGGCCGGCGTGGTGCGCGGCCCGGCCAGGGTCGCCGCTCCAATGCCGGTACGCCGACGCCGGAGGCGCGGGCCGCCGCCGTGCAGCGCCGGTCCAACCGGGCCGCGTAGTCACCGTGCCGCCGGTCCGGCGGACCCCTGTCCGGTATTCCATCCGACCCTGTTGAGGCACCATGCGCTGTGTCATCGCCCGCTTCCCCTTCGATCTGTTCAAGAACGAGGTCGAGGATTCGATGAAGGGCATCAAGCCCGAACCCGTCACCGGTGACGCCGTGGTCATCAGCCGCCGCGTCTATCCCGTCAAGCAGGTGGGTGAAGTGATCACCCGGCAGGACCGCCGCGATTTCAGCGCCGCCGAGGTGACCCGGGCGCTGACGCGCCTCGGCTTCACCTGCCGGCCCGCGGAGGTACCCGCACCGGCGGTGCCCCCGACGCCGCTGGAGACCGCTTCGGCTCTGCTCGGCACCCCCGAGGCCGTCTGAGCAGGACCGGCGTCCGACCCGCACCCCCGTGCCCTGACAGGGCACGGGGGTGCGGTGCGTCGGGGCCCTCCGGCCGCCTCCGTTGCCGCGACCGGTGCGCGTACGCCCCACTCAGGGGCGCAGGACGACCTTGCCGACCGTCCGGCGTGCCAGCAGGTCCTCATGGGCGCGCCGGGCTTCGGTGAGCGGGTAGTCAGCACCGGTCACGGGCTTGAGCCGGCCCTCTGCGACCAGGGCGAAGAGTTCCTTGAGCGGCCCGTCGACCGCTCCGGGCACGGCCAGCGTGGGGCGCAGCCAGAATCCGACGACGGAGGCGTTGAGGCGGCCGAGCCGAGCGGGATCGACGGGGGTGAAGCCGGTGCGGGCGGCGTTGCCGTAGGTCACGAGGCGGCCGAAGGAGGCCAGCGAGCCGAGCGCCTGGTCGAAGAGGTCGCCGCCGACGGCGTCCAGGATGACGTCCGCCTTCTCCTGGAGGGGGTAGGTGACCACCGCGTCCGCGCCGAGGTCCAGGACGAGCCGCTCCTTGGCCGGGGAGGACACCTGCGCGAGGATCTTCCCGGCCCCGAACTCCCGGGCCAGCTGGACGGCCAGGCTGCCCACCCCGCCCGCCGCGGAGTGCACGACGACGCTCTCACCCGTACGCAGCCGTGCGGAGGTACGCAGCAGGTGCCAGGCCGTCAGCCCCTGCATCATGAGAGCCAGCGCCTCGGCCGCACCGAGGTCCTCCGGGGCCTCCAGGAGCGCCGACTCCTTGGCGACCACCTGTTCCGCGTACCCGTGGGACACCCTGGCCAGGACCCTTCTGCCGTCGGGAGTACGGCCCACGACCTCACTCCCCGGGACGTAGGGGAGGGCGTCGGCGTCCAGGTAGGAGCCGTCCACCTGGTGGGTGTCCGCGAAGTTCACCCCCGCCGCCTCGACGTCGAGCAGCACCTCACCGGGACCCGGCACGGGAACGGGCAGCTCAACGGGGCGCAGGACTTCTGGACCACCGAAGTGGTCGAACTGGATGGCGAGCATGCCGCACGGTACCGCGCGGGCGCGGGCCCCGGTCGGGCATCCGGGGAGCCGAGGCAGGCGCGGCCAACCAAAGCCCCGCAAAACAGTACATCCGGTCGGTTTCCTCGGTCGTCCGGTGCTGCTGCCGCTGACACCGGACGCGGGCCCCTCCTTCTGGGCGTAGGACTTCCGGGTATGCGCCAGGCGCGTGGGCTCCCGGGTCATCCGGGCGCGCCGGGGGTGGTGAGGCCTGCCGGCCCCGCGACCGCGCGGGACCCAGGAGCCGGCGGCTGCGGGCAGCGTTGTCCACAGGCGTTTTCCACAGGCGTGGTCACTGCCGGGCATGCCTGCGAGACTGCGTCCATGAGCGATCTTCTGAACGGCAAAGTCGTCCTGATCACCGGGGCGAGCAGTGGTATCGGCGCGTCAGCGGCACGCGTGTTCTCCCAGGAAGGCGCGACGGTGGTCCTCGCCGCGCGAAGAGAGGACCGCTTGGCCGCGCTGGTGGGTGAACTGCGGGACAAGGGGGCGGAAGCATCTCATGTCGTCTGTGACGTCACGGTGGCCGAAGATGCGGCCCGGGCAGTCGAGTTCACGGTGGACACCTACGGGCGGCTCGACTCCGCCTTCAACAACGCGGGGCTCGGCGGTGACCGTACTCCGTTGCACCTCATGGGAGATGACGTCTACGACGCGGTCATGGACGCGAACGTGCGGGGCGTGTGGAACTGCCTCCGGCACGAGATAGCGGCCATGCTGTCGAGCGGCGCGGGCGGCTCCATCGTGAACACCAGCAGTGTGGGCGGGCTGGTGGCGATACCCGCCGCCGCTCCTTATATAGCGGCCAAGCATGCGGTGGTCGGCCTCACCCGAGCCGCCGCGGACGAATACGCGAAGCAGGGCATCAGGGTCAACGCCGTGGCTCCGGGCACCACGCGCAGTGAGATCACCGCCGACTGGTTCGGCCGCAATCCGGGACTGGAGGACATGGTCAACGGCATGACACCCCAGGGCCGCACGGCAGAGCCGGAGGAAATAGCGGCAGCCGCCGCCTGGCTGCTCAGCGACCGCTGCCCGTTCCTCACGGGTACGGTCCTGCCGGTGGACGGCGGCTTCGTCAATCAGTGAGCCGGCGCCGCCGCGCCGCCGCCCTCAGCCGTGCGGGCCGCTCAGGCGTCCCTGGAACACCGTGTTCCCGTCCTGCGTCCCTGTGACCAGTACCGAGGTCTCGCCGGGGGCGGCGGCGGGCACGACCTCCGCCTCGATCCAGCAGGGACGGTCGAATTCGGTGTACCGCCGGAAGGTGGTGGCGATCGTGGTCGCCTCGAGGGGCGTGGGATACAGGGCCGCGTACGCCGCCTGGTAAGCGGCTTCCATCAGGACGAGTCCGGGGACGTGGTCGACGGGGTGGTCGAACAGCAGGACGTTGTCCACGTCGTTGCGCAACTGCCAGTGGCGTGGCCGGTCGCCGGGGGCCAGCACCACATCGGCGCCCGTGGCGCGGCCGACCGTACGGGGAGCGACCGGCTCGGGGAGCGGCCATGTGTTCCACCCGGCCGCGAGGTGATCGCCGCGCAGCCGGCGATAGGCGGCCGGGGATATCCACCCGAACTGGCAGTCCGCCCGGGCCACCATGGAGTCGTCGTGGAAGACGCGGATGTCCATACCGAGGGAACTCACGGCCCGGCCGCGTTTCTTCGGCTCGGCGAGGGAGATCATCACGGTGAGCGGGCAGGGTTCGGTGGAGACGGGCGTCCGGAAACCGGGAGTGACGGTGAAGTCGAAGGAGTCGAGAAGGGTGTGATGGGAAAGCGGGACCCCGTACTCTGCGTGCGCTATGGCCAGACCGCTCTGCCGGATTGTCTGTACGAGTACCCGGGGGTCGTACGGCAGTCCGTCCGGGGGCGCCGGCCAGTGGGCGGTGAGTGAGAACTCGCCATCTTTCAGGCGGTCCCAGCCGGTGATGAGAACCGCGTCGGCGCGTCTGAGGTGGACATATTCCTTGGGGACGCTGCCCGCACCCCCTGCCCCGACGTGCGGTGTCTGCGGGAAATCGGGTACGTCGGGCACGGTCCCCCCGGACATGACGCAAAATGGGCAGTGTGGCGCTGATACGGTACCGGTTCACCGGTATTTTTTGAAAGCGTCAATCCGAGGCCAAGGGGAGCGCGAGTTGGCACGACAGCAACGGGCGATCCGCACGCGCAGAATCTTCCTGGAAGCCGCAGCAGAGGTCTTCGACGAGCACGGTTACGACGCCGCCACGATCGCCGCGATCCTTGATCGGGCCGGTCTGACGAGGGGTGCGCTCTACTTCCACTTCACGTCGAAGGAGGAGCTCGCCCGCGGTGTCCTCCAGGAGGCGGTGACCGCGGACGGGGTCACCCCGCAGACGTTCAAGTTGCAGGAGTGGGTGGACATGGCCCTCCTGCTGGCCTACCGGCTCCCCAGAGAACCCCTGCTCAGCGCCTCGATACGACTGTCGGTCGACCCACGGGCGCGCAGCCTCTTCGGCACCCGCTGGCCGGACTGGATCGTGATAGGGGCCGATCTCCTCACCGAGGCCAAGGAGCGGGGCGAGCTGCTTCCGCACGTCGACCCGGTCGCCACGTCGCGCCTCCTGGTCGGCGCCTGGACCGGGGTCCAGCTGGTGACGGAGTCGATGGCCGAGCCGCTGGATCTCGTCACCGAGATCTCGGCCCTCTTCGAGCTCATCCTGCCCAACACCACCGTGCCTGGCGTGCTGGCCCGCCTGGACACCTCTCCGCACCGAGCCGAACGCATCATCGAGCAGAACAGGACAGCGGCCGCCGCGTCCTGACCCGTCCTCCCGTCCTGACCCGTTCTCTCCGCCCTGTGTGTCCGCCCGTCGTTCGTCCTGCCCGTCCTGACACGATGGCCCCACGCCACTCGAATGGGTGCCCGCGCCTGCGTCGTGGCTGGTCAGAGGGCATGGTGGCCCTATGTGGCTTCGCCGAACAGCCCTGGGCGCCATGGTTGTGCCGCTGACCCTCCTGGTGTTCCGGGATGCGCCGGTGCGGCTGGTCGCCCCCGATGCGGCCACCGCGAAGCCCGAGGCGCAGAGCGGGGCGCCGCGTCCCCCGATCATCAGCCGGGCCTCCTGGCACGCGGACGAGGGCCTGGTCAAGGACGAGGCGACCTACACGGGGGTGGTGAAGGTCGTCTTCGTTCACCACACCGGACACACCAACGGGTACGACTGCGCCGATGCCCCGAAGATGCTCCGGGCGATGGAGGCGCAGCACGTCAGGGGCGAGGGGTGGGACGACATCGGTTACAACTTCGTCGTCGACCGCTGCGGGACCATATACGAGGGCAGGGCGGGCGGGATCGGACGCTCCGTCCGCGGCGCCCACGCCACCGGGTTCAACGCACACAGTGTGGGGGTCGCGGCCTTGGGCACGTTCGGCCCCGGGGTGCCGGTCCCGAAGGCACTCATCGAGGGGATCGCGAAGGTGGGCGCGTGGAAACTGCGCCGCGACATCGACCCCCGGGGCACCGTGCGCATGGTCTCGACGAACGACGAGAGCCTCTACCGGCGGGGCGAGGTGGTCCACCTCCACGTCGTGTCGGGCCATCGCGACACGTATCGGACCGCCTGTCCCGGGAAGGCGTTGTACGCCCGGCTCCCGGCCGTGCGGGCCGAGATGGCCAGGCTGCGGGCCGCGCGGCCCTGACCCGTCGCGCGGCCCGCGCCCACGCGGTCTACCGTGCGACGAACTGGGTCAGGATCGCCTGTACTTCGTAGATGTCGACGCCCTTGGTGAAGGTCTTCTGGATCGGGGTGGCACTGCCGGAGACCCAGATCTTCAGTTCGGCGTCCAGGTCGAACGTCCCGGCCGTCTCGACCGCGAAGTGCGTGATGCTGCGGTACGGGACGGAGTGGTACTCCACTTTCTTGCCGGTGATCCCCTGCTTGTCGACAAGGACGAGCCGGCGGTCGGTGAAGAGGATGGTGTCGCGGATCAGCTGGTACGCGGCGTGCACCTGTTCGCCCTGGCCGAGCAGCCGCGCGTAGTCACGCTGAGCCGCGGCCGGATCGACGGTGTGAGCGTTGCCGAACAGTGCCATAGGAAAGCCTCCACCCGAGTGAATGTGCGGACGGCGAGCGCGTCGAAGTCCAATAAGCAGCTTATCGGCGGCTTATCTGTTCCTGCCCTTGCACATCTTTCGGAGCACAGCGGAGGACTACCGTCATGCCGGCATCACCCCTCGCCACGCGGCCCGTCGAATCGGCGCTCGCCCTTCTGCTGGTCCTCCTGAGCGTGCTGGGCCTCGCAGGCCGCAGCGCCGCCGACGCCCCGGCGCAGGCAGTACCCGCTCAGGCAGTACCCGCTCAGGCAGTACCCGCCCAGGTCGTCATCGCGCCGACCGTCGTCGCCGGTACCGACTGGGACCGCATCGCCGCATGCGAGAGCAGCGGCCGCTGGAACACCAACACCGGCAACGGTTACCACGGCGGCCTGCAGTTCGCCCCCTCCACGTGGAGGGCCTACGGCGGCGAGCGGTACGCGCCCCGCGCCGACCTCGCAACCCGGTCCGAGCAGATCGCCGTCGGTGAACGTGTGGCCCGAGGCCAGGGTCTCTCCGCATGGCCCACCTGCGGACGCCTCGGAGCGAACGGCAGCTCGTCCTCGGGAAGTGGCACCGCGGTGGCCCCGGATCGCAAGTCGAGCCACAGTTCGAACAACACGCAGAGCGGTACGACGAGCAACGGCACGGCGCGCAGCGACACGGCCGGCAGCGCCGGAAGCAGCGGTAGGGACAGCGGCACGGACAGTGGCGCCGGCAGTGCTTCGGACCAGGCTTCCGCAGCGGCTGGGGCAACCGACTCCGCCGACTCCTCCGAGCTCGTCGGCCGGCACACCTACGTCGTGGAGCCGGGCGACTGCCTCTCCGCGATCGCCGCCCGTGCCGATGTGCAGGGAGGCTGGCGCACGCTGTACGAGCTGAACCGCGCGATCCTCGACGAGGGACCGCACGTCATCTACCCCGGGCAGCGCCTCACCCTGACCGCCTGAGTCCGCGCACGCGGACCTACTGAGCGGACCGGTGCACGACCGTCTCGTGAATCGGCGAATCACCCGATCCACCCGATGTACCTGATCCACCCGATCCGATGTGCCTGATCCACCCGATGCACCTGATGAACCCGATCCGATGTGCCTGATCCACCCGATGCACCTGATGAACCCGATCCAGCTGATCAACCCGATCCATCCGAACCGTCCGGCCTTAGGGGCGGAACGGCGTTGCCCGACGAGCGGAACGGCTTTGCCCGACGAGGCGTTCAGCGAAAGGGAGTCGACATGACCGTGGAGAGCGTCGAGTGTGCCCTTTCCGCACTCGTAACCGGAGTCCGCACCATGGCGGACCGTGATGGACGAGGCGACACCGTAGCCGGCGTTCATGGAGCATCCGCGTCGCGACCATCGGGTGCGGCCGGCAGCGATGACGCCGACGTCATCGCGGTGGCCCTCCACGAGCGTGAGCAGCGCCTCGATGACCTTCCTGGCAGGCTGGGCGGTGTGACCCGTGGCGAGGTCGACGCCATCGGGCCGGGCCACGTGCGCCGGCAGCCCATGATGGTCGGGGCCTCGTACAGACAGCGGGCCGGTTCCGCTGCGGTGCCCGGGAAAGCGCGCTGGGTCCTGCAACAGCGCCGGACACGCCGGACTACCGCTCCGCGGTCACTCTGCGGTCACTCTGCGGTCGGTGTTCTCCGTCCGGCCTTCGGTCTCCGCGGCATAGTCGGGGCACTCAGGATTCCGGCACGGGCCGGGGCCCCAGTGCGGGACGAAGATGCCGAGGGTCTTGTGCCGCGCCAGTACGGTCGCGACCGGGCGCTTGCAGACCGGACACGCGTGATCGGCCTGCCGTTTCTGTCGTAGCTCGGTTCTGGCCATACCTTCACGGTAGTTCCGATACCGACGAACCGAAACTTTTGCCATTTTTTACCCCTTGGTGACAAGGGGCGCCCGCAGCAGATACCTGGTGCCATGGAACGGGGGAACGCCTCGACGAAGGGACGACCCGGTCATGGCAGCCGCGCCGTCGTTGGCCGCAGCCCTGCGATCCGTACACGCCGTCGTCTTCGACACGGACGGTGTGATCACCGACTCCGCACCCGTACATGCCGCAGCCTGGAAACAGGCGTTCGACGCCTGCCTGGCGACCCACGCGGGGCAGCGGCCCTTCGACGAGGCGGAGGACTACCGGCGCCACGTGGACGGAAAGGCACGCAGGGACGGGGCGGTCGCCTTCCTCGCCTCGCGGGGGATCGATCTCCCCGAAGGAAGCCCGGACGACCCACCCGGTACAACGACCGTATGGGCGGTGGCCGCACGCAAGGACGCGGTGTTCACGGAGAGCCTGCGCGCCCACCCGGTCGCGGTCTGGCCTGGGACCGTGCGCCTCCTGCGGGTGTTGCGCGACGAACGGATTCCGTGCGCCGCCGCGTCCGCCTCCCGGCACGCGACCGAGTTGCTCGCAGGGGCCGGTCTGCTGGACCTGTTCGGGGCCGTGGTCGACGGCAACGAGGCGCGCCGGCTGGGGCTGCCCGGCAAGCCGGATCCCGCGCTGTTCGTGGAGGCGGCGCGCCGGCTCGGGCCCTCGGCCGAGGACACCGCCGTGGTGGAGGACGCGCTCGCCGGGGTGGAGGCGGGCCGGCGCGGCGGCTTCGGCCTGGTCGTCGGGGTCGACCGGACGAGCAGCCCCGAGGGTGCGGCCGGCCTGCGCCGTCACGGTGCCGACCTGGTGGTGCTCGATCCGGGCGACCTGCTGATGGCGGAGGAGGACTGATGGCGCGGGCGTGGACCTGGTCCTACGAGGGATACGACCCGCAGAAGGAGCGCCTGCGAGAGGCGTTGTGCACCTTGGGCAACGGCTACTTCGCCACCCGGGGCGCCGCGCCCGAGACCTCTGCGGGTGATTTCCACTATCCGGGGACGTACGTGGCGGGCTGCTACAACCGGCTGATCTCCTCCGTCCAGGGGCGGCAGGTCGAGAACGAGGACATGGTCAACCTCCCGGACTGGCTGCCGCTCCGCTACCGGCTCCACCCTGCGGGCGTCGACCGGCCCGGCCCGTGGCTCTCACCCGACGACCCCTCCCTCGTCTCCCACCACCAGTCGCTCGACCTGCGCGGCGGCACGCTGACCCGCCGGTCCGTGTACGTGGACGGGGCGGGCAGGCGCCTGACGGTGGAGCAGAGCCGCCTTGTGCACATGGGCGACCCGCACCTTGCCGCGCTGCACACGACGTTCACGGCCGAGGGCTGGGAGGGGGAGCTGGAGGTCGAGTCGGGGATCGACGGTGACGTCCGCAACCGCGGTGTCGCACGCTACCGGGAGCTGGCGAACCGGCACCTGACCGGTTGGGAGACCGGTATCGAACCCGGCTCCGCGGTGTGGCTGCGGTGCCGCACGGTCGAATCGGACATCGGCGTGGTGCTGGCCGCCCGTACCGTGGCCGCCGCCCTTCCGAAGCGGAACGGCGGCCGCTACCGGGCTGAGCCCCGGCAGCTGGCCCGTGCGGTCCAGCAGACACTCCGGCTGCCCATGGGACCGGACGTCACGATCGCCGTCGACAAGACGGTCGCGCTGTACACCTCCCGCGACCCCGCGATCGGCAGCCCGCTGCGGGCCGCCGTGTCCGCGGTGCGCCGCGCCCCGGCGTACAGCCGGCTCCTGGCCTCGCACCGGCGGGCCTGGGCGGATCTGTGGCAGCAGGCCAAACTGGAGGTGCCCGGTGAGCAGGGCCGCATTCTGCGTCTGCACCTGTTCCACGTGCTGCAGACGCTCTCCCCGCACACGGCGGAACTCGACGTCGGCGTACCGGCCAGGGGACTGCACGGAGAGGCGTACCGGGGGCACGTGTTCTGGGACGAGCTGTTCGTCCTGCCGTTCCTGAACCTGCATCTCCCGGAGGTCTCCCGGGGATTGCTCGACTACCGCCACCGCAGGCTGCCGGCTGCCTGCCGGGCGGCGCAGGAGGCGGGCAGGACAGGCGCCATGTATCCGTGGCAGAGCGCCGACGAGGGACGCGAGGAGACCCAGGAATTCCACCTCAACCCGCGCTCCGGCCGCTGGCTGCCCGACCGGTCACGGCTGCAGCACCACGTCGGTTCGGCGATCGCCTACAACGTGTGGCAGTACTGCCAGGCCACCGGTGACACGGAGTACCTGTACTCCAAGGGCGCCGAGATGCTGCTGCAGATCGCCCGGTTCTGGGCCGGCAGCGCCACCTGGGACCCGGCCCTGGAGCGGTACCGGATCCTGCATGTCATGGGGCCCGACGAATACCACGACGGCTACCCGGACTCCGATGCCGTGGGGCTCGACGACAACACGTACACCAACGTGACGGCGGCGTGGGTGCTGGCACGGGCGGGCGAGCTCTGCCGCACCCTGCCCGGAAGCAGGTGCAGGCAGCTGCTGGAGGAGATCCGGCTCGACCCCGCCGAGCTGTCCCGGTGGGAGGACATCTCCCACCGGCTGCACGTGCCCTACCACCGGGGCGTCATCAGCCAGTTCGCGGGTTACGGCGACCTTGCCGAGCTCGACTGGGCCGGTCTCCGGGACCGGTACGGCAACATCCGGCGGCTGGACCGCATCCTGGAGGCGGAGGGCGACACCGTCAACCGGTACCAGGCGTCCAAGCAGGCGGACGTCCTCATGCTGGGCTATCTCTTCTCGCCGCAGGAGCTCGCCTCCCTGTTCCGGCAGCTCGGCCACGATCTCGACGACGACACCTGGCGGGCCACGACCGACTACTACCTGGCGCGCACGAGCCACGGCTCCACCCTCAGCTCCCTCGTCCACGCCTGGGTGCTGGCCAGGGCGCGGCACGCCGACGCGTGGGCGTACTGCGAGGAGGCGCTCATCAGTGACGTCGCCGACGTCCAGGGCGGTACGACGGAGGAGGGCATCCACCTGGGAGCGATGGCCGGCACGCTCGACTTCGTACAGCGAGGGATGACAGGGCTCGAGACACGCGACGACGCACTCTGGCTCTCCCCGGCCACCCTGCCCCAGCTCTCCAAGTTCGGGATGCGCCTGCGTTTCCGCCGCCACTGGGACGTGGACCTGCGCCTGCGCGCCGAGCGCGTCAGGGTCACCGTCCCGGACAACGGCAAGCCGGGGGTGCGGGTCGTGCTCGACGGCCGGACGTACGTGGTCCCCACCGCTACGACGCAGTGGCTGGACCTTCCTTCCTGACGCGGCCCCCGACGCGGCTGCGCGTCCCGCCCGCGCCGCGCGTCCCGCCCGCGCCGCGCGTCCCGCCCGCGCCGCGCGTCCTGCCCGCGCCGCCTGTCCGGCCGGTTCAGGACGGCCGGGACGAGACCAGGACGCCGATCTTGTCGATGCGGTGCTCCGGGTTGTGGTGGACGTCGCGCCAGAAATTGCCTGCCGCGTCGTCCTCGGGCGTCGCGCAGGTGGACAGGGTGATCATCGCCCGGGTCGGCTCCTCGCCCGGCGCGCCCGGTACCTCCGCCCGCTGCTCGGCCAGGGAGCGCGCGGACCGGAAGGAGGTCTGCCGCGTCCCGGTGATCCGGTACTCGTACACCGTCCCTTCCGATGTGACGAGGACCGAGTCGCCCTTGTCCAGCGACGGCAGGTCGCGGAGGGGGCCGCCTGCGGAGAGCCGGTGGGCGGTCACGAGATAGTTCCCTACCTCTCCGGGCCCGACGCCGCCGTGCTCACCGTACGGACTTGCGGCCACACCCCGGTCCTGGACGCGTGTCCCCGGGCCGTCGTCGGTCGTCCCCTCGTACGGGACCACGCGCAGGTCCGTCAGGCCGATCGCCGGGACGGTGAGCGAGGCGGTCCCGGTACGGGGATCGGTTCTGTCGGCCGGGGCGGGGGCCGGGGCCGACGTGGCCGGGGCGGACGGCGCGGGGGCTGACGGTGCTGCCGCCGCGCTGACGGCAGGGGCCGGCGCCACGTCCGTGGCCGTCGCCGAGGCCGTCGAGCAACCCGCTCCCAGGGCGACGACGGCGGCCCCGCCCGCGAGCGCCCGGACTGCGTTCCTGGTTCCGCTTCCACGGTGCATAGGAGAGTTCCGGATCAGTAGCCGGTCGGTCGGTTTCCGGCGCGGGCCCTGGCGCGCGGCCCGCCACCTTCCAGTACACCACCGGCAGCCCCTCACCCGCTCGCGTCGGGTGAGTCGAGCAGCTCCCGCACCTCCTCGGCGCTCGACTCGGTGAGTTCCTCACCGACGAGCAGCCAGCGGGTGATGCCGACCGACTCGAGGAAGGCCAGGTCGTGGCCGGCGATCACGAGCGCGCCCTCGTAGGCGTTGAGTGCGCTCGTCAGCTGCCGGACACCGGCCACGTCCAGATTGTTGGTCGGCTCGTCCAGCATCAGCAGTTGCGGGGCGGGCGCGGCGAGCATCGTCGCCGCGAGGGCGGCACGGAAACGCTCACCGCCCGAGAGGGTGCCGGCCGGCTGCTCGGCGCGCGCCCCCTTGAACAGGAAGCGGGCGAGCTGGGAGCGGATCAGGTTGTCGGTGACCCCGGGCGCCCTGCGGGCCACGTTCGCCGCCACGCTCAGCTCCTCGTCCAGCACGTCCAGGCGCTGCGGCAGGAAGCGCAGCGGTACGAACGTCCTGGCCTCGCCGGACAGCGGTGCGAGTTCACCCGTGAGGGTGCGCAGCAGCGTTGTCTTGCCGGCGCCGTTGCGGCCGATCAGCGCGAGGCGTTCGGGACCCCGGACGTCGAGCTCTCCGTCACGCAGCAGACCGAAACGGGGGCGCAGCCCCCGTACGCTCAGCACGGAGCGGCCCGCGGGTACGGCGGTGTGGGGCAGCTCCACCCGGATCTCGGCGTCGTCACGGATCGCGTCCGCCGCGTCGTCGAGCCGCTCCCGTGCCTCCTTGAGCCGGTCCTCGTGCAGGCCGCGGAGCTTGCCCGCCGACTCCTGGGACGAACGCTTGTGCTCGCCCGCGACGATCCGCGGGGCGCGCCGCTGGGCGTCCATCTTCTTGTTGTGCCGCTGGCGGCGGGCCACCTTGACCTGGGCCTCCTCCAGCTCGCGCTTCTGGCGGCGTACGTCCGACTCGGCGGCCCGCAGCATGCGTCCGGCGGCCTCCTGCTGGGTCGCCAGCGCATTCTCGTAGGCGGACCAGCCACCGCCGTACCAACTCACCGAACCGGTGTGCAGCTCGGCGATCCGGTCGACCCGTTCCAGCAGGTCCCGGTCGTGGCTGACCACGAGGAGCACACCGGAACGCCAGGACTCGACGGCCTCGTACAGGCGACGGCGCGCGAACACGTCGAGGTTGTTGGTCGGCTCGTCGAGCAGCAGTACGTCGGGGCGCTCCAGCAGCAGGGCGGCCAGGCGCAGGAGGACGGTCTCTCCGCCCGACAGCTGCCCGACGGTGCGGTCCAGGCCGATGCCGCCGAGCCCGAGTGCACCGAGGGTCGCCAGGGCGCGCTCCTCGACGTCCCAGTCGTCGCCGATGGTCTCGAAGTGCTTCTCGGAGACGTCTCCGGACTCGATGGCGCGCAGCGCCGCTCGCCGCTCACCGATGCCGAGGGCCGCCTCGACGCTCAGGTCCGTGTCCAGGGTGAGGTTCTGCGGCAGGTAGGCGAGCGTGCCGCCGACCGTGACCGACCCCTGGGAGGGCCGCAGCCGTCCGGCCAGCAGGCGCAGCAGCGTCGACTTGCCCGAACCGTTGTTCCCGACGAGACCGGTGCGGCCCCGGCCGATGCCGAGCGAGAGCCCGTCGAAGACCTCCGTGCCGTCCGGCCACCGGAAGGAGAGGGCGGAGCAGGTGAGGGAAACGGTGGGCGTGAAGGGCTGGGACATGGTGATCCTCGCAGTCGCAAGCGTGTGAACAGGGGCTTCGTATGCGAACACCACGCGGCGACCCGGCCGGGAAGGCAAAGGGGGGTGCGGTCCTCCGGAGGGCGGGGGACGGCTCATGCACCGAGGTCGCATCCACGCGGGCGTCACGGGGCGGCAGAAAAGCCGACGGGAGCGTGACGGGCTACGGCAAGGGCCGTACCGCGCGATGATCGCGAACCTCAGATGCGCAACGTCCACCTCTATCGGAGACGACAGGACTCGAAAACCGTACACCTGGCGCTGCCACCGCGCCCGGATTTCTGCGACTCGCACGCGGGGTGCCTGGCCGTCACGGCCGTGCGGCCCTGGCTGCCCGAGACGTGGCACGAGACGTTTTCCGAGGACCTGAGAGGCGCCGGCAGAAGGGCCGGGCCACGTGGCCCGACGCCTGTGCGTTCCCTCGGGCGCTCCCGGTCGCGCCTTCATCTGCTCCATGCCGACTCCGAGCTGCGGAAACGTTCCAGAGCGGGGTCGTGTGCCTCTTGACGCAGCCCTCGGCGGCCCCCTACCGTCTGGTCGCCCGATCGCTGAACGGTCCGAAACATTCGAAGCGGACGATGTGGGACGCACCCAGAGGGGAACCGGCGTTGAGCTCCTTCCGTGGCAACCGAAGCCAGACCGCTGAGGCCGCTGAGGCCGCTGAGGCCACCGGGGCCGTCGGCCGGTTGGTCCCAGTCCCTGCGCTCCGGTCCGGCCGCAGGCGCTTCGGCAGGCCGGCGCACCACGTCTGACCCGTCCTCGCCGGGGCACGGCGGGCACCCAGGACAACTGTCGGCACCATCCCTTCAGGAGACTCGTATGACAGCACCGACCACCGGGTTACGCATGCGACGGACGGGCCGCCACCTGGTCGCCGTACTGACCGGAGCGCTGCTTTTGGTCATGGCGCCGACCACTTCCTCGGCCCGGCCCGCGGCTGCCCGGCCCACCGCCGGCACGCCCCACCACACCGTCGTGGACCGTACGACCGGCGACCGCGAAGCATGGACCGGGACCTGGGCCACCACGCCCACGGCCGCCCCCGCGTCGGACGCCACCGCCTTCGAGGACGAGACCGTCCGCCAGACGGTCCGGACCAGCATCGGCGGTGACCGGATCCGTATCCGCCTGTCGAACGAGTTCGGCGCAGGCCCTCTGGTCATCGGTGAGGCCCACGTCGCCCGCCGGGCCGGCTCCGGACCGGCCTCCCGCATCGACCCGCGCACCGACCGGCCGCTCACCTTCGGCGGGCGCGCCTCCGTGACGATCCCGGCCGGCGCACCCCTGCTCAGCGACCCGGTCTCCCTTCGGGTGCCCGCCGGGTCCGACCTCGTGGTCAGCATCCATCTGCCGGAGCACACACCGGGTTCGACGCTTCACGCCTTCGCCTTCCAGCACAACTTCGTGGCCTCCGGCAACGTCACCGCGCGGACCGACATCGCACCGACCGCGACCGTCGACCGCTGGTACTTCCTCACCGGCGTGAGCGTCGGCACGGCCCGGCGCGAGGGCTCCTCGGCCGTCGTCGCGTTCGGCGACTCCATCACGGACGGCTCCGGCACCGACGTGGACGCCGACCACCGCTGGCCCGACTTCCTCGCCGGACGACTGCGCGCGGCCCGTGGCCCGTACGGGGTCGGCGTACTCAACCAGGGCATCAGCGGCAATCGCCTGCTGCACGACCCGAATCCGCCGGCCGGATCCGACGCCGTGAACTACGCGGTGTACTTCGGTCAGAGCGCTCTGCGCCGCTTCGACCGTGACGTCGCCTCCCAGCCGGGTGCGGAGCACCTCATCGTGCTCCTCGGCGTCAACGACCTGGGCCACCCAGGGACGGTGGCACCGGAGTCGGAGCGGGTCACGGCGGCGGAACTCATCGACGCCCACCGCCAGATCATCGCCCGCGCGCACGACCGCGGCCTGAAGGTGTACGGCGGGACGATCCTGCCGTTCAAGAACGACACGCTGGGCTTCTACAGCCCGGGGAACGAGGCCGCACGACAGGCCGTCAACCGCTGGATCCGCACCGGCGGGGAGTACGACGGAGTGATCGACTTCGACAAGGCCCTCCGTGATCCGGCCGACCCGGAAATCCTCCTGGCGCGCTATGACAGCGGCGACCACCTCCACCCCAACGACGCCGGGGCCGAGGCGATGGCCGGGGCCGTTCCCCTCCACCTCCTGCGCTGAGACGGCGGCGGACCGGGGCCCGGGCGCCCGGCTCAGACGCTCTGCGCCGGGGCCTCGAAGAAGGCGGACATCTCCGGCAGAGGGTAGGGAGCACGGTCGTCGAAGATGATGTCCGGGACCGGCGTGCGGTGTCCTCGCTGCGCGGGAAGAGTGGCGGCCACCGGCATCGCGTACCTCGTGCCGGTGGCCGCCACGGGATCGGAGGCGCCCGCACGCCGCGACCTGATCAGCGCAGGACGTTCAGCATCTCCGCGGTGAACGGCGTGATGTCCGCGGCGCGGCCACGCAGGGTCTTCTCCGCCCACTCGGGGTCCGCGATCAGCGCGCGGCCGACGGCGACCATGTCGAACTCGTCGCGTTCCAGGCGGCTCAGCAACTGGTCGATGCCGGTGACCGCGGAACCGTTGCCCTGGAAGGCGCCGAAGAAGTCGCCGTCGAGTCCGACGGAGCCGACCGTGACGGTCGGCCTACCGCTGATCTTCTTCACCCAGCCGGCGAGGTTCAGGTCGGAGTCGTCGAACTCCGGCAGCCAGTAACGGCGCGTGGACGCGTGGAAGACGTCGACACCGGCCTCGGCCAGCGGAGTCAGCAGGGCCTCCAGCTCCTCGGGGGTCTGCGCCAGCTTCGCCTCGTAGGAATCCATCTTCCACTGGGACAGGCGGAAGAAGAGGGGGAAGGAGTCGGACACGGCCGCGCGGCAGGCCGCCACGATCTCGGCCGCGAAACGGGTCCGGGCGACGAGGCTGCCGCCGTAGGCATCGGTACGGCGGTTGCTACCGGACCAGAGGAACTGGTCGATCAGATATCCGTGGGCGCCGTGCAGTTCGGCTCCGTCGAAGCCGAGGCGCTCAGCGGTGGCCGCCGCGTCGGCGAACGCGGTGATGACGTCGTCGAGGTCCTTCTGCGTCATGGCGCGCCCCTTGGGCTCCCCCGACAGGGACACCCCCGAGGGGCCGACCGGCTCCGCGTCCGCCACCGGCGGAGCGCCCTCCGCGCGCGTGACGCCCACGTGCCAGAGCTGAGGGATGATCGCGCCGCCTGCCCGGTGCACGGAGTCCGCGACACCGGCCCAGCCGGCGAGCGCGTCCTCGCCGTGGAACCGCGGGACCCGGTCACTGGTACCCGCGGAGGGGTGGTCGACGTAGGTGCCCTCGGTGATGATCAGCCCCACGCCGCCGGCGGCCCGCCGGGCGTAGTAGTCCGCCACGTCCTGGCCCGGGACGCCGCCCGGGGAGAACTGCCGGGTCATGGGCGCCATGGCGATCCGGTTGCGCGAGTTCAGCCCCCGTACCGCGAACGGCCGCGAGAGGGTGTCTGCTGAACGGCCGGTTGTCACGTCTGTCACATCATGTCCTGTTCATCGGCGCGGGCGTGTCCACCGTCGCCAACATCGAGGCGAGGCCGGGGCATCCCGCTCGGGCCCGATGTGGTCAACGTCTCCCGGGGCTCTCGCGGTGATCCCGGTGTCCTCCGGAACGCGGCCGCCCCGCCCCGCCCCACGGGAGTGGGACGGGACGGGGCGGACGGACACGTGGTGCGACGCGTGATCGCACCGACGCGATCAGAGCAGGTCGGGGTACTGGTTCCAGCCGCCGGTGCCGATCTGCACCCGCGCCTTGAACGGCGAAGCCGCCTTGCCCGTACCGGCGTAGAAGAACAGCTGACCCGCGGAGTTGGACGCCAGCAGGTCGGCGATGCCGTCCCCGTTGATGTCACCCGGCGCCGCGAGGTTGGTGTACTGGCTCCAGCCCGTACCGCCCACCTTCGTCTGCGCGCCGAACGGGCTGCTCGCCTTGCCGGTGCCGGCGTAGAAGTAGAGGCCGGAGGAGCTGCGGGCGATCAGGTCGGCCCGCCCGTCGAGGTTGAAGTCACCGGCACCGACCAGCTTGTTGAACTGGTTCCAGCCGCCGCCCCCGACCTGCACACGGGCCTTCACGGAGGTTCCGTTGCCGCTGCCGGCGTAGAAGTAGAGCCCGGCCGAGCTGCGGGCGAGCAGGTCGCTCCTGCCGTCACCGTTCAGGTCACCGGGCCCGACGACCAGGTTGTACGACTTCGAGCCGCTCGCGAGAAGCGAGTCGTCCGAGGCGTAGTCCGCCGTGTTGTACAGGTGGCCGTCGTACGTGCTGTGAGCGATCAGGTCCGAATCGCCGGTGTCCCGGAGCGACACCGAGTGGGTCAGCCGGACCTCGGAACGGGTCCAGCCCGTGCCGATCAGGTACTTCGCCGACAGCCGGCCCGTGCCGGTGCCGTCGTAGTAGTACAGCGTGCCGTTGCTGGTGCGGGCGAAGACACCCTGCTTGCCGAAGGCCGGCTGCCCGCCGGAACCGGCCAGCGGGGTCAGCCCGTTCCAGCCCGTGCCGGAGGACTGCCTGGCCTGGAAGGTGCCGGTGCCCTTGCCGTCGTAGAACCAGAGCGTGCCGTCGTACCCGCGGGCGACGAGGTCCGCCGTGCCGTTGCCGTTGTAGTCGGTGCCGCCGGCCAGCTGGTTGTACTGCGACCAGCCCGCGCCGCCGACCTGGAGCCGGTCCATGAACGGATAACCGGTGGCGGCTCCGTTGCCGGGGTAGACGTACAGCCCGGAGGAGTTACGGGTCACCAGGTCGGCGATGCCGTCCCCGGTGAGGTCGTCCGCACCGACCAGCTGGTCGAACTGGCTCCAGCCGGCCCCGCCGATCTGGACGCCCTTGCCGAAGTTGGTACCGGTGCCCGGGAAGAGGAAGAGACCCGCGGTGCTGCGCGCGAGCAGGTCGGGGTTGCCGTCACCGTTGAGGTCACCCGGAACGACGAGTTTGTTGTACGCCTGCCAGCCGCTGCTCAGCGTGGAGTACGCCGAGAGCCCGCCCTCGTACGTGGCGCTCACGCCGTCGTGCAGCCGCAGGGAGCCGGTGGCGGTCAGGGACAGCAGATCGGCCCGACCGTCACCGGTGAGGTCGCCGGGCAGCAGGAGGTCCTTGACCTGCGAATCGGCGCCGGAGATCGCGGGAACCGCGTCGTATCCCCAGTCGGTCCACACGTCACCGGAGGGCAGGCGGTAGACGAAGTCGCCCGTGCCGTCGTTGTCGAAGTCGGCCCGCTGCGCGGCGGGGGCGGCGGCGGCCCGGGCCAGGCCCCGGCTCTTCCCGGCGGTCGACGACCGGCCGGGCACGGAGAGGACCGGACGCTCGGTGGTGGTCGGACGGGGAGCGACGATCGTTCCCGGCGTACCCCCGTCCGCCTCGGCCGCGTACGCGGTGATCGTCATCGAGCTGCTGACCAGCAGTCCGGCGCAGCCGAGCGCGGCGGATACGGCGATCCGTCGGGGCCACCGGGACTCAGGTCTCGCAGGGTTGGGCATGCTGCCTCCACGTGAAAGATAAGGAGACCGTCTGAGGAAGCAGCGCTTGCCGGGCAGAACCACAGATATGTGACGTCGTCGACGTGCCTACGGCGATATGCCCTCAGCACGCGGAACGACGGAACCAGAAACCCCCCACCGATGGTGGCGCCCCTCCCCAGGGTCGTGATGTAGATCTATCCTCAGAAAGGCCTCGGAGGCAAGTCCCTTATCCGGAGTGCGGGGTTGTGGCCCTGTTCGGGAAAAGTGCGAACCGGGCGCAAGGCGGCGGTGCGGCACGCCGAATGGCGGAGATGCGGACCGTCAAAAGGGATGACCCCACCGAATTGCGCCGACGACAGCGGGAGAAATAACGGGTGGGGAAACGCCCGGCCGCCCGTCGCTCGTGCCCAGTTCGCGACTACGGCGTGGATGTGCCCAAGCCGCACCTCGAGAACGACCACCGAGACAGCCGGGAGGCGTGCGGGGCGTCCGGGCGCGAAGCTCCGGCCCAGCTCCGAAGCCCGAGGTCCCCGCACGCGGCCGGCAGTCACCGTCCCGACGTTCCACCGGCATCGGCGCGTTGCCCGCTCCGCCCGTCGTGGCTCGTGTGCCGGCGTTCCCGGTATGCCTCGTCGTCGCGGTGCGAGGCCGGCGCATACACACAGCGGCTCGTGACAGAAGTTCTCCCCAGGTGCCTGCTACTCCGGCTCACTGCTCCGGCTCACTGCTCCGGCTCACTGCTCCGGCTCACGAGACCCTGCGATCAGCGGGCCAGGCGGTCGCGCTCCTCGTCTGTCGTGGAATCCCTGTGATTGTCGCCGGCCTTCTGTGGCTTCGTCTGTGATCGGTAACAGAGGCAGCCTGTGCGGGCGTTCGTGTGTCTTGATGGGCGCACGGCATCGGCGGAAACGGCAAAGGGGCGGGCGGACATGGCAAGGCACAAGGGAAGGGGATGGAACGGCCGGCTTCTCGCGGCGGCACTCGGGGTGACGACGCTGGCCGCTGCCACCTCGGTGTGGACCGCGCAGGCCGACCCCACCGGAGGGCGGCAGCCGCAAGCACGTGTCTCGGCGCCGGACACCCGGCCCGTGGCGGTGGACATCGCACACGCCTCGGACCGCGGCGCCCGTGGCGTCAACATCACCATCGACGACGGACCGGACCCGGCCTGGACGCCGCAGGTGCTGCAACTGCTGAAGGACAGTGGTGTGAAGGCCACGTTCTGCATGGTGGGCACGCAGGCCGAGGCGTACCCGGACCTGGTCAAGGCGGTCGTGGCGGACGGGCACCGACTGTGTGACCACACGGTCTCGCACGACACCGCCATGGACGGCCGGTCCGAGGCCTACCAGTCCCAGCAGATCCTGGATGCCGAACGCATGATCACCAAGGCGTCCGGGGGAGTCCGGCCGCAGTACTACCGCGCCCCGGGCGGAGCCTTCACGCCGTACAGCCGGCAGCTCGCCGCGTCCCGGGGAATGCGACCGTTGGGCTGGAACGTCGACACCAAGGACTTCGAGCGTCCCGGTGTGGACACCATGGTGGCCACCGTCAAGAGCGAGATCGCCAACGGGCCGACCGTGCTCTTCCACGACGCGGGTGGGGATCGCTCCCAGACCTTGGCCGCGCTGCGCGAGATCCTGCCCTGGCTGAAGCAGCAGGGGTACTCCTTCGGCTTTCCCGTGCGGTGAGTGAACTGCGTTCCCGTCGGCGGAGACGATCAGCTGCTGGAAGCCCGCGGACTGAGCCATCGACCCGGCCGCACCCGAAATCCGCAAGGCGCCCGTCGACGAGCCCGCGATCTTCCTCCAGCTGTTCGCCGTGACGCGTCACACCGAGGCCGCGAACACCTCGACCGCTGACGTCACTGCAGCACTGCGCACAGTCGCGCGGCGGGACCTCGCCAAGCACCTCCCTCCGGACTAGGCAAGGTCGTCGAGCGGCCTGAGGAAACGGCGCTCGTAACGCTTGATGCAGCGGGTCTCACGAGCCAGTTCGAACGCTTCCTGGCACTCCGGATCGGACATGCTGGCCGATCGGTACTGCTCGTACGCGGCCAGGCTGGGAAAGGAGAACAGGGCGTAGGCAATGTCGCTGTCGCCCTCACTCGGGAGGAAGTAGCCGTGGTGCGTCCCGCCGAGTCGGTTGACGAGCCGGACCCAGCGGCGGCCGTACTCCTCGAACGCCTCGATCTTGTCGGCGTCGATCTCGTACTTCAGATGAATGGTGATCATGCCTGCATGATGCCGTGGCACGGACGCAGATCGGTATGACCGAAGCCGCTTGCCGGGCCGACGGCTGGTCCGGACGGAATTGCCCCTCCCCGGGCACGAGACTCTGACCCTCTGGAGTGGTGGAAGGCACAGCCTCTCCTCCATGGATCTCCGCTGCCGATCACGCTGCCGGCCCTGGCCGGACGTGGAGTGGCGCTGTTGTGTTCAGAGCGCGGGGGCCGTCCGTTTGCGGTAGCAGGTGATCACGGCTGTTTCCGTGCGGTCGATGCCTTCGAGACGGCCGAAACGGCTGGTGAGGTGGACGTGCGGCGCGTCGGCGTCGCGGCAGACGACGATGGCCGTGAGGTTGTGGGTGCCGGTCAGGGTGGCGCGCAGAGCCCCGGTGCAGCATCGGGGCCCGGACCGTGCTGCGCGGTCCGGGCCCTGGCCCGTGCGGTGTCCGCCCTGCGGCGGCGATGCGTCAGCTCTGTGCGGTGTCGTCGTCCGTCCGCCCGGCGTCCTCGGCCGCGCCCTCGGCCGCGCCCGCCTTCTCGCGCATCTTGCGCACCAGCTCCGCCTTCTGGTCGGCGGCACCCTGGCGGTCGAGGTTGCGGTGCGGACCGTTGTTCTGCCGTTCGGCGCGGGACAGCCTCTTGCGCTGGCCGCCGCCCATGCCCACGGGGTTGTTGATGTTCTTGCTGACGGTCATGGGTTCTCCGGAAAAGATGTGAAGTGATCTACGGATTCATCGGTGGGGGACGGGCGCGGCGACGTCGGGGGACGTCAGCAGGGGGCCCATCACGCTCTCACTCGTAAATCGGCGTCTGGAAGAACATGACAAAGACGTTACCCGGTTCCGTCGGCCCCGCACGCCATGCCCTTTCGCCGCCTCGGCGTCCTCGGCTTGTCGGCGAGCGCCCGGGGTGAGCCGTTTCCTTCCGGGACCTCAGATCGCCGGGGCCTTGAGGCCGGCGGTTGCGGCCGGCCTCCTTCGATGGCCGTACCACTACCGGCAGGGATGTTCGCCGCTACCAGCGCTGCGGCCGCGCGGGCTCCGAGGCGGAGCCGGCCACGTGACGGAATGTGCGACGACCCAGGCGAGCGGAAGAGAACCACTTTCCACAGACCGTCTCCGCTCGGCACTGCACGTGGAACCTCCTCATGGAACCGAAGGCTCCCCGACCCACCCGGAGTCCGTGGAAATCTCGATGCGGAACTCGCGTTCGTCGATGCTGGTCGCGCATACAGCGAACCGTGCCTCGCCACGTGCGCAGCATGCGGCGAACGCGGGAGCGTACCCATCGACGGGATCCAGCGGTTCGGCACAGTGCCCGCGCCGAAGCGCCTCGCGAGCCGGCGCTTCTCCCAGGCCGCCTGAACGGGTGCGGTAACGGGGCTGGAAGTCGCATGTATTGAGTTTGTGCGGAGATGAGGTCGTGGGTGCGCCCCGCCCACGTGGCAGCGGTTCGTCGATCTCACCTGGACGGCGGCACGATGACATCCCGGATGGGATTCCCTTGCGGTCGCGCCTGAGACTTTGCGTCATGTGAGTGAAGAAAAAAGACGCACCGGAGTGAATAGGCTTATGATCATAAGCGCTCAATTGGCTATTGCCATTTTACTGGCGTGTCGTTGCCGCGGAAATCGTTGATTTTGTTTCCGGAGTGCTAAAGATTATTGCGTAATATTCGGCGGCAACGTGACAGTGGCCGGGCTGTTTGGCTGGGCCAGGTGTGCCGTGGACCACGACTCTCCGACAGGAAATGGCCTCTCGATGAAGTTGAAACTCCCTCAATTGGCTCCCCGCCGTGCTCTGTCCGGCTGGCTTGCCTCGGGGCTTGCCGCGACTGTTGCCGGTGTCATGGTTGCTGTGACGTCGACGCAGGCGATGGCCATCGCAACGCCCGTGCCGTTGGGCACGGCTGCCTCGTACTCCGTTCTGGCGGGTGCGGAGGTCACGAACACCGGTCCTACGGTCCTCAGTCAGGACCTCGGGGTGAGCCCGGGGACGGCTATTTCCGGATTCCCGCCCGGGCAGGTGCTCGGTGCGGTGCATTCCGCGGACGCTGCGGCGCTGCAGGCCAAGAGTGATTTGATCGTGGCGTACAACCAAGCGGCGGGCCAGGCCACGAATTTCGCGCTTGCGGCGGGTATCGGGAACGGCGACACGCTGCTTCCGGGTGTGTACACCGCTGTGTCGGGTGTGGGTCTCACCGGTGACCTGGTCCTGGATGCCGGGGGGAACCCGAACACGGTCTGGGTGTTCCAGATTCCTGAGGCTCTTACCACGGCGTCTTCCAGTCGGGTGCTTCTGACGAACGGCGCGTCTGCCTGCAATGTGTACTGGCAGATCGGCAGTTCGGCCACGCTGGGTACCAACTCCACCTTCGTCGGCACGATCATGGCTCTGACCTCGATCACTGTGACCACGGGGACGAACATCCAGGGCCGCGCGCTGGCTCGCACCGGTGCGGTGACGCTCGACAACAACCGGATCTTCCCCGGAACGTGCTCACCCACGACCACGGGCGGAACGACGACCGGCACCACCACCGGAACCACGACCGGGACCACCACCGGCACGACGACAGGCAGCACGACCGGTGTGCTGGGTGGTGTGCTGGGCGGTGCGACGACCGGCGGTGCGTCGACGGGCGCGGTCGGCGGCCTTCTTGGCGGCATCTCGACCGGGGGCTTGGTCGCCGGCCAGGTGACCGGCGGTACGTCCGGGAACATCTCCGGCAACACATCGGGGAATGTCGCGGGCAACACGATCAGTGGTAACACCGCAGGCAATACGACCGGCGGCAACACCGCGGGGAATGTCACCGGCGGCCACGGTGGTGGGCCCGGCGGGCCGGATCACGGCGGCCCGGGCAACGGCGGGCCGGATCACGGCGGCCCGGGCAACGGCGGGCCGGATCACGGCGGCCCAGGCAATGGTGGGCCGGGCAACGGCGGCCCGGGTCACGGTCACGAGGGTGGACCGGACAACGGCCACGAGGGTGGGCCGGACAAGGGCCACGAGGGTGGGCCGGACAAGGGCCACGAGGGTGGACCGGACAAGGGTCACGAGGGTGGACCGGGTCACGGAGGCGACGACAAGCACGGCGAGCACCACGGCTACGGGGACAAGCCCGATGAGCAGGGTGGCCCTGAAGGTCACGCGGGTTAGGTCTCGGACCTGGCACGGCGGTTCCGAGGAGTCACGGGGCCAGGTTCCGGACTGACCGTACGTATGGAATGACTGGACGGCAGCTTGGCGGCATGCGGCAGATTCCTCTTTCTGCCGCATGCCGCCAGTGGTATTCGCGACGACGGCATTAAATGCGAGAGTTGGCATGAGAAGAACTGGGTGGGCGGTGCCAGGCGGAATGCAAGCAGTGGACACGGAAGAAGTGCAACAGCCCGAATCCGGTCCGCCCGGCGCCGGCGCCGGCAGTGAGGGTGAGGCTGTGTCGCCGAGCCGGGCGAAAGCTGCCCGTGCCCTGCACAAGGTTTCTTGCACCGTGGTGCTCATGTGTGTGGTGACAGCTTTGACGCACGTCGTCATGGTTTTTCTCCATGTGGCACCCCCAAATGCTGTGTCGAAGCGGTACAGCTCGCAGGTGAACGCGTGGGTGTACCCCCTGTTCGAGCAGAACTGGCGGTTGTTCGCCCCGGATCCCGACTCCGTCAACCGACAGGTATTGGCAAGGACTTCACACACCGCTCCAGATGGATCGGTCCGGGTGAGTGACTGGTTCGACCTCGGGGCTGTGGATTCTTCGGCAGTCGAGCAGAACGTATTCCCGAGCCACACGACGCAGAACATGTTGCGCCGCGCGTGGACCACCTACGTCGAACTGCACGGCGGCAACGACGAGGCGAACTCGGAACGCGCCGTGATGTTGCAGCAGTACCTGCGCAACATCGCCGCTGACCGTTTCGAGGACCACAACAGCGGTCCGTTCGAGTTCATCCAGCTTCGTGTCCTGACGCTGCCCATCGCAGCTCCCGGCACAGCGACTTCCAAGCGTCCGCCCGTCCCGGTCGAGAACCGGCTTCTGCCCTGGTGGAAGGTGTCCTCTCATGGGAACTGAGCAACTGCCCCCATCCCCGTCCGCGGTTGTGACCCCGAACCGGCCGGTTGCACAGGACACCAGGGACAGAGTGGTCGTCCGGTGGCTGAGTGGGCGGGCCGGTGCGTTCTGGGCGCTGGTGACCGGCCGGCCGGTGTCCTTGTACGCGGCCGCGGTTCTGCGCATCGGGTACGGCCTGCTGTACCTGTCCTTCCTCCTGCGTGAGTTCCCGCACCGTGACGAGATCTGGGGTCCCGGCTCACCGTGGACGCCCGAGCTGGCAGAGCAGCTCTTCGACCAGTCGGGCTGGAACAGCATCCTGACGCTGTCCGGCAGCCGTAGCTACTTCGAGCTCTGCTACGCGGCGGCCGTGGTGACGGCCATTCTGTTCACGCTGGGCTGGCGGACCCGCGTCATGTCCGTCCTGTTCGCCGTCGTGGTGGTCTCCTTCCACGCGAGGGCGATCTTCATGACGGACGGGGGAGACAACCTGATCCTGCTGATGGCTCTCTACCTCGTCCTCACCGCGTGCGGCCGGCGCTGGTCCCTGGACGCGCGCAGAACCCGGCGGGCCGTCGCGCGAGCGGGCACAGCGCCACCACGACCGCAGAGGAGTTTCTGGCGGCGGCAGCTGCGCGATGTGCGGGTCACGCTGACGACCGTGGTGCACAATTGCGGACTCTTCGTCATCGCAGCCCAGGTCTGTCTCCTCTACGGAGCAGCCGGCCTGTACAAGGTCCAGGGCGCCTCGTGGGGCGGGGGCACCGCCATCCACTACGTGCTGAACCTCGACCTCTTCCAGCCCTGGCCGGCCCTCTCGCATCTCGTGGATCAGTACCCGACCGTGGTTGCCGTCGCCAGCTACGTCACCGTGCTCCTGCAGGTCGCGTTCCCCTTCGTGCTCTTCGGCAGGCTGAAGTACCCCGTCCTCGCCATGCTGCTGGGTATGCACATCGGCATCGCGGTACTCATGGGGCTCCCCCTGTTCTCCGGGGCCATGATCGTGGCGGACGCGGCGTTCCTCCCCGACCGCTTCTACATGTTCCTGGCCCGCTCCGCCCGGCGCACGGCCGCGCGGGCCGGCCTGCGGCGGCACAGCGCTTCCGAAGGGCCGGACTCCCGGTCCGTACCCCCGCAACTCAGAGGCGGCCCACCCACCGCGGGTCAGCAGATCGCTCCGGAAAGAGGACTTCCGGTTTCGGCTGACAAGGACAAGCTGGTCCCCGACCCGCGGTGAGCGCCGGCCCGTTACTGCGCTGTCGCACGACGCCCACTCACTACGGGCGAAGCGCGGACGGCAACCTGCCCGGTACCTCCTGCCCGCAGGCTGGAGGTACCGGACGTCGGATTCCCTGAACAGGCGGTCGAACAAGCTGACGGGGCCCGACCCTCCGGCACAGGGGTGCCCACCGCAGCGCAGACCCCCCTGACCGGACTCGGTCGGCATCTCGATCTCACCGCACCCGGTAAACAACTGGTGCCCGACCACCGCTTCCGACGTCGGGCTGCAGTGACGGACAGCTGCCCCGCCCAGGGAAGTGCACTCAGACAGGACGAGCCCATGCCCCAGCGATCTGTAATCCCGGTGCTGGTCTACGACGGTGACTGCGCCTTCTGTACCACCTCGGTGAACTACCTGATGCGGCGATTGCGGCCCAAGTTGACCGTCACCCCCTGGCAGTTCACAGACCTCGACGCTCTCGGTGTGACTCGGCGGAGAGCTCAGCACGAACTTCTGTACATCTCGCCGTCAGGAACGGTGTACGGCGGCGCGCAGGCCGTCGCCAAGCTCCTGCTCCGCGCGGGCGGCATCTGGGTCTGGCCCGGAGGGGTGCTCACCCTGCCACCGGTCCGCTGGATCGCCCACGGCATTTACCGGATCATCGCTACCCGACGTGACCGGATGCCCGGCGGCTCACCGGCCTGCGCGATGCCGACCGAACACCGACCGGGCTGACCTCGGCCCCTGGCAGAACGCTGGTTCCTATGCGCGGCGGAAGGTGTAGCCAGTCGCTGACCGAAGCCCGGCACACCGTCATTCACTGCAAGAGGGTCGCTCAGTGTTACGCCACGCGGGTGGATTCCTCCACGCGGTTGTTCCACACCTCAGCACAGCGATGCAGAATGCTCGAAATGTTGATGTCGGCAGCCTGTTGAGCGGCAGTGCGCCCATTACGCCCGGAGATGCACTGCCCGTGGTCGCGAGGATGAGCCCCACCGTAAGGAAGCGCCGTCTGGGAGCCGAGCTCCGTCGACTCCGCCTCGACAGCGGGCTGACCGGTGGGCAGGTCGCAGAGCGCCTCCTGATCTCCCAGCCAAAGATCAGCCGTCTGGAAAACGGTCACTGTGCCATCAGCCCCCGTGACGTCCGTGACCTGTGTGCTCTCTACGGCGTCACCGACCAGCATGTACTCAACTCCCTGATGAGGATGGCAAAAGAATCCGCACAACAGGGCTGGTGGAACACGTACGGCGACATCCCCTACAGCATCTACATCGGCCTGGAGACCGACGCCCACTTCATCTACTGCTTCGCACCATTGGTCATCCCCGGCCTGCTGCAGACCCCCGCCTACGCCCAGACAGTCATTGAGGAAACGATCCCCCCGGCCACCGCCGAACAGGTATCCAACCGCCTGAAGGTGCGACTGCGCCGCCAGCACAGGATCTACGACCCCGCCGACCCGCTGCGCCTGTGCGTCGTCCTCGACGAGTCAACGCTCCGTCGAGTCGTCGGCAGCCCCGGCCTCATGCGCGAACAACTGGAGCATCTGAACGCGCTGAGTGCCGAACCGCACATCACCGTGCAGGTCCTCCCTTACAGCGCGGGAGCCCTCCCGGATGTCACAGGACAGTTCTCGATCCTGGGCTTCGCGGACAGCCCCGAAGCAGGGGTGGTGTACCTCGAAGGATCGACCAGCGACCTCTACCTGGAAAAACGATCCGACCTGCAGCACTACAACCTCATCCACACCCACCTGCGGGCCCAGGCGCTCAGCCCCGACAACACCCGGCACTTCGTCTCCGACATCCTCGGGAGCTACGACAGCGCCACACCGTGAACCCTGCACGGCAGAAGGTCTGATTCCCGCTCGATGGGGCACGGGGGCTGCCCCTCCCGGAGGCCGACGCCACGGAAGAGACCGAGGACCGCCCGCCACACCACGATTCTGCGCCGGGGGTGCTCGGCGAGGCGAGGTGGCATGGGACGAGGACTCTCCGACCGGCAGAAGGTGATCCTGTGGATGATCCCGGACAGGACGGGTGACCACGGCGCGTCCATCCCTTCACCGCCAGAACCGAAAAAGGGCGTTGACAGTACCAAGCCGTGCTCTATGTGCACGGGTGGCCGCCAGAGTGCTTCCTTGAGGATGTCGACCTCCCACTCTTCACGGCTGACGGGATCGGTGACGATTAGGCGTGCGGAGAGCGGGTCTGTGTCGAGACTGCATGCTCCGGGCGCAGCAGAGGGTGGTCGCGCGCCCTTCGGCCGTCCGCAGCCGGTTGAGGACAGCGGGGGCGGTGCCGTTGGTGGGCAAGCGAAAGGCCCGGGTCGATGACCTGGGCCTCAGGCGTGGAGCGGGTGACGAGAATCGAACTCGCGCTCTACCAAGC
Organism: Streptomyces sp. B1I3; assembly: GCF_030816615.1. NCBI lineage: Bacteria > Bacillati > Actinomycetota > Actinomycetes > Kitasatosporales > Streptomycetaceae > Streptomyces > Streptomyces sp. B1I3. The sequence continues at coordinate 4,223,943 of NZ_JAUSYD010000001.1, forward strand.
TCGTTATTCCACACCGCCGCGACCCTGGACAGAGCGAACTGCCTGCCTGGAAGGAAGAGCACAACGCCTCTCACCGAAAGGTCCGCGCTCGGGTCGAGCATGCCGTTGCCCGGATGAAGGTCTGGAAGATCCTGCGCGACTGCCGTCTCAAGGGTATTGGCCTACATCACGCGATGCTCGGCATCGCCCATCTGGACAATCTTGCGCGCCGCGACTGACCGCATCCGACCGAAGCCGTGTCCGTTCAGGATTCGGTGGGCAGGAGCTGGACCAGGCCGACCCAGTTCTCCTCGTCCGCCTTGGTCTGCGTGGCGCGGACCCTCCAGCGGCCGGCGGACAGCGGGACCAATGCCTGGGCGGGCATCCCGCCGTCGGGGTACTCGATGCCCAAGTCGCAGCCTGCTTCGGCGGAGTCGATGAGCACCGCCGGACCGTCCGAGACCCAAGTGCCGCACTCGTCCCACACCGTGGCTGGGTCTGCGAGGACAGCGTCTGCTGCGGCTCTCAGCCCGGCCTCGGTTTCGGCGGCGAGCCACCGCAGGAACGCTCGGTGCTCGGGCAGATAGCAGCTGGTCGCCGGCTCGTCCGCCAACACCAGGGCCTGCGAGCCGTTCTCGTCGATGGGGATCACACCGGCCGAATCGTCCACCGCGCAGGCCCGGTCGTAGTCGTCTGGGGCAATGGCGTCTCCCGCCATAAGACCACTCTCCGTACACCCACCCCAGGAGGCCAGAGCGGAGACGGGGACGACGATCAGAGGGCCGCCCATCGACTCCACCCAGACGGGGGAGGGGCCGGAGGCAACGCCTGTGATGGATGAAGAAGTGATCACGCAGTCAGTGTGCCCTCGCCCAGTGACAGCGTCCCCGCGCTCATTGGAACCCAGCACGGTGAAAGGCTCAGCGCCTGTGGCACGCAGCAGTTACGGGACAGCCCTTTAGGCCGTCCCGGACGACAAAGAAGCCCCGGCCGCTGGCCTGGGGCTTTTTCATGGAGCAGGTGGCGAGAATCGAACCCGGGCTCTGAGCTGGTGGTGTGTACCTGGAGCCCTCTTTCGGCCGGGCTCCTCGGCACTGCTGGTCCGCTCCGCTGGACACGGTTGGGGCACGAGCGGGGAGAGCTGGCGCCACTACGCGCCAAAGGAGGCGGTCGAGGTGCGGCAGGCCCGCCGCCGCGCCGAGGAGGCCGAGCGCCGGGCGGTCGACGCGCGGGAGCGGGCCGAGCGACTCCAGGGCGCCGCCTCGGTCCACCACAAGCGATTCGCGGGCGGTCAGCCCATCCTCATGCGGCACAGCGGGCACCCTGCGGGACCGGGCGCGCGGCGACGCTGCCACCCGCAAGGCCATGGCGGCGGTCGAGGAGGCGGTGCGGGCGGAGGTAGCGGCGCGCGGTGCCCGGCGGCCGATCTCGCCGAGACGTTCACGTGAAGCCGCGTCACCGCACGCTTGCAAGGCGCGGCTTCCGTCGTAGCGAAACAGTGACAAACGCCTCCGATCTGGGCTTCCGCACGAGCGACCATGATCTCTGTACTGCGTGTATACATGGCACGTATACACCGCGTGTAGAGTCCTCGGTATGTCAATCGGTCACACCCTCCTGGGACTCCTGGAGTCCGGGCCGCGCCACGGCTACGACCTCAAGCGCGCCTTCGACGAGAAGTTCGGTCACGACCGGCAGCTGCACTACGGCCAGGTCTATTCGACGATGTCCCGCCTGCTGAAGAACGGCCTCGTCGTCGTCGACGGCATCGAGGCCGGCGGCGGTCCCGAGCGCAAGCGGTACGCGATCACCGACGCCGGGATCACCGACGTACAGCGGTGGCTCGCCACGCCGGAGAAGCCCGAGCCGTACCTCCAGTCGACGCTGTACACGAAGGTCGTCCTCGCGCTGCTCACCCATCGCGACGCCGCCGACGTCCTCGACACCCAGCGTTCGGAGCACCTGCTCAGCATGCGCATCCTCACCGACCGGAAGCGCAAGGGCGACCTCGCCGACCAGCTGATCTGCGACCACGCCCTGTTCCACCTGGAGGCCGACCTGCGCTGGCTGGAGCTCACCGCGGCGCGCCTCGACAAGCTCCGTGAGGCGGTGGCCCGATGACTCCTCCCGCAGGTTCGCTGCTCTCGGCCGAGCAGCTCCGCAAGGCTTACGGCCCGACCCTCGCCCTCGACGGCGCGGAGTTCTCGATCCACCCGGGCGAGGTCGTCGCCGTGATGGGGCCCTCCGGGTCGGGCAAGTCGACACTGCTGCACTGCCTCGCCGGGATCGTCACGCCCGACTCGGGGACGATCATGTACGGCGGGCGGGAGCTGTCCGCCATGAGCGACGCCGAACGCAGTGCGCTCCGGCGCTCCGAGTTCGGTTTCGTGTTCCAGTTCGGGCAGCTGGTGCCGGAGCTGACGTGCGTCGAGAACGTCGCCCTGCCGCTGCGGCTGAACGGCACCTCCCGCAAGGAGGCCGAGCGCGCCGCGCTGACCTGGATGGAGCGGCTGGAGGTCGACGACCTGAGGAAGAAGCGGCCCGGTGAGGTCTCCGGCGGCCAGGGGCAGCGGGTCGCGGTGGCACGGTCGCTGGTCACGAACCCGCGCGTGCTCTTCGCCGACGAGCCGACCGGCGCCCTGGACTCCCTCAACGGCGAGCGCGTGATGGAACTCCTCACGGACGCCGCCCGCTCCACCAACGCCGCCGTCGTACTGGTCACGCACGAGGCACGGGTGGCCGCCTACTCCGACCGCGAGATCGTGGTGCGGGACGGCAGGTCCAGGGACATGGAGCGCGTCGTATGAGCCTGTCCACGGGAGAACGGCCGCGGACCCTGCCGACGGGTCCCGCCCCGGGCGGACGGAGCCGGACGCGGCGCGTGGCCGCGGACCTGGCCATGGGCGTCCGATTCGCCTTCAACGGCGGGCGCGAGGGGTGGACGCGGGCAGTGCTGACGGCGGTCGGCGTCGGGCTCGGCGTGGCGCTGCTCCTGCTGACGACGGCGTTGCCCAACGCGCTCGAGGTCCGCCAGGAGAGGGAGGCCGCCCGCACCGACATCACCTTCATCGACGAGCGGCTGCCGAAGGCCGACGACACCCTCGTGGTCGCCAACGTCGGTTCGGACTTCCGCGACGACAGCATCCGGGGCCGGGCCCTGGAACCCGAGGGGCCGCGGGCGCCGCTGCCTCCGGGGGTGGAGCGGTTCCCGGCGAAGGGCGAGATGGTGGTCTCCCCCGCGCTGAAGGAGCTGCTGGAGTCGGACTCCGGCGCGCTGCTGCGCGAGCGGCTGCCGGACCGGATCGTCGGCACGATCGGGGAGGGCGGGCTGATCGGCTCGGCCGAACTCGCCTTCTACCAGGGTGCCGGAGGGCTCGCGCCGCACATCGACAGCGGCCGGATCGTCCGCATCGACGGATACGGCAACCCGAACGCGACCGCCGAGCGGTCCGACCCGGTGCTGCTCCTGCTGATCCTGGTCCTCTTCGTGGTGTTGCTGATGCCGGTCGCGGTCTTCATCGCGGCGGCGGTGCGGTTCGGTGGGGAGCGGCGGGACCGGCGGCTGGCGGCGCTGCGGCTGGTGGGCTCCGACAGCGGCATGACCCGGCGGATCGCCGCCGGTGAGGCGCTGGCGGGCGCGATGCTGGGGCTGGTCTTCGGCGCCGGGTTCTTCATGGTCGGGCGCCACCTCGCGGGGACCGCCGAGGTGTTCCACATCAGCGTGTTCCCGAGCTATCTCAACCCCTCGCCGCTGCTCGTCCTGCTGGTCGCGGTGGCCGTGCTGACGGCGGCGGTGCTGGTGACGCTGTTGGCGCTGCGCGGGGTCGTCATCGAGCCGCTCGGTGTGGTGCGCGCGGGCCGGCCGCCCCGGCGCCAGCTGTGGTGGCGGCTGCTGCTGCCGCTTGCGGGGCTGGCCATGCTCTACCCGATGATCGGCGACGGACGGGACAACGGGGACTTCAACCAGTACCTGGTGACCGGTGGTGTGGTGCTGCTCCTGGTCGGCGTGACCGCGCTGCTGCCGTGGATCGTGGAGACAGTCGTCGCCCGGCTCGGTGCCGGCGGCGTCGCCTGGCAGCTGGCCGTGCGCCGGCTGCAGATGAGCAGCGGTACGGCGGCCCGCATGGTCAACGGCATCGCGGTGGCCGTCGCCGGGGCGATCGCGCTGCAGATGCTGTTCGCGGGCGTCGAGGACGACTACATCAAGTCCACCGGGCAGGACGTGGCGTGGGCGCAGATGGAAGTGACCCTGCCGAACGCCGTGCCGGTGGCCCCGGCGGCCGAGAAGTTGCGGAACACCAAGGGTGTGCACGAGGTGTACGACTACTCCGAGGGCCACCTCGGTGACCGCGCCCGCGACCCGGAGGACACCACGACCGTGACGGTGGGCGGCTGTACCGCGCTGCGGGAGATCGCCGATCTGCCCTCGTGCGCCGACGGGGACGTGTTCGCCGTCCACGGCGCCGAGTGGGACACGGGGGTCGACGTGGCGAAGCTGGCCGCCCCGGGACGGAAGCTGTACCTCGACCCGTCGTACGAGGGCAGCCCGAAGAGCCTGGAGATCCCCTGGACGGTGCCGCAGGGCGTGAAGACGGCGAAGCCGCGTCACGGTCTGCTGGCCGGGATCGACCGGGGCGGCGTCCTGATCACGCCGAAGGCCGTGCCGGACACGCTCGCGCCGGCCCTGGAGGGGCACGCCTACCTCAGGCTGGACGAGTCGGTACCGGACGTCCACGACCGGGTGCGGAACACCGCGGCGGCCGTCGATCCGCTGGCGAGCACCGTGACGTGGGCGGAGGTGGAGCGCACCGGCCGGTTCGACGCCATCCGCACCGGTCTGTTCGTCGGGGCGGCGTGCGTGCTGGCGTTGATCGGTGCGAGCCTGCTGGTCTCGCAGCTGGAGCAGTTGCAAGAGCGGAAGAAGCTGCTGTCGGCCCTGGTGGCGTTCGGTACCCGGCGCCGCACGCTGAGCCTGTCGGTGCTGTGGCAGACCGCGATCCCCATCGCCCTGGGCCTGCTGCTGGCCTCGGCCGTGGGCCTGATGCTGGGCGCGGTGCTCCTGAAGATGACGGCCACTCCGGTCCGCGTCGACTGGACCGGTGTCCTCGCCATGGCCGGCATCGGCGTCGCGGTCGTCCTGGCGGTGACCCTCCTCAGCCTGCCACCGCTGCTGCGGCTGATGCGGCCGGAGGGCCTGCGCACGGAGTAGCCCGGAGCAGCGGCCCCTCGGGGCGGGCCGGCCCGGTCCACTCGGCCGGGCCGGCCGGCCCCGTCCACCCGCCCCGGAGCCGGCCCACTCCGCTCATGGGTCGTAGGCAGGCCACTTCACTTGGGGCGGCTCAGGAGCAGCGCGCGGGCCATGACCATGGGGAAGAGCGGCCCGGGGCGCGGCGACGACGCCCCGCGTGGCCGCTCCGGCCGCCCTCACCCGACTCCGTCGGGTGATCGCGCCGTCTCCGCGCGGGAAACTCCCCCCTCATTTGTCACTTTCATGTCATACGCTGCCCGACAGCAGCCGCGCCCCGCGCGTCACCGCGCTCCGCGGTCACGTCCGGGTGCTGCGCGGCGCTATCGACTCCCGGTCATCCACCGGGTTTTCTCGTGGGGGGTAAAACACTGTGCGTACGCGCAGCATCTCGACCGCGACAGCGCTCGCGGTCCTCTTCAGCTCGGTGGTACTGAGTGTCGCCGCGGCCGGTCCCGCGTCGGCGGTCACCGCGACCATCGGCTCGCCTGCGGGCATCGTCGTCGACGGCGTCGGACAACGGGTCTTCGTCGGCGACGACACGAACGACAGGATCATCGCCACCGACTACAACGGCAAGCTTGTCGACTCGGTGAGCGGCATCGACGGGATCTTCGACCTGGCTCTTTCCGACGACGGCACCACCCTGTACGCGGCGGCGCGCGTCAGCCACGAGATCGTGGCCCTCGACGCGGCCACCCTCGACATCAAGGCCCGGTACCCCGTGGCCACCAGCATCGGCCCGCTGTACGTCGAATTCGCCGCCGGCAAGGCCTGGTTCACCTACGAAGACCAGTTGGACGGCCACGGCAACCTGGGCTCGGTCGACCCGGCGGTGGACCCGGCCGGCGGGACGGACCCGGTGACGCTCGGACAGCTCTCCCGGGATTCCGGAGTCGGGAGCGCGCCGCTCCTCGACACCGACCCGTCCGCACCTGGACTGCTGGCCGTCGGCGCGACCGACTTCTTCGACATGACCAAGGACCTGCTGGCCGTCGTCGACGTCTCCGGCGCCACACCCCAGGTGACCGCCTGGCACAACGGCGACTACTCGCTGAACTACGTCAGCGACATCGACCTCGTGCCCGGTACCCCGCAGGTGCTGGTCGACGGCACGGACCGGCACGTCTACGCAGACGGGAAGTTCACCGCCGCCGGCGCCTACCCGGCCGGGCAGCGCGCGGACATCGCTCCGAACGGTCTGGTTGCCCAGATCAGCGACGCGAACGTGGCGGTCTACCGGCCCGGCGCGACCAAGCCGATCCGCACATACGCCGCCGGCACCTCCGTCCTCGCCTGGGCCCCGGACGCCTCCCGGATCTTCGCGCTCGTGAACTCGCCCGGCGGCTACACCCTCAAGGCGCTCACCGACCCAACGCTGAACGTCCCGAGCCTGACGGTGAACGCACCGTCGACCGCCACGCGCGGAAATCGGCTCACCGTGACCGGGAAGCTGTCGGCGACAGTGCCGCTGCCGAGTGGCGCCAAACTGCAGGTCACCCGCACCGACCCGGAGAGCCCCAAGGGCAAGGCGCTGCCCGCTGTCACGCTGAAGGCAGACGGCTCGTACACCTTCACGGACACCCCGCCGGCCGGCGGCACGGTCACGTACAAGGTCGCCTACGCGGGCGACGCCGCGCACATGGCGGTCAGCGCGTCCGACAAGGTCACGGTTCCGCACACGACGCCGACGCTGACCCTGAACAAGAACGGCAGCGTCTACGACTACGGCGCAGATGTCTCCTTCACCGCGCACCTCGGCTCGACGTACAAGAACCGCACGGTCGAGATCTGGGCGAACCCTTTCGGCGGAGACAAGCCCAACAAGCTGCTGAAGACCGGGACGGTCAACTCCAGCGGCAACATTTCCGCGACGGTGGACATGACGCGGGACACGGAAGTCACCGCGGTCTTCAAGGGTGACACCCGCATCGCGCCCAGGACGGTGAAGTCCACGGCATACGCCCGGGTCAAGGTTTCCACCGCCGTCTCCAAGCACTACAAGACGGCCAAGATCGGCTCGACGTCGTACTACTGGTTCCACAAGAGCACCGATCCGCTGCTCACGACGACCATGTCCTACTACAAGGGGCGTAAGCAACGTCTCGACCTCCAGGTCTACTCGGGCGGAAAGTGGTATTCCGCCGGCTCGGAGTACTTCCCGCTCGGCACGAACGGAAAGTCGGCCGTACGCCTAGGGGCGCCGGGGAAGTCCGGGATCAAGGCGCGGATGCGGTCGGTGTACGTCAACGGGTCGTCCGGCGACACCGTGAACTCCACGACGTATGGCTCCTGGAAGTACCTGTACTTCTCCAACTAGGCCGTTCCGTCCGGATCACTTCACGGATCCGATGCCTTGTGAAGGGCTCTACCGCTCGCGGTGGAGCCCTTCGAGGTTCGCTGCACGGCGACGGGGCGCGATCGTGGGTGGACTTCTGGCGGGCGCCGTCGGGTGTGGTGCGGGCGGAGATCAGGTCGGAGTGCGTGTACTCGAAGTGGTCTCGCCGCCCGCCGCATCGACGTGGAGCAGACAGTTACCCTCGCCGTCGTACATCTGGTCGTCTCCGCAGGCGGTGAGGCCCTTCCGGCCGTGGAGGGCGTGCATGGCCTCACCGGCTTCTTCGGCGACCTTGCCGGCCTGGAGGCTCCTGAGCTCCTCGTCGGGGAGTTGGGCTCCTGCCGCTCGGCAGACAGCGGAGAGTTTCGCGATGTTGTCTCACAGGATGTTCACGTCGGACCTTCAGTTGATGGGTTGGGCTATTCCTGTGCGGGTCGTCCGAGCTGGCGCACGGTCCATCCGGCCATGCGCCAGGCGTCGGCGTCGATGCTCCGGGTGGGCTGGTGGGTCAGAGGGGGATGACGCGGACCTGGTTGCCGCAGAGCTTGGCCATGTCATCGCTGTCGGACGTCAGCAGGGCGACGGGCTTGGGCTGGCGGAGCGCGACTTCGGCGACCGTTGCGTCAATGGCGTACTTGTGCCCGTGCAGCCCGGTGCCTTTGAGAAGCGCCGCCGCAGCCTTGGCCGCCTGTTCGGTGACCGGTTCTACCTTGACCCGGGACAGGGCCCAGTTCAAGCCGGGGACGTTGATGTGGGAGTGGCTGACTTCCACGATGGTGTTCGCCCCGATCACGAGGTCGGCTCCCGTGTCGTGGAAGACCTGCAGCATCGCGAGGAGCTTGCGGTCCTGCGCGATCCAGGCGGAGAGCCCTTCCGAGTCCAGGACAACGGTTTCGATGCGCTCGCTCACGCGGCGTCCGCGCCCTTGGAAGAGCCGGCTGAGCCGAAGATCCTCGCGCGGGCCTCGGCGAGCTCCTCGTCGCTGAAGCCTCCGTGCTCTTCTTCATGCCGGCGAAGGTCGTCGCCCAGGAGCTGGTGCCGGATCTGGCGGGCCACGGCTTCCGCTACATAGCCGGAGACGTTGTCCGTGAGCTTTCGGAGCTCCGCCACCTGATCGCTGGGGAGCGTGACGGTGATGCGAGTCGTGGAGGACATACGTCGAGCATACTCGAGTATGCGTGAGGGGGCTTGGGTTTACGCCACCGATCGTTCCGGTCAAGGTTTCGCGACTGGAGGGTGCGGCTTCCGGCGCTGCGAGTACCCGCCCGCGGGCCGTGCGCGTATTGGTCAGAAGGGCGGTTCGAGATCGCTGCGGCCATCGCTGTGTGGCCCCCAGTCCCAGGGCTCCTCCAGGAAAGGATCAGCTGCGGGGACGTCGTGACCCCATGCTTGGAGTGCCTTCCGGGCAACACGCCGGTTGGGGGCGTCGCCGCTGGTGTCCAGGATGGCGCGCGCGTGCACGGCGAGGTGATCGCGGTGCTCGGCGAGCGCGGGGTGCTCGGCGAGGATGAGCGCGGCGATAACGGCGGCTTCGCGCACGTCCTCGTGGCTGTCTCGGCAGAAGGGCGAGACAGCCTGATAGAGCATCGGGCGCAGGTCCCGGAAGGACGCCACGATGGTGCCGGGGGCCAGGAAGCCAGGGAAGTGCTGCTCCGTGCGGCCCACAATCTCGTCGGAGGCGTCGTAGGCCGTGGAAACCAACCAGTCCAACAGTGCCGCGCGGATGGGGACATTGCGATAGGGCCGGGGGGTCGTAGCCGCCGGGTGGGTGAGGACGCCGGCGACATACATGGCGACGGGGGCAGTGGCTTCGTAGATGGTGTTCTGGTGGCCGACCATCTCGCCTAGCTCTGACAAAGCGTTGATCTGGGCCTTGGGGTCGGGCGTCAACAGCCGTGCAAGGACCTCGGGAAGGTCCTTACCGTTCCCGAATGGCGTCTCGAGCGAACCCCAATCAGTCTCTGACAGGACTACCTGGTACGGCGGCAAGTCAGGCTCGCGGGGCGCGTCGGCGTTGGAACGGCTGTGGTTCACAGGCGAAACCTAGACCAGACTTCGGATGCCATTCCCGCAGCGCCTGTCGTATCCGGGGCGCGGGAAAGGAAACCGCGGCCGAACGATCCGTCGCCACCGTCGACCAGGTCGACGCGCTTGCCGACACCCTCCGCCCCCGTTGGCGGCTCATGGTCTACGGCGGTGCAGACGGACCCCTTCGCCGCCAGGAACAGGCCGAACTGCGCCGCAAGACATCGATCTGGACAATCTCACCGTCCGTGCCAGGCAGGCCGCGGAGCTGACCGGCATGCGGTTCGTCGTTCTGTCGGCCTTTCTCGCCTGGAGCGGCAGCGCGAGGTTGCGGCCGGCCTCGACCAGCTCGTGCGGGCCCGGCGTGAGGCGGCGGATGATCAGGCATCTGGCACGGATATGGCACGAGATACCTGAACTGGTCCAGGCAACAAAGAAGCCCCCGGCCGCTGGCCTGGGGCTTTTTCATGGAGCGCGTGACGAGAATCGAACTCGCGCTCTGAGCTTGGGAATCACTGATCGCTTGAGAGTGATTGAGGTGCTGACCTTGGGAAACGGTCCCACCTAGCGTGAGCTGAGTAGTGTCTGAGTGGCTCGTGGTGACCGCTGTTGACCGGTCAATCTGGTGCCAATCTGGTGCGCTACGGCTCGTCCTCGGCGGGCTTGGGAGGGGGGCTGGTGCCGTTAAGAGACAGCCACGACAGCCGGCACACGATGACTGCGCTGAGCCAGCGTCGTCCACTTCTCCGGGGTGGTGGTACCTCAACGCGTAAGGGCCTGTCGGGACGGCGCCAGACGGGAAGCTCCCCCACACATCAACCCCTCGAGCTACCCATCACACTGTGGTCCCTGTCGCCCAGAGCCGAAGCCTCTGCCGGCGGCATGATGGCATCATGGCGAACCAAACCGCTGGCGAGTGGCTCGAAGTACAGAGTGCAGCACTCAAGTACATCACTGAAAACCGCAAGAAACTTGCCGCACTGGCAGAGGCCCGCTGCCCTCACGATGGACGTTTGCTTGCTGTGATCTACCCCGTAGGGGGGAAATTTTGGGAATGGCGAGTAGGGGAGCACCTGACACGTGAGCAAGTAGTCAGGGAGCGTCTCGCCATGGCGGCAATGGAGTACGAGGCCTTAGTTGAAAGCGGCACACACCATGAAGAGGCCTGGGAGGGGACTCTGGGGCTGGCCAGCGCCCACGACCTAGGGGATCGCGTGCCTACCTCACCCCCGACGGTTACGGGGCCATACGCCGTTTCACCAAGGGAACACGACCCAGTTGAACTGGCGAGACTACGTGACGACCTCCCAAGAGGGGACTTCGCGAGCTGCGTCAAATGTCGGCGCACCTTCATGATCCAGACTCCGGTGATGATCTACGCCGCTGGATACGGCCTCATGAGGCGCACTGGAAAGCCGATCATCGTCCATCCTGGCCGGATGAATCCCGTTCGTCCTGGTGATCGTGTTCCTGAGGGGGTCCAGGTGTACGGGTTTGAACCTCCCTGGTGTCCATCGCCCTGGCGGATCATCGGTCTCTCGGACGAGTAGCTCATGTACCATGCGTCCGATAACCTCAAATTCGCGCGTACGTGGCTCGTCGAACCTGTCCGTGATGTAGCGCACCCGGACCGTACCCGGAAGGGGTCGGTTTCGCGTGCCCACAGTAGCGGTTGTGGCGACTGCAGTAGCTGGCGGAGTTATTGTCGGGATCTTGGTTTTGGTCTACGCGACAGTTAGACGAGTAACTCCCGAATCATTCAAGATCAGCGCCACCATTGCCCGGTGCGCCTCGTTCTCGGTCGAGATCAAGGCGGCTAGAGGTTCACGTCGTTGAGCTATGTGGCCGGTCGGCCGGGGCGGGATCGGCCCGGAGAGGCCGCACGCACGGCCCGGCCGACCGGCCCGCCCGCGTAGCAGGCGGCTTGACGGCCGGGCCCAGGACGCGGGAGTTGATGACGCGGTCGGGGCGCAGCAGTCCCCGAGCCGGGCTGATCTACCAGCACATGACCAGCGACCGTGACCGGGCCATCACCGACCGGCTCGGAGCCATCATCCGCGACGGTGGGGGAGGGGCCTCCCGCTAGGGGACTTGAACTCCGCGTGGACTCTAGTGGCGCGCATGTGGCACGACCCTTAACGCGACGAAGGGTCAGCCTGGAAGATAACCCCTCTTGAGCCGACCCATTCTGCAGTGCTCCGACAGGATTCGAACCTGCGACACCCGCTTTAGGAGCGAGGTGAGGCGATTTGGGGCCTGACCTGCACGATGTCGACTTCGACATCTGCCCGCTGTGGCCCCTGCCGGCGTCCGCAGTTCCCCGTGAGTCCCCGCCCCAACTGGCGCGGTTGTGGCACGGGGAACTTCTGATCCGTAGCTCTAGCCGGATCGGTCAGTAACGGCCATACCGGCCGCTACGGGGCCCCGGAGAGACGGTAGCGGACGGAGGTGGTTGCTGTGGTTGCGGTACGCCGCTGCTGTACTACAGCAGATGGGCTCCACAGCCTTGCGGTGCGGCACTCCATGCGACGCGGGACTGCACAATCTGCACGACGACCAGGACTACCAGGGTGACGACGAGCCACGTCGCTTGGCGCAGGATCCCGGTGACGGAATCACCGTTGATCACACAGCTGAGGATGACACCCAGAAAGATCAATTGACTGTTGCGGCTGTCAGTGCCGTATGCGAGAGTACGAAAGTGCGTGCCTCTTGCTGATATCGGGGCAGGCGTGTTTCGAACCTGATGCGGGGACATGCTTCCTCCTTGGTTCACTGTTGGGGTGCCCGAACTTCTTTGGCGAGAGGCGGGCACCCCATTGGCTTTCCGTGATCGCAACGCTAGCGCACGGCACCGACAGTCGTTGTCTAAACTAGCCGTGCCTCGGCGCTGCGTTGAGGAGCATCGCACCCACCAGGACTGCAAACAATCTGGTTGTCCACAGATCATGAGCGAGCCCTGTGGATAACCGGGCTCGCTGTGCACCTGGCTGCAAGCGCGAGGAGCGGACGTACACGAGTGGGCTACACCGTCTCTCGCGTGGTGTGACCAGCGCAGTTGCCCCTAACCTCGGCCACTGTCAGCGATGCCTGACATGACGTGAACTTAAGCAGGAGCAGGCAGGATTCTGGCACTGCTGCCGGACGTTCTTGATGTGGTTGGTGAAGTCGGCGACCTAGGGACTCCGTGTACATCCCGTAGATCTTGCGGTCCAGCTGCATCACGTTCGCACCGAGCCTGCTGTGCAGTCGGCGGCACTCGACAGGTTTCGCTGCACGAGCAGACAATCCGTCCATGACCTGGTCACGCTTGGGAAAGATGTGGGAATTGATGAGGGAGAGTTGATGAACTCGATCTCGAAGTGCGCGTAGGTGTCAGTTCTCAGCCTCAGAACTGAGGGTGCCTCAGGAGGGCGTAGGCAGCTCGCGCGGTCGACGGCGGGCTAGCAACCGACGCCACCAGCTAGGTTCGGGCTGTGTTGCCTCTCGCATATAGATGCACCGTCCCTTACTGAGCAGGGTGATGGCAGCGCCAATGCCCTGGGGGTCCCATATCTCAAGAAGCGCGTCGTTGTCCTCCGGAATCGCGACAAGCCTCTCAACCGTCTTGATAGACGCTTTGACCTCAGCGATTCCAGGGAACGGGGGCAACGCCTGGGCCTCTACTCGGGCTCGCCCAATTGGCTCCAGAATCGCGAACACGTAACTTTCGCGTTGCTCGAAGTCTGTTGCATCGATGCCACCAAGCGCGACGATGTATCGGCTTCCGGCGTCGGCGGCTTCGATGAAGTGCTGAAGCGTCGTCTCAAACCGAGCGGCGTCAAACTTCGCAACCTCTAGGCACTGTTTCTCGGATCTCCTGACGTGGGGCGGGTGTTGGGTTCAGGCTGGCTGTATGGGCCGTGGGGAGCTGACGAATGCTGAGTGGGATCGACTGGAGTCGTTCCTGCCGCGCGGTGGTGCGCGTGGAGGTCGGTGGAGCGATCACCGCCGGGTGATCAACGGGGTTCTCTACCGAGTGCGGACCGGTGTGCAGTGGCGGGACCTGCCGGAGCGTTTCGGGCCGTGGGAGACGGTCTATAAACGGCATCGTCGCTGGTCAGCCGATGGCACCTGGCAGATGCTGCTGTCCCGCATCCAGGCAGTCGAGGATGCCGAGGGCAGGATCGACTGGGACGTGTCGGTGGACTCCACAGCGGTGCGAGCCCACCAGCATGCCGCCGGCGCGAGGAAGGCGACCCCGGCCGTCGCTTCTCAAAAGGGGGCCAAGCGGGGGACGAACCGGGTCGATCCGGTGGTGCGGAAACTGATCCTCCGGCTGGAGGAGGTGGTCAGATCGGCGAATGCCTGGGACGGTCACGAGGCGGCTTCACCACCAAGGTCCACCTCGCAGCCGAAGGACGGTGCCGACCACTCGCCTTCGTCCTGACACCCGGACACTACGGTGACGGACCCCAACTCGAGCGGGTGCTGGAGCGGATTTCTGTGCCTCGCACCGGAGTCGGGCGACCTCGCACCCGGCCCGACCGTGTCCTGGCGGACAAGGCCTACACGTCCCGGAACAATCGCCGCTACCTGCGACGACGCGGCATCCCGCACACGATCCCCGAACGTCTCGACCAGCAGAGACACCGCAAGAACCGAGGCTCCCGAGGCGGACGACCGACCGGGTTCGACAGCGAGCGCTACAAGAAGCGCAACACCGTCGAACGCACCATCAACCGCCTCAAAGGCTTCCGCGCCGTGGCGACCCGCTACGAGAAGCGCGCCTACATCTACCTCGGCACCGTCACCCTCGCGGCCCTCATGATCTGGCTTCGAACATGATCCGAGAAACAGTGCCTAGTCGGCCCTCCCACCGGATACGGTCTCGCGCAACCCCACGTTGCGTCCAGCGGGTAACAACTCCAACAACGAGCGCGGCACCCGCAGTAACGAGGGGTGCCACGGTGACTATGGAATCAAGCTGCATCGTCGTATGGTGCACGATTCCATGGGTCGGCAGGCTACGAATCCCCAACCCATCACCTACCCCAGCTCCCATCCCGTCCGCCTTCGACCCACACACCGTGGAGCGGTCGTGGTTCAGGGCGTCAAGGTGGAGCGCGCCACTGTACGAACGACCTTGACGCCCTGGGCCGCGACTGCTCGGCTCTGCCTGGGTCGGAGGTGGTCGGGATGGGAGCCCCACAACGCTCACCACGAATCGGCCGGCACCCGCAAGCGGCGCCCGATCCATCCCGGTGCCGTAGCGCCCCCGCCGGAGGCATGTCTTGAAGCCCGGGCTTTGGTCTCGACTCATGCCCTCGGGCCTACACAGCGGGCGCGCGTCGGCGGCGGCAGCGCCGAGCGGGCCGGAGGCAGGAGCGCGGGCGCAGCCAGAGCCGGGAAGCGCGCCCGGCGGAGCGGAGCGCAGCCGGGTGCCTTGATGAAGTAGAGAAACTTTTACCGCGCTATGGCCCTGTGGCTTCGAGGGTGGCGCGATTGGCGTTGATACGAGCTGAGAGGCCGATCAACGAGCACTTGACTTGGGCCCCGGTGATCGGGTCGAAGTCCGTCACAGCAGGTGCTTCGGAGAGGTAATCGGAGGGATAGATGCCCCACCCTTCGATGGAACTCCATCCCGCCTGGACTACGGCGGCCTGCCCATCGGTAGACGTCACACGGAGCCAGGCTGTGCACTGGTCGGAGAAGTCGTACGGCAGGTAGGCGGTGCCGCCCCCGTCCCTGAGGCTGTCGATCTGCAAGATCCACTGTTCCAGCAGGCGCGAGAGCTTGAAGCCCAGGCCGCCGGGGACGATGGAAGAGTCGTCCAACGCGAAGTAGTAGGAGTCGCAGCGGTGTTCGTAGGAGCCAATGCGCAGTCGAAGGTCATCGTGAGACCCCTTCGTGCGGTCACGGTCAAAGTGCAGCTCGACATCCGCTGACATGGGACTCCTCTTTCAGTGAGAGCTCGTGATGAGGCGCTTGCCGTCGTGGCTCCGCACGTGGGGGCCGGCCCCGTCCAGGGCATCGAGTAGGCGGATCGCGTAGACCTCGGACATGCGCTCGGTGATCTGCTCTGGGGTGAGCCAGTCGACCGCGGTTGATTCGGCTGAGGTGCGCTCGGTGCCCCCGGAGGGCTTGCACCGGAAGACCATGGCGACGATGCCCCTGATGGTGTTCTTGTAGACCCCGGTGAGCTCGTCGACCTCGACGTGAATACCGGTCTCTTCCCACACCTCGCGGCTGACGCCCTGCTCCGGGGACTCCTCCAACTCCAGGACTCCGCCCGGCAGCTCCCATGTAGCCATCGCCCGCCAGGCCCGCGACCTGGAGAGCCTCCACCGCGCCCTGAACCAGCCCGTGGCCTACGCCGGGCGTCGGCTCCCGGTCTCCGTATCGGTCGGCTCCTGCCACGTGAAAGGCCTGCCGGTCCGCAGCCTCTCCGACGCGCTCGCCACCGCCGACAGTGCGATGTACGCGGCCAAGGGAACCGCGGGCCGACGCGGCACCCGCACGCTCCACCCCTGATCTCAGCTCTCTGACCGGCCTCCGGACGGCGCACAAGCCGCCAAGCATCGCCGCCGCCCGGATGGTCCGGCCCCTTCCAACCGCAATCGAAAGGACCACCATCATGGCCCAGCACAGCCCTGCCCCGACGCGTATCTGCCCGGACTGCGACGGCTTCTCCGCCGTCGCCATCGACACCGGCATCCTCCTCGAGGACGGCACTCGCGCCACCCTCAAGGTCGCTTGCCGTCGCTGCCAGGGCCCGGCTCCACCCGCATCGCGGCCCCGGCTCCGGTTGTCCAGCGGGAGCACGCGTGACGGACTCGATCCTTACGGGTCTGGACCCGGCCACCCTCGGCGACCTGCTGCGGGTGGCCGGGTCCACCGGCTTCGACCGCTGGCAGGACCAGATCCGCCGCACGGGCGGCTGCTCCAACCCCATCCACCTCTCCGGCTGGACCCTCACCAAGGACAAGACCACCGGCCAGACCCTGCACCGCTACTCCACCAGCACCGAGCCCGGCGGACGGCTCCGCGTCGCCTGCGGCAACCGCCGCGCCTCCCGCTGCCCGGCCTGCGCATTGACCTACTCCGCCGACACCTACCACCTGATCCGCGCCGGACTCGCGGGCGACCAGGACAAGGACGTCCCCACCACTGTTCGCGACCACCCCCGCGTCTTCGCCACGCTCACCGCCCCGTCCTTCGGCCCGGTCCACAACCGTCCCGACTCCAGCCGCTGTCGCTGCGGCACCACCCACAGGCCGGATGACGATGCCCTCGGCACCCCGCTCGCCCCCGACACGTACGACTACGCGGGCGCGGTCCTCTTCAACAACCACGCCGGGGACCTCTGGCAGCGCTTCGCCAACCGCCTCCGCCGCGAGATAGCCGCCCGCGCCGGCCTCACCCAACGCGAACTCAAAGAGACAGCGCGGGTCTCGTACGGAAAGGTCGCCGAGTTCCAGAAGCGCGGCGCCGTCCACTTCCACGCTGTCATTCGCCTCGATGGCTCGGACGGACCCGGCAGCCCGCCACCCTCCTGGGCTTCCGTGCAGCTGCTCAGCGACTCCATCCGCGCCGCCGCCGCGCACTCGTACACGACCATCACCGTCCCGGCCGCCGCCGGCCAACCCGCCCGCCCACTGCGCTGGGGCACCCAGCTCGACATCCGCCCCATCCGCGCCTTCGACGCCGGTACCGACATCACCGAACAGGCCGTCGCCTCCTACGTCGCCAAGTACGCCACCAAAGCCGCCGAGACCACCGGCACCATCGACCGCCGCATCGGCAACCGCGAGGCCCTGGTCCTCCTCGAAGTACCCGACCACCCGCGCCGACTCATCGAAGCCTGCTTCGACCTCGACCCGCTCTACCCCGACCGACGCCTACGGGCTTGGGCACACATGCTCGGCTTCCGCGGCCACTTCTCCTCCAAGTCCCGCCGCTACTCCACCACCCTCGGCGCACTCCGCCAGATCCGCGCCGACTACCGCGCCGCCCAGCAGCGCGAAGAACTCGGCCTGCCCGACCCGGACCAGGACCCGACCGTCCTCGTCCTCACCGACTGGCAGTACGCCGGACAGGGCCACAGCCCCGGCGAATCGATCCTCGCCGCCTCGATCGCCAGAGGCCTCCAACTCAACCGAGAAACCGCACGTGAAGCCCTCGCCCTGGAAGGAGACCGGTCGTGACTGACTCCCTGCTCACCGTCGACCAAGCCGCCGAACGCCTCGGCACCACCGCACGCTTCCCGCGCCGCCTCATCGCCGAACGCCGGATCGCCTTCGTCAAGGTCGGCAGCCGCGTGCGCATCAAGGCGAGCGACCTGGAGGCGTACATCGAAGGCAACACCGTCCAGCCGATTCGCCGCCGCCGCTCCCGCTACGGAAGGGCTGCCTGATGGGGAACGCCAAGGGAAGCCGCCGGCGCTTCGGTGCCGTCCGTCAGTACAGGTCCGGCCGCTGGACCGCGAGCTACCTGGGCCCGGACGGGCAAGAGTTCCGTGCACCGGAGACCTTCGACACCAAGAGGGACGCCGAAGTCTGGCTCTCTCAGATCGAAGCGGATCTCACGCGGGGGAACTGGCAGGACCCGGACGCCGGGGCGGTGAACTTCAAGGAGTACGCCCTCCAGTGGGTGGATGAGCGTGGGCTCTCCGCCACCACCGATGAGCTGTACCGGCGTCTCCTGCGGCTCCACCTCCTGCCCACCTTCGAGGGCCTGGACCTCGACGAGATCACCGCACCCCGTGTCCGTACCTGGCGAACCGAGCGGCTGGCGTGCACCGGAGCAGCCACGACCGTGGCCAAGGCCTACCGGCTGCTCAAGGCCATCATGGAAACCGCGGTTGATGACGAGCTGATCCGCCGCAATCCCTGCCGCATCCGGGGCGCTGGGAAGGAGTCGTCCGCCGAACGTCAGATCGCCACCGTCGCCCAGGTCGACGCGCTCGCGGATGCTCTCGGGCCCCGCTGGCGGCTGATGGTCTACCTCGGCGCTTACGGTCCGATGCGCCCGGAGGAACAAGCCGAGCTCCGGCGTAAGGACGTCGACCTGGACGAGATGACCATCCGGGTCCGCATGGCGGCTCCCGAGCTGACCACCGGTCGCCGCGCTCCTGGCGACACCAAGTCGGATGCGGGCAAGCGGGTCGTGGTCCTGCCGGCCTTTCTGCGGACCGACCTCCGGCGTCACCTCGACTGGTACGCGGAGAAGGGAACGGACGGACTTCTGTTCGTGGGGGAGAAGGGGAAGCCGTTCCCGCGTTCCACCTTTGGGCGGAAGTGGCGCCGGGCCCGTGTGCTCGTGGGCATGCCGGATGGCTTTCGCTTCTACGATCTTCGTCACACCGGTCACACCCTGGCCACCCGGTCCGGTGCCACGCTCAAGGACACGATGGTCCACGCCGGCCAGTCGTCGGAGAAGGCCGCGTTGATCTACCAGCACTCGGACCTTGAGCGACAGCAGGAAGTGGCGAGCGGGCTGGATGACCTCGTGCGGTCCGCCCGTAGGAAGGCTGATCAGGGGCCTTCTGGTGCGGAGCTGGTGCGCGACCCCTGAACTGGTCCAGACAACAAAGAAGCCCCCGGCCGCTGGCCTGGGGCTTTTTCATGGAGCGGGTGACGAGAATCGAACTCGCGCTCTGAGCTTGGGAAGCTCATGTTCTACCATTAAACTACACCCGCGAAGCGCGCCGATGATCGGCAGTGCATCGCCGCACACTCTACCCCATCGCAGGCCCCCGGCGCGTACGCCGTGGGTCTCATGCGTCGTGTCGGGGGGCGGACGCGGTTGCGGGGGGCGGGAGTTGGGGGCGTAGCGTGAGGGGGCGGAGTGCCGCCTGGAGCGGCGTCCCCTTCATCCCCTAATGTGGCGGTCTCGTCCATGGCTGGTTGGGGAAGGGACTTGATGGAGTCGATGGAGCGCACCGTCGTCCGCTGTGCCGAAGGGCACGTTTTTGCTGCCTCGTCGTTCCCGATGCAGCAGCTCGGGTCCGGCCGGATCGGCCCCGGGCGGCTGCTGCGCTGTCCGCGCTGTGCCCGGTTGAGGCAGGCCGTTCCGGTGGTGCTCGAGCGGCGGTAGGGAGCCGGTAGGAAGCGGTGGGGCAGGCGCGCGGGCGGTCCGGTTGGGGCTGGCTCGCGCGTTCTGCGTATCCTCGGTGCGTGCTTCTCTCAGATAAGGACCTCCGGGCCGAGATCGATGCCGGGCGGGTTCGCATTGACCCGTTCGACGCCTCGATGGTGCAGCCCTCGAGCATCGATGTGCGGCTGGACCGCTACTTCCGGGTGTTCGAGAACCACCGCTATCCGCATATCGATCCCGCAGTGGAGCAGGCGGATCTCACCCGCCAGGTCGAGCCTGAGGGGGACGAGGCGTTCATCCTCCACCCCGGGGAGTTCGTGCTGGCGTCGACGTACGAAGTGATCTCGCTTCCCGATGATCTCGCCTCGCGGCTGGAGGGCAAGAGTTCGCTGGGGCGGCTCGGGCTCGTCACGCATTCCACCGCCGGGTTCATCGATCCGGGTTTCTCCGGCCATGTGACGCTCGAGCTGTCGAATCTGGCGACGCTGCCGATAAAGCTCTGGCCCGGTATGAAGATCGGGCAGCTGTGCATGTTCCGGCTGAGCTCCCCGTCCGAGTTCCCGTACGGGTCCGAGCGGTACGGGTCGCGTTACCAGGGCCAGCGGGGGCCGACCGCCTCGCGTTCGTTCATGAACTTCCATCGGACTCAGGTGTGATGCGGCATGGCTGGTGAGATGCGGGAGAATCTGACGTACGAAACCTTCGGGCGGGCCGTGCGGGAGCTGGCGCAGACGGTCGCCGACGACGGTTACGAGCCGGATGTCGTGCTGAGTATCGCGAGGGGCGGGGTCTTCGTCGCGGGTGGCCTGGCCTACGCACTGGACTGCAAGAACATCCACCTGGTGAATGTGGAGTTCTACACCGGGGTCGGGACGACCCTGGAGATGCCCGTGATGCTGGCGCCCGTCCCGAACGCCATCGACTTCACGCGGAAGAAGGTCCTCATCGCCGACGACGTGGCGGACACCGGCAAGACCCTCAAGCTGGTCCGTGACTTCTGCATCGATCACGTGGCCGAGGTGCGCAGCGCGGTCATCTACGAGAAGTCGCAGTCACTCGTGAAGTGCGAGTACGTGTGGAAGAAGACCGATCAGTGGATCAACTTCCCGTGGAGCGTCGAAAAGCCCGTCGTGCGCCGTGAGGGGCAGGTCTTCGACGCGTAGGCGTGTAGGCCGTGTAAGGCCGTGTAGACGGTGTGGACGCGCAGGCAGCGCGCCGCGCGTGACACGGGAAGGGGCCCCGGTGCTGTCGTACGCACCGGGGCCCCTCTTGCGTCACGTCGGTCAGATCGTGCCGAGCTTGATGATCGAGAGAAGTGCGATCAGCTGGATCGCGGAGGCTCCCAGCGCCTTCGGCCAGGGCAGTTCGTGCGACTTGCTCACCATGGAGGTGAACAGGGCGCCGGCGGCCAGCCAGGTGATCCAGCCGAGGATCTGGACCAGCGAGTTCTCGCCGCCCAGGAACAGGGCGAAGACCAGGCGGGGTGCGTCCGTGATCGACATGATCAGCATGGACAGGCCCACGGTCGGCTGCCACGCCCCCGTGCCGCCGAGCTGGCGGGCCAGGGTGTGGGTGACGGCGCCGAGGACCAGGCCGCCGATGACGAAGCCGACGCCCGTGAAGATGACGTACGGGGCGGCCGTCGAGACCTCCGCGTGGATCGCCTCGTCGCGGGCCTGGTCGAAGCCGAAGAGCGCGAGCAGCCCGTACACGAACGTGACGACGACGGCGGGGCCCCAGACGGGGTAGTCGCGCATCTGCCAGAACGTCGCTCCGGGGCGCAGTACGACGCCGCTCAGCAGCTGCTTCCAGGGCAGCCGGGGACCGGAGGGCTGTGCGGGGGCCTGGCCGGCCCGGTAGGTGTTCCCGTCGCCGTACGGGTCCTCGTCGATGCTGAACGCCTGGGTGTGCCCCGGGGCGTTGGCGTACGGGTCCTGCTGCGGGGGCTGGTGGTAGGGGTCGCCGAAGTACTCCGGCTCGCCCTGCCCGCTCCCGCCGCGCTGCCCGCCTCCGCCGTGCCCGCCGCTGTACGGGGCGCCCTGGGGGCCGCCGTACGGTGCGCCGCCGCCTCCCGCGGGGGGCCACGACTGCTGGCCGTACGGCGGCGGTGGTGCCTGCGTGCCGTACGGCTGTTGCTGCTGCGGGTGTTGTTGCGGTGTGCGGTTGTCCCGGCCGCGTCCGATCCTGAATCCAGCCACGTATCGAACGTACCTGGTCCGTGCGGGTGCGGTGTGAGGGCCGGGGGGACAGGGGGCCATTGCGGCCTAGCTGTGACATCCCCTAGGGGGACCCTGGGGGGTTTGCCCCCTGTCTGGAACGCCTGTCCCCGGCTCGCCGGGCGCGTGCACGCGCCGCACGTGCACGCGGCGCGTGCACGCGCCGCACGTGCGGAAGCGGCCGGTCCTGCCCCCGAGGCAGATCCGGCCGCTTCCGTGTGTGCGGGCGGGAGACTACTTGACCGGCTCGGGCTCCGGCACGTCCGCCGTCTCCGCTTCGCCCGCCGGGTCGGCAGGTGTCTTCACCGACTCCAGCAGCAGCTGCGAGACGTCGACCACCTGGATCGACTCCTTCGCCTGGCCGTCGTTCTTCTTGCCGTTGACCGAGTCGGTCAGCATGACGAGGCAGAAGGGGCAGGCGGTGGAGACGATGTCCGGGTTGAGGGAGAGGGCTTCGTCGACGCGCTCGTTGTTGATGCGCTTGCCGATCCGCTCCTCCATCCACATCCGCGCGCCGCCGGCGCCGCAGCAGAAGCCGCGCTCCTTGTGGCGGTGCATCTCCTCGTTCCGCAGGCCCGGGACCTTCGCGATGATCTCGCGCGGGGGCGTGTAGATCTTGTTGTGGCGGCCCAGGTAGCAGGGGTCGTGGTACGTGATCAGACCCTCGACCGGCGTCACCGGGACCAGCTTGCCCTCGTCCACCAGGTGCTGGAGCAACTGCGTGTGGTGGATGACCTCGTACTCGCCGCCGAGCTGCGGGTACTCGTTCGCGATGGTGTTGAAGCAGTGCGGGCAGGTCGCGACGATTTTCTTCGAGGCCTTCGGCTTCTTCGTCCCGGGCTCGTCGTCGTCCTCGCCGAACGCCATGTTGAGCATGGCGACGTTCTCCTGGCCGAGCTGCTGGAACAGCGGCTCGTTGCCGAGGCGGCGGGCCGAGTCACCGGTGCACTTCTCGTCCCCGCCCATGATCGCGAACTTGACGCCCGCGATGTTCAGGAGCTCCGCGAAGGCCTTCGTCGTCTTCTTGGCCCGGTCCTCGAGGGCACCCGCGCAGCCGACCCAGTACAGGTAGTCGATCTCGCTGAGGTCCTCGACGTCCTTGCCGACGATCGGGACCTCGAAGTCGACCTCCTTGGTCCACTCCACGCGCTGCTTCTTGGCGAGCCCCCAGGGGTTGCCCTTCTTCTCCAGGTTCTTGAGCATCGTGCCCGCCTCGGACGGGAACGCGGACTCGATCATCACCTGGTAGCGGCGCATGTCGACGATGTGGTCGATGTGCTCGATGTCGACCGGGCACTGCTCCACGCACGCACCGCAGGTCGTGCAGGACCACAGCACGTCCGGGTCGATGACCCCGTTCTCCTCGAGCGTGCCGATGAGCGGGCGCTCGGCCTCGGCCAGGGCGGCCGCGGGAACGTCCTTGAGCTGTTCCGCCGTGGCCTTCTCGTTGCCCTCCATGTCCTTGCCGCCGCCGGCCAGCAGGTACGGGGCCTTGGCGTGCGCGTGGTCGCGCAGGGACATGATCAGGAGCTTGGGCGAGAGGGGCTTGCCCGTGTTCCAGGCGGGGCACTGCGACTGGCAGCGACCGCACTCGGTGCACGTGGAGAAGTCGAGGATGCCCTTCCAGGAGAACTGCTCGACCTGGGAGACACCGAAGGTGTCGTCCTCGCCCGGGTCCTCCCAGTTGATCTCCTTGCCGCCGGAGGTCATCGGCTGCAGCGCGCCGAGCGCGACGTCGCCGTCGGCGTTCCGCTTGAACCAGATGTTCGGGAAGGCGAGGAAGCGGTGCCAGGCGACACCCATGTTGGTGTTGAGCGAGACCGTGATCATCCAGATCAGCGAGACGCCGATCTTGACCATCGCGGTGAAGTAGATGAGGTTCTGGAGCGTCCCGAGCGCGAGGCCCTTGAAGGCGAGGACCAGGGGGTACGAGACGAAGTACGCGGCCTCGTAGCCCTCGACGTGGTGGATCGCGCCCTCGAGACCCCGCAGGGTCAGGATGGCCAGGCCGATGACCAGGATGACGTACTCGACGAAGTACGCCTGCCAGGCCTTCGAGCCGGCGAAGCGGGACTTGCGGCCGGCCCGGGAGGGCAGGTTCAGCAGTCGGATGGCCATCAGCGTGACGATGCCGAGCACCGTCATGATGCCGATGAACTCGATGTACAGCTCGAACGGCAGCCAGTCGCCGACGATCGGCAGCACCCAGTCGGCCTGGAAGAGCTGTCCGTACGCCTGGAGCAGCGTCGGCGGCAGTGTCAGGAAACCGATGGCGACGAACCAGTGCGCGAAGCCGACGATGCCCCACCGGTTCATCCGGGTGTGGCCGAGGAACTCCTTGACCAGGGTGATCGTGCGCTGTTTGGGGTCGTCGGTGCGGCTGCCTGCCGGGACCGGCTGTCCTATACGGACGGACCGGTAGATCTGCGCGACGGCTCGGGCGATGAGCGCAACGCCGACGACAGTCAGCACCAGCGACACGATGATCGCGGCGAGTTGCATGTAGGGGCTCCTCGGGCCTGCGAGGGTGGGATCCAGCGTGACAAGTGATTACTAAGCAGTAACTTAATCAGTCTGTGCTGACACTATCCACTTATTCCGCCACGCTGTAGCCGCGCAGGCGGTGATCTGTGTCGCTCAGGTGAGCCTTTCCCCGGCGGGCGAGGGCGCGGAGTCCGGTGCGCAGCTGGATGTGCGCGGACCACGCCAGGATCGCCAGGTCGAGCCGTGTTCCATGATGCTCCGCGTAGTGCGCGTCGAGCAGGGCGGGTTCGTCCCAGGGCATGCCGGAGCGGGCCCGCACCTGTGCGAGACCGGTCAGGCCGGGCCTCAGCTCCCGGCGCCACCGGTCGGCTGCCGCCCCGTGGAGCGCCGGGTGGTCCGGTGCCAGGGGTGCGGGACCGACGAGTGAGAGCTCTCCCCGTACGACGTGGGGCAGCCGTGACAGCAGGTCGAGGCGGAATCTGCGGGTGTCCAGCGAGCGCAGCTCGAAGGGGTGGCCGCCGAGGCCGATACGGGTCTCCCGCCGCAGTACGCCGCCGGAGCCGCGGGGTCGCCGGAGGGCGAGGACCGGCGCGGCGAGGGCGAGCGCCGGGATGACGAGCACCAGGAAGGCCGAGCCGAGCACCAGATCGAGGAAACGCTTGAGGGTCAGGGCGGCCAGCGCCCCGGTGAGCCGGTCGCCGAGCCGGTCGAGGACGCGGCCGGCTGCCCGGGCGGCCGCAGGGACGGCGGGGTGCCGTCTCCTTCGTGCCGCAGTCTGCTTCGCGTTCCGCATTGCACCTGCCTGGGATCGGTGACGTGCCGTTATGACCGTCTCGCTGCTTTTTGTGACAGAACGATCCCACGGTGCGAAGGTGGGTGGGGGTGTGCGGCGCACGGTGCGGCCCCCTGTTCACCGATCGGCGCACGCGCGGTCCGGCCGGGAGTCGCCGATCGGTGCACGCGGGGTGCGGCCGGGAGTCGCCGATCGGTGCACGCGGGGTGCGGCCCGGTGCCACCGGCCGGCGCCTCTCCTGTGTGCGTTCGCCGCGCCGGGGAACCGGTAATGCCTGGTAGCGACATGGGTGAGCACATAAGTTGAGCGTAAGTGACTCAGGTCCTTTGACTCCGGGGCGCGTGTCGTGCATCCTTGAGTCAGATCCACTCAAGTAGTCAGTTGGAGGAATCGAAATGGCACGTGCGGTCGGCATCGACCTGGGCACGACTAACTCCGTCGTGAGCGTTCTGGAAGGCGGCGAGCCCACCGTCATCACCAACGCCGAAGGCGCCAGGACCACGCCGTCCGTCGTCGCCTTCGCGAAGAACGGCGAGGTGCTCGTCGGCGAGGTCGCCAAGCGCCAGGCGGTCACGAACGTCGACAGGACGATCCGTTCGGTCAAGCGCCACATGGGCACTGACTGGAAGATCGAGCTCGACGGCAAGAACTTCAACCCGCAGCAGATGAGCGCCTTCATCCTGCAGAAGCTGAAGCGCGACGCCGAGGCGTACCTGGGCGAGAAGGTCACCGACGCGGTGATCACCGTCCCGGCGTACTTCAACGACTCCGAGCGTCAGGCGACCAAGGAGGCCGGCGAGATCGCGGGCCTGAACGTCCTGCGCATCGTCAACGAGCCGACGGCCGCCGCTCTGGCGTACGGGCTCGACAAGGACGACCAGACGATCCTCGTCTTCGACCTCGGTGGCGGCACCTTCGACGTGTCCCTCCTGGAGATCGGCGACGGCGTCGTCGAGGTGAAGGCCACCAACGGTGACAACCACCTCGGTGGTGACGACTGGGACCAGCGCGTCGTCGACTACCTGGTGAAGCAGTTCGCCAACGGGCACGGCGTGGACCTGTCCAAGGACAAGATGGCTCTCCAGCGTCTCCGCGAGGCAGCGGAGAAGGCGAAGATCGAGCTCTCGTCCTCGACCGAGACCTCGATCAACCTGCCCTACATCACGGCGTCGGCCGAGGGCCCGCTGCACCTGGACGAGAAGCTCACGCGTTCGCAGTTCCAGCAGCTCACCGCTGACCTCCTGGACCGCTGCAAGAACCCGTTCCACAACGTCATCAAGGACGCGGGCATCCAGCTCTCCGAGATCGACCACGTCGTTCTCGTCGGTGGCTCGACCCGCATGCCGGCCGTGGCCGAGCTCGTCAAGGAGCTCACGGGCGGCCAGGACGCCAACAAGGGCGTGAACCCGGACGAGGTCGTCGCCATCGGCGCCTCGCTCCAGGCGGGTGTCCTCAAGGGTGAGGTCAAGGACGTCCTGCTCCTCGACGTGACCCCGCTGTCCCTGGGCATCGAGACCAAGGGAGGGATCATGACCAAGCTCATCGAGCGCAACACCACGATCCCGACCAAGCGTTCCGAGATCTTCACGACGGCCGAGGACAACCAGCCGTCCGTGCAGATCCAGGTCTACCAGGGCGAGCGCGAGATCGCGGCGTACAACAAGAAGCTCGGGATGTTCGAGCTCACCGGTCTGCCGCCGGCCCCCCGTGGCGTGCCGCAGATCGAGGTCGCGTTCGACATCGACGCCAACGGCATCATGCACGTCGCTGCCAAGGACCTCGGCACCGGCAAGGAGCAGAAGATGACCGTCACCGGTGGCTCCTCGCTGCCGAAGGACGAGGTCAACCGCATGCGTGAAGAGGCCGAGCAGTACGCCGACGAGGACCACCGCCGTCGCGAGGCCGCCGAGTCCCGCAACCAGGGCGAGCAGCTCGTCTACCAGACGGAGAAGTTCCTCAAGGACAACGAGGACAAGGTCCCCGGTGACGTGAAGACGGAGGTGGAGACCGCGCTCACCGAGCTGAAGGAGAAGCTCAAGGGCGAGGACACCGCCGAGATCCGTACCGCCACCGAGAAGGTCGCGGCCGTCTCCCAGAAGCTGGGCCAGGCGATGTACGCCAACGCCCAGGCCGAGGGTGCGACCCCGGGCGCCGAGGCGCCGGGTGACGGCCAGGCGAAGGCCGACGACGACGTCGTCGACGCCGAGATCGTGGACGACGAGAAGGACCAGAAGGGCGGTGCGGCGTGACCGAGGAGACTCCGGGCTTCGACGAGAAGCCTGACGTCCCCTCCGGCGCCAACCCCGACGACGCCGAACCGACGGCCGCCACCCCCTCCGAGGAGGAGGCGGCGGCCCCGGCCGGGGACGTACAGCAGACAGTTGCCCTGACGGCCCAGCTGGACCAGGTGCGTACCGCGCTCAACGAGCGCACGGGTGACCTCCAGCGGCTGCAGGCCGAGTACCAGAACTACCGTCGCCGCGTGGAGCGGGACCGGGTCCAGGTCAAGGAGGTCGCGGTCGCGGGCCTTCTGTCCGACCTCCTGCCCGTGCTCGACGACGTCGGGCGCGCGCGGGAACACGGCGAGCTCGTCGGCGGCTTCAAGTCGGTGGCCGAATCCCTGGAGACGGTCGTCGCGAAGCTGGGACTCCAGCAGTTCGGCAAGGAGGGCGAGCCCTTCGACCCGACGATCCACGAGGCCCTGATGCACTCGTACGCACCGGACGTCACCGAGACGACCTGCGTGGCGATCCTGCAGCCGGGGTACCGCATCGGGGAGCGCACGATCCGCCCCGCGCGGGTGGCCGTGGCCGAGCCGCAGCCGGGCGCCACGCCCGCGGCGGCGAAGGAAGAGAAGGCAGACGACGAGGAGAGCGGTGGCACCGAAGAGGTCTGACACCACGTCCGACCACTGCGGTGCACACCGACGGGGCGTGCGGCCGGCCACGGGGCCGGCCGCACGGCCGATCGTCCGGAAGGAGGGACGTCGATGAGCACGAAGGACTTCGTCGAGAAGGACTACTACAAGGTTCTCGGCGTCCCCAAGGACGCCACCGACGCCGAGGTCAAGAAGGCGTACCGGAAGCTCGCCCGCGAGTTCCACCCGGACGCCAACAAGGGCGACTCGAAGGCGGAGGAGCGCTTCAAGGAGATCTCCGAGGCGAACGACGTCCTCGGTGACCCCAAGCGGCGCAAGGAGTACGACGAGGCGCGCGCCCTCTTCGGCAACGGCGGCTTCCGGGCAGGCCCCGGCGGCGCGGGCGGCAACTTCAACTTCGACCTGGGCGACCTCTTCGGGGGCACCCCGGGCGGTGGCCAGGGCGGCGGTGCCGGCGGATTCGGCGGTGGCGGCGGCCTGGGTGACGTCTTCGGGGGACTGTTCAACCGTGGCGGCACCGGCACCCGTGTCCAGCCGCGACGCGGCCAGGACATCGAGTCCGAGGTCACGCTCAGCTTCACGGAGGCCGTCGACGGGGCCACGGTCCCGCTGCGGATGTCCAGCCAGGCTCCCTGCAAGGCATGCTCGGGCACCGGCGACAAGAACGGCACCCCGAGGGTCTGTCCGACCTGTGTCGGCACCGGACAGGTGTCACGCGGGACCGGCGGCGGCTTCTCGCTCACCGACCCCTGTGTGGACTGCAAGGGCCGGGGCCTGATCGCCCAGGACCCCTGCGAGGTCTGCAAGGGCAGTGGCCGGGCGAAGTCGGCGCGCACCATGCAGGTGCGGATTCCGGCGGGTGTGCTGGACGGCCAGCGGATCAGGCTGCGCGGCAAGGGCAGCCCGGGCGAGCGCGGCGGCCCGGCCGGCGACCTCTACGTCGTCGTCCACGTCGGCGCCCACCCGGTCTTCGGCCGCAAGGGCGACAACCTCACGGTCACCGTGCCCGTCACCTTCGTGGAGGCGGCACTCGGCGGCGAGGTGAAGGTCCCCACGCTCGGCGGGCCACCCGTCACCCTGAAGCTACCCCCCGGCACGCCGAACGGGCGTACGATGCGGGCCCGCGGCAAGGGGGCCGTGCGCAAGGACGGAACCCGGGGCGACCTGCTGGTCACCGTCGAGGTCTCCGTACCCAAGGACCTCGGCCCGGAGGCGCAGGACGCGCTGGAGGCCTACCGGAAGGCGACCGCCGGGGAGGACCCGCGGGCGGAGCTGTTCCAGGCTGCGAAGGGAGCTTGAGATGGACGGCCGTCGACGCAATCCGTACCAGCTGACGGACGAATCACCGGTCTACGTCATTTCGATCGCGGCCCAGCTCTCGGGCCTCCACCCGCAGACGCTGCGCCAGTACGACCGCCTCGGCCTGGTCTCGCCCGACCGCACGGCCGGACGCGGCCGGCGCTACTCCGCCCGGGACATCGAGCTGCTGCGCACGGTGCAGCAGCTGTCGCAGGACGAAGGCATCAACCTCGCGGGCATCAAGCGCATCATCGAGCTGGAGAACCAGGTCGCCGCCCTCCAGCAGCGTGTCGCCGAACTCTCGGCGGCCGTGGACGGCGCGGCCGTGGCCATGCAGCAGCGCGAGGCCCAGGTGCACGCCTCCTACCGGCGCGACCTCGTGCCGTACCAGGACGTGCAGCAGACCGGTGCGCTGGTGGTCTGGCGGCCCAAGAGGCCGAAGGACTGAGGCGGAGCCGCTCGGCCCCGCTCGCGTGAGGCAGGATCACCGGTTCGCCGGGGTCCTGCCTCCTCGTGCGTCCGGGCACGAGAGCCCGGGCGGGAGGGACGCGCCCATGCGTCACTCTCCGCCCGGCGGGATGTCCGGCGGCGGTTCCGTCACGCCGGGCGGAGTGCCGTCCGGCTCCGCGATGCCGGACCGCACGAGGCGCGCGCCCAACTGGGTACGGCTGTGTGCGTCGACCCTCTGCATGAGCTTGGAGATGTGGGAGCGGCACGTGCGGACGCTGATGCCCAGCTCACGGGCCACCTCGTCGTCGACGAGGCCCTCGACGAGGAGCCGGGCGATGCTCTGCTGGACGGCGGTGACACGGGTACCGGGGGCGGCGGACGGAAGCTGCCGGGTGTACGGGGTGGCCTGTGCCCACAGGACCTCGTAGACCCGGGTGAGGTAGCGGACCAGGGCCGGATGCCGGATCTCCAGGGCCACGTCCTCGTGGGGTGCCACCTGGGCGTAGGCCACGGTGCGGTCGAAGATGATGAGGCGGTCGACCCTCTGCTCGATGGTGCGCACCTCGAGGCGGTCGCCCGGCATCTGGGACAGGTACTCCCTGAGCCGCGGGCTGTAGCGCGCGGGATGCTGGTAGAGGTGCCTGAGGCGGGCGCCTCCGGCGATCGCGGCGCGGCCGTTGCCTATGGCCTGCCGGATGTGGTGCTCGAGGCGGTTGCCGCCCGGTTGCGCGGTCAGAACCTCTTCGGTGGCGCGTGCGGAGGCTTCCTCGAGCGCCGAGATGATCAGCGGCCTCCCCTCGAGCACGGTGATGGCGAGATTGGGGTCGTCGTTGGTGATCGTCGCCAGAGGCGCCAGCGTCCCGGCGAGAGCGGTGGTGAGCTGTATCCGCTCGTCGATCTCCCGGGCGATGGGCTGCAACAGGTAGGCCAGGGCGGCGGAGGCCGGCACGGGGCGTAGCCACGCGCTGTCGTCCGGGTCGGGGTGGACGAGGGCCAGCTCGAGCAGGCACGGGGCGGCCGCGAGGTCGCTGCGCGCGATGCGTCCGGCGCGCAACGCCTGCTTGTACAGGCTGACGGCCGGGGCGCAGAGTTCTCGGGTTCCGTGCGGATGCGCCCGCTTTGCCTCATCGGCATCCATTTGATGACCCCTCACTTCGTGCAGTGCATAAAGATGACGGTGGCGGTGGACCGGCCGCCGGGAGAGTGTGGAGGGGAACTCCCCCGGGCTCCGGACGTGGCCGCACACTCCCCCGTGTCACGCGTACACGCCGTGCGGCTCCGGGGCAGGGACGCCTCGGGCCCCGCAGGTTCAGGACTCCTGGCCGAGGATTCCCGAACGTGCGATCAGGTAGCCGAGCTGGGCGCGGCTGGTGCTGCCCAGAGTGGCCGAAAGTTTGGCCACATGGGCTCGGCAGGTGCGGACGTTCATACCGAGACGGCGGGCGATGGAGTCGTCCACGTGCCCTTCGACGAGGAGTTGGGCGATGGAGCGCTGAACACCGCTGATTCCTTCGGGAGTCGGCTCGTACTTGATCTCTTCGAGCAGAGGGGCGGCCCTGGTCCAGAGCTGCTCGAAGACCTTGGCGAGGTATTCGACCAGGCCGGGATGGCGTAGTTCCAGGGCGACCATGCGGTCGTCCTGGGCAGGAATGAAGGCAACGGTGCGGTCGAAGATGATCAGGCGTTCGATGAGCTCTTCGAGTGTCCGGATCTCCACATGGTCACCGGCCATGCGTTCGGCGTAGGCCAGCGTGCTCTGGCTGTGGCGTGCGGTGTGCTGGTACAGGGTGCGGATCTTGACGCCGCGGTGGACGACCGACAGGCCCCGTTCCAAGGACTTGCTGAGACTGTCCTCGGGCCTCCCGCCTCCTGGCTGGATGGTGAGGACTTCGGACCGGCACTCCGCGGTGGCGAGGTCGAGGGACGCGTTGATCCGGTTGACGCCCTCCAGCACGGTGATGGCATGTGTGGTCGACGGGCCCTGCGCGCTGATGTCCATGAATGGCTCGAAGCATTCGGCCAGCGCCAGGGAGTGCCGCCGGCGTTCCTGGATCTCGCGTTCTATGGGATGCATGTGCTGCGCAAGCGCCGCGGACGGTGCGACGGGGCGGAGCCAGTCAGAGGCATCGGGATCGGGGTGCAGCAGCGCGAACTCGATCAGGCAGGGAGCCGGTTCGACTTCGGCACGGGCGATGCGACCGCTGCGCAGCGCGATGGCGTAAAGGCGAGCTCCATCCTCACATAGTTCCGCAATCCCATGAGGATGTGTCGGTTTTGTGGTGCTTGCGCACATATCTCCACCCCCCAGGTTCCTGAACTTGCAGGAACATGATGCATCGACGCAGTGGTGTTCGAGTGCCCAGGTGAGACATCGTCTTTCAGTGCGGGGGAGAAGAATCCACAAGTGAGGACGAAGCCGACTATGTACAAGCGAATGCTTCGCTCGGCGCTTGCCGCCACGTTCGTCGCGGCCATGGGTTTCGGGCTGTCGAGCGCAGGCGACATCGGCTGGGGCAGCGAGGCGGCTGCTGCGCCGGGTGACATCGGCTGGAATGTGCAGGCAGGCGCGCCGGCCGACATCGGCTGGGTCGCTCCCGCGAGCGGCCAGGGTGACATCGGCTGGTCTTCTCCGACCGACATCGGATGGGCCGCCCCGACCGGTACCGCGGCATGACCACCCCACCGGACGACCGTACGTTCCGGCGGGAGATGGCCACGGCGTATCGCTCAGGGTGGCACTTCATCGATCTGCTCACGGCACTGACCCGCCAGGGCGATTCGTTGATGGTCACCCTGTTCGGGGAGCCCATCGTCGTCGTGATGGAAACGGATGAGGACATTCGCGCCTATCGCTGCCTCCGCCGTCCCCGCGGGGCGCCGCAACCGGTTCGCTGTGCCGTGAGGTACGGCATGATCTTCGTCAATCTCGATCAGCGCGACCATGAGCTGTTCGAACAAGAAGCCATTTCCGCCACCCCCCGCAGTGCCTGAACGATTCCCCCGTCGTTCCATATCGTTCAGGCGCTTCCCCCACACAACGGCGCCATCGTGACCTGAACACGGTGGCGCCGTTGTGCTGCCCGGAATGGAAATGGGCAACGGAAAAGGCCGGGCAAGCGGGGGGAGGGAAAAGGAATGGAAAAGGCTCAGCCCTTTCCGAGCGCCCTGTCCACGGCGATCTCGATGACGACCCGGTCCGGGTTGGGCGACGGTGTGCGCTCGTACCGCTCCGCGTAGCGGCGTACCGCGTCCTCGACCTCACCGGGCTCCGTGCGGATCGCCGCGCGGCCCTCGAGGGTCGCCCAGCGGCGTCCCTGCATCTGGCAGACCGCGACCCGTGCCCCCTCCGGGCCGGCCGCCAGGACGTGGGCGACCTTCCGGCTGTTCCTGTTGGTGATGACGCGCGCCGTCCGGCTCTCCGGGTCGTACGTCACGCCGACCGGCACCACGTGCGGCGTGCCGTCCGGGCGCAGCGTCGTCAGCGTGCACACGTGGCGCTCCCGCCAGAAGGCGAGGTACTCGGGTCCGGGGTTGCGTACATCAGGCATGGGGCCAGCCTAGAGAGACGGCTCGCGGAGTACGCGGGGGAGGTGCCGGTCCAGGCTTGAGTGGAATAGACTCAACTTTGTACTCGTTGTGAGAGTCATAGCTCCCAGGCCGGAGACACCAGTACGAGGAGGAGACAGCGCCCGTGGACGCCGAGCTGACCAACAAGAGCCGGGACGCCCTCAACGCGGCCACCAGCAGGGCCGTCAAGGACGGGCACCCCGACCTGACCCCCGGGCACCTGCTGCTTGCACTGCTCGCGGGTGAGGACAACGCCAACATCACCGACCTGCTGGCCGCCGTCGACGCCGACCAGGTGGCCGTGCGCACGGAGACCGAAAGGCTCCTGGGTGCTCTGCCCAGCGTCACCGGTTCGACCGTGGCGCCCCCGCAGCCCAACCGCGAGCTGCTCGCCGTCATCGCCGACGCCGACCGGCGGGCGAAGGAGCTCGGCGACGACTACCTCTCCACCGAACACCTGCTGATCGCCGTAGCGGCGAAGGGGGGCCGCGCCGGTGAGATCCTCGACGGACAGGGAGCCAGTGCGAAGAAGCTGCTGGACGCCTTCGAGAAGAGCAGGGGAGGGCGCCGGGTGACCACTCCCGACCCCGAGGGTCAGTACAAGGCGCTGGAGAAGTTCGGTACGGACTTCACGGCCGCCGCGCGCGAAGGCAAGCTGGACCCGGTCATCGGCCGTGACCAGGAGATCCGCCGCGTCGTGCAGGTGCTTTCGCGCCGTACGAAGAACAATCCCGTGCTCATCGGTGAGCCCGGCGTCGGCAAGACGGCCGTCGTCGAGGGGCTCGCCCAGCGCATCGTCAAGGGTGACGTCCCGGAGTCCCTGCGGAACAAGCGGCTCGTCTCCCTGGACCTCGGTGCGATGGTCGCGGGCGCCAAGTACCGCGGTGAGTTCGAGGAACGCCTCAAGACCGTCCTCTCCGAGATCAAGGAGAGCGACGGGCAGGTCATCACCTTCATCGACGAGCTGCACACCGTCGTCGGCGCGGGCGCCGGCGGCGACTCCGCGATGGACGCCGGCAACATGCTCAAGCCGATGCTCGCCCGCGGTGAGCTCCGCATGGTCGGCGCCACCACGCTGGACGAGTACCGCGAGCGCATCGAGAAGGATCCCGCCCTGGAGCGACGCTTCCAGCAGGTCCTGGTCGCCGAGCCGTCCGTCGAGGACACCATCGCGATCCTGCGCGGGCTCAAGGGCCGCTACGAGGCCCACCACAAGGTGCAGATCGCGGACTCCTCGCTGGTGGCCGCCGCGACCCTCTCCGACCGCTACATCACCTCCCGCTTCCTCCCCGACAAGGCCATCGACCTGGTCGACGAGGCCGCCTCCCGGCTCCGTATGGAGATCGACTCATCGCCCCTGGAGATCGACGAGCTCCAGCGTGCCGTGGACCGGCTGCACATGGAGGAGCTGGCGCTCAGGAACGAGAGCGACGAAGGCTCCAGGCAGCGCCTGGAGAAGATCCGCCGCGACCTCGCCGACAAGGAGGAGGAGCTGCGCGGTCTCACCGCCCGCTGGGAGAAGGAGAAGGAGGGCCTCAACCGCGTCGGTGAGCTCAAGGAACGCCTCGACGACCTGCGCGGACAGGCCGAACGCGCCCAGCGCGACGGCGACTTCGACACCGCGTCCAAGCTCCTGTACGGGGAGATCCCGGGCCTGGAGCGCGAGCTGGCCGAGGCGGACGAGGCCGAGCAGGAGGCCGCCCAGGACACGATGGTCAAGGAGGAGGTCGGCCCGGACGACATCGCCGACGTCGTCGGCGCCTGGACCGGCATCCCCGCCGGGCGGCTCCTGGAGGGCGAGACCCAGAAGCTCCTGCGCATGGAGTCCGAGCTGGGCAGGCGGCTGATCGGCCAGACCGAGGCCGTGCGGTCCGTCTCGGACGCGGTGCGCCGCACCCGGGCGGGTATCGCCGACCCGGACCGGCCCACCGGCTCCTTCCTCTTCCTCGGGCCGACCGGTGTCGGCAAGACCGAGCTGGCCAAGGCGCTGGCGGACTTCCTGTTCGACGACGAACGGGCCATGATCCGCATCGACATGAGCGAGTACGGCGAGAAGCACAGCGTCGCCCGTCTCGTCGGTGCCCCGCCCGGCTACGTCGGGTACGAGGAGGGCGGCCAGCTCACCGAGGCGGTACGCCGCCGTCCGTACAGCGTCGTCCTGCTGGACGAGGTGGAGAAGGCGCACCCCGAGGTCTTCGACGTCCTGCTCCAGGTCCTGGACGACGGCCGGCTCACCGACGGTCAGGGCCGGACGGTGGACTTCCGCAACACCATCCTGGTCCTGACGTCGAACCTGGGCAGCCAGTACCTGGTCGACCCGCTGACCGAGCCCGAGGTGAAGAAGGAGCAGGTCCTGGAGGTCGTGCGGGCCTCGTTCAAGCCGGAGTTCCTCAACCGGCTCGACGACCTGGTCGTCTTCTCCGCCCTGTCCGGTGACGAGCTGTCCCACATCGCGGGCCTCCAGGTCGGCCGCCTCGCCGGCCGCCTGGCCGACCGCAGGATCACCCTGGACGTCACTCCCGAGGCCCTGGCCTGGCTCGCCGAGGAGGGCAACGACCCGGCCTACGGTGCCCGGCCGCTGCGGCGGCTGATCCAGACCGCGATCGGTGACCGGCTCGCGAAGGAGATCCTCGCGGGCGAGGTCAAGGACGGCGACACGGTCCGGGTGGACCGGGCCGGTGCCGGGCTCGTCGTGGGGCCGGCGACGGCGGCGAAGACTCTGTAGCCCCGCGGATGTTCCCGGCCGGGACGGCCCTGCCCCCGGCCGGGAACACGTGCGTGTACCGACCCGTCGGGCACTGATGAGTGCATGCGGCACCCGTCCCCCCGCCGAACCGTCGCGGAACGTCTTGCGAAGGCACCGGCCGGCCCGGCCGCCAAATTGAGCCGAATATTTGCATTCCGTGGCCGAATGACTCAGGCACCTCTCCTCGCCGGTCGCCTTTGTGCCCGACCGATACATATTGCCACCCTCGAACGGAAGGGGGATCCGCCGACGGACCGGCGGCCGGGTCTGCGCAATATCGCCACACTCCGGACCCTTTTACCAGGTGCTCGGAAGGCCTACGACGAATTCGCCGGCCGGTAAGGTACGCGCATGACGGATCGGATACCTGATGAGATAAGCCCGGAATCGACGGATTGCAGAAGCGACAGTCTTATTCGCCTCAGCGAATTCCGTACTCTGTGGGCGGCTTATGCTCAGTCGGTCCTGGGTGACCAGCTCGCGCGCGTGGCGCTGTCACTGCTGGTCTTCGAACGCACCGAGTCGGCGGGCTGGACCGCGGCGACCTACGCCCTGACGACCCTGCCCGCCCTGCTGTCCGGGGTGCTGCTGTCCGGTCTGGCGGACCGGTTCCCCCGGCGGACGGTCATGGTCTCGTGCGATCTGGTGCGCGCCGCCCTCGTCGGGCTGATGGCCCTGCCCGGTACCCCGCTGCCGCTGCTGGCCGGGCTGCTGGTGCTGGCGCAACTCGCCGAGGCGCCGTTCGGCGCCGCGCAGGGCGCCCTCCTGCCGACCGTACTGGGGACGGACCGGTACGAGCGCGGCCAGCGGATCATGCTGATCACCCATCAGGCCGGGCAACTGGTCGGCTTCGCCGGTGGCGGAGTGCTGGTCGTGTGGCTGGGCAGCCACCTCTCCCTGGGGCTGAACGCGGTGACGTTCCTGCTCTCCGCGACCCTGATCAGGTCCGGCGTGAAGGCGCGGCCGGTGGCTGAGGGCGCCGGCGCACGGCCGAAGCGGCTGCACACGCAGGTGGGCAGCGCGGCCGCGCTGATCTGGTCCGACCCCCGCCTGCGCTCGCTCGTCGGCCTCGGATGGCTGGCCGGCTTCATCGTGCTGCCGGAGGGGCTGGCGGCCCCCTTCGCGGCCGAGGCCGGCGCCGGCGCGGCTGCGGTGGGGCTCCTGCTCGCCGCGCACCCGGCCGGCATGGTGCTGGGCGCCACGCTGCTGGGGCGGGCGAGCGTCGGGGACGAGGGGCGCCGTCGCCTGCTCGGGCCGTTGGCGGTCGGGGCGAACCTGCCGCTGCTCGTCTACTGGTTCGGCCCCGGTCTCGGGACGGCCGTCGTCCTGCTGCTGGCATCGGGCGTCTGCTCCGCCTACCAGATCACCGCGGGGGCCACGTTCGTCCTGCTCACCCCGGTCGACCAGCGCGGCCAGGCGCTGGGGCTGGTCAGGTCGGGGCTCACGGCCATGCAGGGCATCGGCGTAGCGGCGGGCGGCCTGGCGGCGGAGCTCTCCGGTTCGTCGGCGGACACGATCGGGGGAGCGGGCATCCTCGGTACGCTCTGCGCGATCCTGGTGGCCGTGGCCTGGTCGCGGGCCCGGGGGACGGGCGCGGGGACGATTCCCCTCAGGGCATAGGACTACGGGCCGCCGATCGCGGCTAGGGTCGATGGCAGGAAACCACGAGCGATCCACAGGAGTACCCAGCGATGTCTATCGATCCGTCCTCGATCCCCAACTTCGGGGGCCAGCCCGAGCCGCAGGCGGCAGGACCCGAGGGCCCCGTGGTCCCTGACCAGGACCTCGTCAAGCAGCTTCTCGAGCAGATGGAGCTGAAGTACGTCGTCGACGACGAGGGTGACCTCGCCGCGCCGTGGGAAGAGTTCCGCACGTACTTCATGTTCCGCGGCGAGGAGGAGCAGCAGGTCTTCTCGGTGCGCACGTTCTACGACCGCCCCCACGCCCTTGACCAGCGTCCCGTGCTCCTCGACGCGATCGACGACTGGAACCGCCGCACCCTGTGGCCCAAGGTCTACACGCACTCCCACGAGGGCGAGGAGGGCGCGGCCGCCTCCGTCCGGCTGATCGGTGAGGCGCAGATGCTCATCGGCACCGGCGTCAGCCTGGAGCACTTCGTCTCCTCGACGGTCAGCTGGGTCCGGGCCTCCATCGAGTTCGACAAGTGGCTCGTGGAGCGTCTGGGCCTGGAGCCCGGCGGGAAGCAGGCCGAGGGCGAAGGCACCGGGCAGTCCGCGGAGGGCTGATCCGGCACGGCTTTCGAAGGGCCCGGCACCGGGCGGTGGTCATCGCGACCTCTGCCCGGGGCCGGGCCCTTCGCACGCGGGGGCGGGGTCAGTGTGATGTGAGGCCCTTCAGACGGGTGACCGCCTCGGCGAGTACAGCCGTGCTCTTGCAGAACGCGAACCGGACGAACGGCGCGCCCTGTTCCCGGTGGTCGTAGAAGACGGCGTTCGGGATGGCCACGACACCGCACCGCTCGGGTAGCTCACGGCAGAACGCGAAGCCGTCCCGCTCCCCGCCGAGCGGGCGGATGTCGGTGGTGACGAAGTAGGTGCCTGCGGGCCTGTAGACCCCGAAACCGGCCTCGGCGAGGCCGGTGCTCAGCAGGTCCCGCTTGGCGCGCAGGTCCGCGCCCAGCTCGGTGAAGTACGCGGTGGGCAGCCGGAGCGCCTCGGCGACGGCGTACTGGAGGGGGCCGCCGGAGACGTACGTCAGGAACTGTTTGACGGAGCGGACCGCGGTGACCAGTTCGCGGCTCGCGGTGATCCAGCCGACCTTCCAGCCGGTGAACGAGAACGTCTTGCCGGCACTGCTGACGGTGACCGTGCGCTCCCGCATGCCGGGGAAGGAGGCGAGCGGGATGTGCTCGCCCTCGAAGACCACGTGCTCGTACACCTCGTCGGTGATGACGAGGAGGTCGCGCTCGCAGGCGAGTTCGGCGACGGCGGCCAGTTCGGCACGGGTCAGGACGGTGCCGGTGGGGTTGTGCGGCGTGTTGAGCAGGATCAGCCGGGTGCGGGGCGTGACGGCGGCGCGGAGCTCGTCGAGGTCGAGCCCGTAGGCGCCGTCGTGCGGGCGCAGCGTGACGGGGACCCTGGTCCCGCCCGCCATGGCGATGCAGGCGGCGTACGAGTCGTAGTAGGGCTCCAGGGCGATGACCTCGTCACCCGGCTCGAGGAGGGCCAGCAGGGCGGCGGCCACGGCTTCCGTGGCGCCCGTGGTGACCAGGACCTCCGTGTCGGGGTCGTACGTCAGGCCGTACCACCGCTGCTGGTGCTCCGTGACCGCGGTGCGCAGCTCGGGCACGCCGGGGCCCGGTGGGTACTGGTTCCCCTGCCCGGCGCGCAGGGCACGGACCGCGGCCTCGCGGACCTCGTCGGGGCCGTCGGTGTCCGGGAAGCCCTGGCCGAGGTTGATCGAGCCGGTCCGTGCGGCCAGCGCCGACATCTCCGCGAAGATCGTCGTACCGAACGCGGCGAGGCGGCGGTTGAGCAGCGGTCGTCCCTGCGGTGGCTGTGTCATGAGCGCCATCCTGTGCCGAAGCTCTGGAGTTGCTCAAGTCGGCTTTGGCTCCGGCGGGCCATGGGAATCCCCCGGTCAGCGAAGAAGCGGGGACCTCGCTTCGGGGGAGAGAAGGATGTGAGGTCGATGACCTTGTTCATCGTGGTGGCTGTGCTGGTGATCGTGGTGGTGGGACTGATCGCGCTCATAGCGGGCTCGGGCGGCAGCGGGGATCCGCTGGCGGCCCGGGGCGGGCGCCATGGCCGGCGGGGGTCGGGCGGGGGCGGTTCCGGGGGTGCCGACGGGGGCAGCTGGTGGAGCGGGGACAGCGGTGACAGCGGGGCCGGTCATTCCGGAGGCCACTCGTGCGGGGGTGGCGGTCACTCGTGCGGCGGTGGGGGCGGCTGTGGCGGTGGCGGCGGCGGGGGTGACTGAACCGTCCCTCCCGTCCCTGCCCGCCCGCGCAGCGGGGATGTTGGGTCCGTGAGGTGCCCGGTGGGTCGAACTCCCGCCGGGCACTTCTTTGTTGGACCGCACAGGGAACACCTGAACCGTACTGCCCCCTGAGGGATGGAAACCCCGTCAAGTTGGGTAAAACCGCTGCGAGTGCGGGTACTTCATGATTCCCTCGCTGTAGAGAACATTCAGCCCTCGGACCCCAGTTGGGCCGGATCGGGCGTTCCCCTCCCCCATGTGCGCCGCACCGGGGACGCCTCCTGTCCACGTGTCCATGTGTGTTTGCGGAGCCGACCCATGCTCACGACCCTCCAGACCGCCTATTCCGACACCCGTGCCGCCGATCTGGCCTGGACGCTGGGGTGCGAGCCGCTGCCCGCCCTCGCCGTGCTCGACCTCCGGCTCGGCGGCTCCGAGCTGCAGCTCAGGCTGCTCGGCGCCTCCCACCAGGTGCTGCTGGAGGAGGAGCGCGGTACGTGCTCCGAGACCGTCGCCTGCATGCCGGGCAGCAGCACGCCCTTGCCGCTCGGAGTCGCCAAGCGGCTGGGCGACTGGGAGTACCAATTCGCGGCGCGCGTCGAGACGCTCTCCGAGGGCTCGTTCGCGGGGCGCGCGCAGGAGCTGCTCGCGCTGGTGGCCGACCACCCGCACGGCCTCGCGGGGACGTTCCCCGGCAGCCCGTACGCCTTCACGGCGATGCTGGCGCAGTGCACGGAGGGTCAGGTGCGGTGGCGCACCTGGCACGCGTACCCGCAGGAGGGGCAGCTGGTGGTCACCCGGACCCGGGTGGGTGTGCGGACGGCGGCGCGGGTGCCCTGAGCGGCGGGGGAGCGCCGGTGCGGGGCGGGGGGTGCGGGGGGAGCCGCACTTGCACCCGTGTGGGTGACAATCCGCGACGTTCCCGTCACGTAGCGTCTGTTTCATGATCGACCACCAGGTGTCGCTGCGGGGGAGCACGACGCGGCTTCCGGTGCGGCCCAGGACCGGCCGCCTCCTCGTGCTGGCCGCGGTCTTCATCTGCGCCGCGTGCGGGCTGGTGTACGAGCTGGAGCTCGTCGCGCTGGCCTCCTACCTCATCGGCGACTCGGTCACGCAGGCCTCCGTGGTGCTCTCCGTGATGGTGTTCGCGATGGGTATCGGCTCGCTCCTCGCGAAACGTTTACGCAGCCGCGCCGCCGTGGGGTTCGGGCTGATCGAGGCCGCCCTCGCACTGGTGGGCGGAGCCTCGGCGCTCGTCCTGTACGCGTCGTTCGCGTGGCTCGGGGAGTCGCGCTGCGCGCTGGTCGGCTTCTCGCTGGCCATCGGCGTCCTGATCGGTGCGGAGATCCCCCTGCTGATGACGCTGATCCAGCGGGTCGACCGGCAGGACGCGGGCGGGGCCGTCGCGGACCTCTTCGCCGCCGACTACGTCGGCGCGCTGGTCGGCGGGCTCGCCTTTCCGTTCCTCCTGCTTCCGATGATGGGCCAGCTCTCCGGTGCGCTGTTCACCGGCGCGGTCAACGCGGCGGCGGGCGGTGCGCTGGTGCTGTGGGTGTTCCGGCGGGACCTGGGCACCGGGTCGCGCCGGCTGCTAATCGTCGTCAACGTCACGGTGATCGCCCTGCTGGCCACGGCGTCCGTGCTGGTCGACGACTTCGAGAGGGCGGCGCGGCGCGCTGTGTACGGCGCCGATGTGCGGGTGGCCCTGCGGACCGAGGTGCAGGAGGTCGTCCTCACCGGGGCCGTACGGGGCCCGCTCGGCCTGTACGTGGACGGCCGGCTGCGGGTCAGCTCCCGCGACGAGCACCGCTACCACGAGGCGCTGGTGCACCCGGCGATGAAAGGGACCCACCGGCGGGTGCTGGTCCTGGGCGGGGGCGACGGGCTGGCCGCACGCGAGGTGCTGCGCTATCCGGACGTCGAGTCCGTCGTCGTGGTCGAACTCGATCCGGAGGTCGCCCGGCTGGCCCGCACGGACCCGGCCCTCTCCGGGCTGAACGGGCACGCCCTCGATGACCCGCGGCTGACGACCGCCACCGGGGACGCGTTCACCTGGCTCCGGGACACGCGCGACCGGTACGACGTGGTGATCTCGGACCTGCCCGATCCGGGCATCACGGCCAGTACGAAGCTCTACTCCGCCGAGTTCTACGGCCTGGTCGCCCGGTCCCTGACTCCGGGCGGGCGGCTGGCGGTGCACGCGGGGACGCCGGACAGCGGACCGACGACGTTCTGGACGGTGGAGGCGTCGATGCGCGCGGGCGGCATGGTGACACGCCCGTACCGCATCGAGGGACGGCTCACCGGTTTCGCGGCGGGACCCGACCGGTCGCCGGGGACGTCGGGCGTGCCGCACGACTGGGGGTTCGTGCTGGCCGCCGCCCACGGGGTGGGGCGGCTCGGCACCGACCCGGGGGCGCCCGCGCTGCGGTCGCTGGGAGATCGGGAGCTGGCGGTGGCCGGGCGGTCCGCAGAGCGCCTGCGGCGGCGTGAGGTGCTCCCGTCGACGCTGGTGCACCCGCGGTACCGGGAGCCGCGGTGACCAGGGGGCGGGGGTGATCCGTGAGGAGCCGGAGGTGGGGAAGCGCTGACGGGACGGCCGGGGCTGGGTAGGCTCGGACGATATGGAGCATGAGGTGTTCGTTCCGGTTCCGGTCGCGTCCCTTCGACGGACGCTGGGTGATCCTGCGCGGGTGGCGCGCTGTGTCCCGGGATTCCAGCAGGACGCCGACGCGGCCGCGGGCCCGCTGGCGGGCCGGCTGAAGCTCCGGATCGGCGGCCACACGATCACGTACCGCGGGGCGCTGGTCCTGCGGCCCGCCGACGGGGGCAGCGGCTTCTCCGTGACGGGGGAG
This sequence comes from Streptomyces sp. B1I3, assembly GCF_030816615.1. NCBI lineage: Bacteria > Bacillati > Actinomycetota > Actinomycetes > Kitasatosporales > Streptomycetaceae > Streptomyces > Streptomyces sp. B1I3. The sequence continues at coordinate 4,266,834 of NZ_JAUSYD010000001.1, forward strand.
GGCGTGGAGGCCAGGGGCACGGGCTCGGCGAAGCTGGCCCTGACGATCGGCCTCACCGAGTCGGACGGCGGCACGACGATCGGGTTCGCCGGGACGGTGAGCGGTGAAGGCCGCATCGTGGACCAGGGGGAGGACGCGGCCCTCGCAGCGGCGCACCGGCTGCTGGACCGCCTGACGCAGCAGCTGGTGACGGAGTCCCTGGCCTCCCGGGACGGGGACGAGGCGGCGGCGGACGCGGCGCCCGGGGGGCGTGCGGCATCCGACGCCGCGGACCGGCCGACGGGGGACGCGTCGACCACCGGTCCCGCCTCCGTCGATGCGCCCGGTGACGATGCGACGTCCGTGGATGCGCCGGGTGACGATGCGACGTCCGCCGGAGCTCCCGCCGCTGACGCCGCTGACGCCCCGTCCGCCGCATCGTCCACCGCCGACGCGCCGTCGTCCGCCGGGCCACCGTCGTCGCAGTCGCCGCCGTCCGGGGAACGGTCCTCGGAGAGGCGTGCGTCCCAGGAACCGCCCCCCGAGGAGGAGCCGGGCAAGGAGTCGGTGTTCGACGCGCCCGTGCCGCCGCCGTCGCTCGACCCGTCGGCAGAGCTGGAGTTCACCGTGCCGGACGAACCGCCGGCCGAGGCCGCGCACGCCCGCCGCACGATGATCGGCCGTAGCACGGAGGAGGTCGACCACGCGCCGCCGCGCGGCCGGTACGCGCCCGTGCCCTCACCCGACACGAGCACTGCGGGCATCGCGCTGCGCTGGGCCGCCCCGGCGGCCGCCCTGGCCATCGCCTCGGCCGTCGTGGTCGGCCGGGCCCTGCGACGCCGACGGTGAGGCGGGGTCCGGTGCACCCGGGCGTTTCCTGCCCGCCCCGTGCCCCCGCGGCGTGACGGCGCGGCAGCGCGCGCCGATCCGCGAGGACGGCGGGCCGCCCCCCGTCCACGCCAGTAGTGTCGTGGGGTGAGCAGAGCTGAGAAGAGCGTCCGGCTGACCGCCGGCGACGTCGAGTTGACCGTTGACCCCGTTCATGGCTGCCGGATCAGCAGCCTGCGCATCCGAGGCGCCGAACTGCTGCGTCAGGGTGAGCGGTACGGCTGCTTCCCGATGGTGCCGTGGTGCGGCCGCACCGGGAACGGCCAGTTCCGCAACGGCGGAGAGCTGCACCAGCTGCCGCTGAACTCGCCGCCGCACGCCATCCACGGCACAGGCCGCGACACCGCGTGGCAGCCCGCCCGGCAGGACGACGCGGAGGCGGCCTTCTTCTACGACCTGACCGACCCCTGGCCGTACGAGGGGCGCGTGACGCAGTCCTTCGAGCTGACGGAGGATTCACTGACGCTCCGTCTCGGCGTCGAGACCTATGGGGACTCCTTTCCGGCGCAGGCCGGCTGGCATCCCTGGTTCCTCCGGAACCTCGGGGGCCAGGACGTGCGGGTCGACTTCGACGCCGCCTGGCAGGAGGAGCGGGGCGACGACCACCTCCCGACCGGCCGGCGTATCGACCCCCTTCCCGGCCCGTGGGACGACTGCTTCGGGATGCCCGAGGGCGTCGATGTGAAGCTCACCTGGCCCGAGCAGCTGGAGCTGACGGTCAGGAGCCGGGACGAGTGGGTGGTGATCTACGACGAGCAGGCCGAGGCGGTATGCGTGGAGCCGCAGTCCGGACCTCCCGACGGGCTGAACACGGCCCCCCGGCTGGTCACGCCGATCGATCCCCTGGAGATCGGGACGACATGGAGCTGGGTGCGGCTCTGAGCCGGCCGCGCGGCGCCCACGGCCCCGGCCGTTACCCTCATGGGCATGACTGACGTACGCGCTGAGCTGCTCCAGCAGATCAAGGACAAGGCCGTGGTGCACGGCAAGGTGACCCTCTCCTCGGGTCTGGAAGCCGACTGGTACATCGACCTGCGCCGGATCACGCTGGACGGCACGGCCGCGCCGCTGGTCGGCCAGGTGATGCTCGATGCCACCGCCGCCCTGGACTTCGACTGCGTCGGTGGTCTGACCCTGGGCGCCGACCCGGTCGCCACCTCGATGCTGCACGCTTCCGCGGCACGGGGGAAGAGCCTGGACGCCTTCGTCGTCCGTAAGGCACAGAAGGCGCACGGGATGCAGCGCCGCATCGAGGGCACCGACGTCAAGGGCCGCCGCTGCCTGGTGGTCGAGGACACCTCGACGACCGGTGGTTCGCCGCTGACGGCGGTGGAGGCGGTGCGCAATGCCGGAGGCGAGGTCGTGGCCGTTGCCGTGATCGTCGAGCGGGGCGCCGCTCCGGCGATCGCCGAGGCCGGCCTGCCGTACGTGAACGTCTACTCCGTGGCAGACCTCGACCTGTCCTGACCTGGCGTTTCTCGGCAGCGGGCCAGGTTTCACGTGAAACCTGGCCCGCTGCGCGACGGGCGGGGTGGAGCCGGGGCGGGAGTCTGGGAAGATGGGGGCGACGATGACGTCGCCCCCAGGTCAGGGACCAAGCACTGCACACCCGCACATCCCAAGGAGCGGACAGATGCCCATCGCAACCCCCGAGGTCTACGCCGAGATGCTCGACCGGGCGAAGGCAGGCAAGTTCGCCTACCCGGCCATCAATGTGACGTCGACCCAGACCCTGCACGCTGCGCTGCGCGGCTTCGCGGAGGCGGAGAGCGACGGCATCGTCCAGATCTCCACCGGTGGGGCCGAATTCCTGGGCGGCCAGTACAACAAGGACATGGTGACGGGCGCTGTGGCCCTCGCCGAGTTCGCGCACATCGTCGCCGCCAAGTACGACATCACGGTCGCGCTGCACACCGACCACTGCCCCAAGGACAAGCTGGACGGTTACGTACGTCCGCTGCTCGACGTCTCCGCCGAGCGTGTCGCCAAGGGTCTCAACCCGCTCTTCCAGTCCCACATGTGGGACGGTTCGGCCGAGACCCTTGCCGACAACCTGGCCATCGGCCAGGAGCTGCTCGCCAAGGCCGCCGCCGCGAAGATCATCCTCGAGGTCGAGATCACCCCGACCGGTGGCGAGGAGGACGGCGTCACGCACGAGATCAACGACGAGCTGTACACGACCGTCGACGATGCCCTGCGCACCGCCGAGGCGCTCGGTCTGGGCGAGAAGGGCCGCTACCTGCTGGCCGCGTCCTTCGGGAACGTCCACGGCGTCTACAAGCCGGGCAACGTCGTCCTGCGTCCCGAGCTCCTCAAGGACCTGCAGGAGGGCGTCGGAGCCAAGTACGGCAAGGCGGCGGGCAGCCAGCCCTTCGACTTCGTCTTCCATGGCGGCTCGGGCTCCACGGCCGAGGAGATCGCCACCGCGCTGGAGAACGGCGTCGTGAAGATGAACCTCGACACCGACACGCAGTACGCATTCACGCGGCCGATCGTGGACCACGTGTTCCGGAACTACGACGGTGTGCTGAAGGTCGACGGCGAGGTCGGCAACAAGAAGGTCTACGACCCGCGCAGCTGGGGCAAGTCCGCCGAGGGGGGCATGGCCAAGCGCGTCACGGAGGCCTGCGCCAACCTGCGCTCCTCGGGCACGAAGCTCAAGTAGCCACGGCGCTAGAGCAGCCACGGCGCTCGATCGCACGGACGTACGTCACGGACGTACGCGTGGGCCCGGTCTCCCTTTTCGTCCCGGGAGGCCGGGCCCACGGCCGTACCGGTGAGGAAGGGCCACCTGTGGGCAAGGCCGCGCGCTACGACTTCGACACCGTCGTCGACCGCCGGGGTACCTGGTGCGTCCAGTGGGACGGGGTCGCCGACCGGTTCGGCGTGGACGGGCTGCTGCCGTTCACGATCTCCGACATGGACTTCGAGACCGCGCCCGAGGTGCTGAGCGCGCTGCGCGACCGCCTCGGCCACGGGGTCCTGGGTTACACCACCTGGCAACAGGACGACTTCCGTTCCGCCGTGGCGCACTGGTACGCGACCCGGTACGGCACCGGGATCGACACCGGGCGGCTGGTCTACGGCCCCTCCGTCCTCAGCCAGGTGTCGCAGCTGCTCCAGATGTGGACGGACGAGGGCGACGCCGTGGTCGTCCACACCCCCACGTACGACGGCTTCCGCAAGGTGGTCACCGGGCTCGGACGGGAGCTGCGCGGTGTGCCGCTGGGGGACACCGAGGCGCTGGACCGGGAGCTCGCCCGCCCCGGCGCGAAGGTGCTCGTGCTGTGCTCGCCGCACAACCCGACGGGCCGGGTGTGGACGGAGACGGAGCTCCGCGAGACGGCCGCGCTCGCCACGCGCCACGGGGTCGCGGTGATCAGCGACGAGATCCACGCCGACTTCGTCCATGAAGGGCACACGCACATCCCCTGGCCCCGGGTCGCGGGCGACGGCCGCTGGGCGGTCGTCACGTCGGCGTCCAAGTCCTTCAACTTTCCGGCGCTGACCGGGTCCTACGGACTGATCGGTGACCCGGCCGATCACACGGAGTTCCTCCGCCGCATAGAAACGGCGGAGGGCCTGGCCTCCCCGGCGGTGCTCTCCCTGACCGCCCACATCGCCGCATACCGCGAGGGAGCTCCCTGGCTCGACGCGGTGCGGGAGTACGCCGCCGGAAACCTCGCCCTGGTCGCGAAGCGCCTGAACGGGGCGTTCCCGGAACTTGGCTGGGAGCCGCCGCAGGCCGGTTATCTGGCCTGGATCGACGTCCGTCCCCTGGATGTGGACGACGAGGCGCTGCAGGAAGCGCTGATCGAGCGGGAGAAGGTCGCGATCATGCCGGGGGCGGTGTACGGAGCCCCGGGCTTCCTCCGTCTGAACGTGGGCTGCCCCCGCAGCAAGGCGGAGGCGGGAGTGGCCGCGCTGGTGCGAGCGGTGCGGACGGTGCGAGCGGTGCGCCCGAGGACCCCTCGGTAGGGTGACCGCCATGTGGATGAAGATCGCTGCGGTGGTCCTGGCCGGTGCGGTGAGCCTGTCGGCCTCCGGGTGCGGGGGGCCGGGCCCCGACGGCGCCGGTGCCGGCGCCGAGGAGGAGGCGATTGGTGAGATCCTGCCTCAGAAGCTGGCCCCACCGGCCGACATGCCCGAGGAGGAGCTGCGGCCCTCCCCGGCCGACGACGCCACGTTCGCCGAGAACCTCGCGTACGAGCTGCGCCGCAAGACGCTCGACATGGCCCGGGCACCGGGCAAGGTCACCGCCGAGTGCCCGAAGGACGTGGGTTCGAAAAGCGGCACCCAGGTGACCTGCACGGCCACGTATGAAGGGCTCGACGTGGTGTGGAACGTGAGCATCGGGGAGAAGTCGGGCTGGTCCGACAACGTCGTGGAGTTCGAGGCGGCACCCGGCAAGGGCGTCCTCACCCGCGACGGTGTCGCCCGGCTGCTGTACGGCAACTACCGCGACAGCATCGACTACGCGCTCTGCAACGACATCCCCGAGGCCGTACTGGTGCCCTTGGACACGGACACCGCGTACGCCTGCGAGGTGGTCTTCAAGGGCAAGAAGCCGATCGGCTTCAACGAGAAGGTGCGGGTCACCGAGGCCGGCCCGCGGGTCTACTGACGGGAATCCGTTCCCGGACCGGGTGGCCGCGGCGCGCGGCCACCGCGATGCTGGGCACATGGGCGAGACGACCTCCGACGGTGACATCCGCGTGGCCTCGGCGCCCGGGCGCTGGGTGGTGCTGACCACCGTCCTCGGGTCGAGCATGGCCCTGCTCGACTCCACGGTCATCAATGTCGCCCTGCCCCGCATCGGCGAGGACCTCGGCACCGACCTCGCGGCACTCCAGTGGACCGTCAACGCCTACATGCTCACGCTGGCCGGGCTGATCCTGCTCGGGGGCGCGCTCGGGGACCGGTTCGGCAGGCGCAGGGTGTTCGTCGTCGGGGTCGTCTGGTTCGCCGGGGCCTCGTTGCTGTGCGGGATCGCGCCCGACGCGGGGGTGCTGGTCGCAGCCCGGGCGCTGCAAGGGGTGGGGGGTGCGCTGCTCACGCCCGGTTCGCTGGCCATCATCCAGGCGAGTTTCCATCCCGACGACCGGGCCCGGGCCGTGGGGCTCTGGTCCGGGCTCGGCGGGGTCGGGGCCGCGGTCGGCCCGTTCGTCGGGGGCTGGCTGGTGGACGGGCCCGGCTGGCGGTGGGTGTTCCTGCTGAACCTGCCGCTGGCCGCCGTCTGCGTGCCCGTCGCCCTGCGCCATGTGCCGGAGTCCCGGGAGCCCGGCGCCCACGGCCGCTTCGACGTGCTCGGGGCCGCGCTGGCCGCGCTCTCGCTCGCCCTGGTCACGTACGCGCTGATCGAGGTGCCGGAGAAGGGCGCGTCGCCCCTGGTCGTCGGTGCGGCACTCGGCGGCGTGCTGCTCGGCGCGGTCTTCGTCCGGCTGGAGAGGCGGCGGGCGGACCCGATGGTGCCACCGTCGATCTTCGCCTCCCGGCAGTTCACCGCCGTCAACATCGTCACGTTCTGTGTGTACGCCGCACTCGGAGGGTTCTTCTTCCTGTCCGCGATCCAGCTCCAGGTCGTCGCCGGGTACTCGGCGCTCGGCGCGGGCACCGCGCTGCTGCCGACGACCGTGCTGATGCTGCTCTTCTCCGCGTCCGCCGGTGACCTCGGCCGGCGCATCGGGCCGAGGATCCCGCTCACCGCCGGTCCGCTGCTGGCAGCGGCCGGGATGCTGCTGATGCTGCGGGTCGGCCCGGGCGCCTCGTACGTGCGGGACGTCCTGCCGGCCGTCGTCGTGCTGGGGCTCGGCATGGTCACCCTGGTCGCGCCGCTCACCGCGACGGTGCTGGCCGCCGTGGACACCGGGCGGGCCGGGCTCGCCAGCGGGATCAACAACGCCGCCGCGCGGGCGGCCGGCCTGCTCGCGGTGGCCGCGCTGCCGCTGCTGGCCGGGATGGGCCCGGAGGCGTACAAGGACGCCGGGGAGTTCGCCTCGACGTTCCGGCGGGCGATGCCGATGTGTGCCGGACTGCTGGTGGCGGGTGCGGTGATCGCCTGGTGGACCCTGCGGGCCGGGCCGCGGCCCGCGCGGGATGCCCGGCCCGCGTGCGCGACGCACTGCGGGGTCACCGCCCCGCCCTTGGAGCCCAACCCCGGACACAGGCACACTTGACCCATGTCCATCCACGAGAACCTGCTCGGGGGCCCTGCCCCGACCCACCTGCCCGACGACCCGGAGCCGCGCGAACTGCTCGCGGCCGGCACGGCGCCCGCCGATGTCGCGGCGAAGTACCCCACGTCCTCGCTGGCCTGGGCGCAGCTCGCCGACGAGGCGTACGAGGGCGGCCGGGTCGTCGAGTCCTACGCGTACGCCCGCACCGGCTACCACCGCGGCCTGGACTCCCTGCGCCGGGCGGGCTGGAAGGGCCACGGCCCCGTTCCGTTCGAGCACGAGCCGAACCGGGGCTTCCTGCGGGCGCTGCACGCCCTGGCGCGCGCCGCCCAGGCGATCGGTGAGCAGGAGGAGTACGAACGGTGCTCGTCCTTCCTGCGTGACTCCTCGCAGACCGCCGCCGACATCCTGAGCTGATCCTCCCGCTCTCCGGGCCTCGCGGGCCGTCGCCCGCGGGGCCCGACGCATGCCGGACGGGACCGGTCTAGGATGCCGACAGGGGACCGGAGCTCCACTACCTCTCAGGAAGGGGCGGACCGCTACCCGGAAGCTCGTGTCGAGGAGACAGAAATGTCGACAGCCCACCCCGACCCCGAAGCCACCGGTGCGGACACCCCGCACCTGGACTTCGCGGGAACGACTCCGTACGAGGACTACGTCCAGGCGGACGTCCTGACCCACCTGCAGCACCTGCGCTCCGACGACCCCGGAGAGATGGTCTTCCTGGTCACCACCCAGGTCATGGAGCTGTGGTTCACGGTCATCGTCCATGAGTGGGAGACGGCGGCGCACGCCCTGCGCGAGGACCGCATACCGGTGGCCCGCGACGCGCTGAAGCGCTCGCTGCGGGAGCTGGAGGCGCTGAACGCCTCCTGGAAGCCGCTGGCCGGCCTCACCCCCGCGCAGTTCAACTCCTACCGGGGCTCGCTCGGCGAGGGCTCCGGATTCCAGTCGGCGATGTACCGGCGGATGGAATTCCTGCTGGGCGACAAGTCGGCGTCCATGCTCGTGCCCCACCGGGGCGCGCCCCGCGTCCACGCCGAGCTGGAGAAGGCGCTCCAGGAACCCGGCCTGTACGACGAGACGCTGGCCCTGCTGGCCCGGCGCGGCTACGCCGTCCCGCAGTCGGTGCTCACCCGGGACCTGTCGCGGAAGTACGAGCCGTCCCCCGCGGTCGAGGCCGTCTGGGCGGAGATCTACGCCAACCCGGACCAGAACGACGAACTCGTGCGGCTCGGTGAGGTGCTGACCGACGTCGGCGAGCTGGTCTGGCGCTGGCGCAACGACCACCTGACCGCCACCCGGCGGGCTATGGGCTCGAAGACCGGCACCGGGGGCTCGGCCGGGGTCGCCTGGCTGGAGAAGCGGGCCACCAAGAGCGTCTTCCCCGAGCTCTGGACGGCGCGCAGCCATGTCTGACCTGCAGGAGCGCGCACAGGCGCTCGACATCGCCGACGAGCTGGCCGCGCACCGCGACCTGTTCGCCCTCGACGACACGGTCTACCTCGACGGGAACTCGCTGGGCGCGCTGCCCCGCCACGTTCCTGCGCGCCTTCAGGACGTCATCACCCGCGAGTGGGGCGCGCTGCGCATCCGCTCCTGGGACGAGAGCGGCTGGTGGACCGCGCCCGAGCGGATCGGCGACCGCATCGCCCCGCTGGTCGGGGCGGCCGCCGGCCGGATCGTGGTGGGCGACTCCACGAGCGTGAACGTCTTCAAGGCCGTGGTCGCCGCGAGCCGCCTCGCCGGTGGCGGACGCGACGAGATCCTCGTCGACGCGACGACGTTCCCCACGGACGGGTACATCGCCGGGTCGGCGGCCCGGATGACGGGGCACCGGCTCGTCCCGGTCGCCCCGTCCGAGGTGCCGGCCGCCCTCGGCCCTCGTACGGCGGCCGTCCTGCTCAACCACGTCGACTACCGCACGGGCAGGCTCCACGACCTGCCGGGGCTCACCGCCGCCGTGCACGCGGCGGGCGCCCTCGTGGTCTGGGACCTGTGCCACAGCGCGGGCGCCCTGCCGGTCGGCCTCGACGAGCACGGCGTGGACCTGGCCGTCGGATGCACGTACAAGTACCTCAACGGCGGGCCCGGTTCACCCGCCTACCTGTACGTCGCCGAGCGCCACCAGGCGGCTTTCGACTCCCCCCTGCCCGGGTGGACCTCGCATGCCGACCCGTTCGGGATGACTCACGGATACACCCCCGCGGACGGTTCCGTGCGGGGCCGGGTCGGCACCCCGGACATCCTTTCCATGCTGGCCCTGGAAGCGGCGCTGGACGTGTGGGAGGGCGTCGGTGTCGAGGCCGTACGGGCCAAGTCCCTCGCCCTGACCGACTTCTTCCTGGAGTGCGTCGACGCGTACGTCCCCGAGGGCCGGGTCACCTCGGTCACCCCGGCCGCCCACGCGGAGCGGGGCAGCCAGGTGTCGCTGCGCTGCGAGGACCCCGCCGAGGCGGAACCGGTGATGCGCGCGCTCGTCGAGCGCGGCGTGATCGGCGACCTGCGCCGTCCGGACGTCCTCCGGTTCGGATTCACCCCGCTGTACGTCGGGTTCGCGGACGCGGAGCGGGCTGCGCGGATCCTCTCGGAGGTACTGACGGCGTAGTGCCCGTGCCGGACGGGCCCACTCTCCGGGCCCGTCCGGCCGCTGCGCGTCGTACTGATACCGTCCCCGCAGGTCAGTCCAGTTGGGCTTGTGCGTAGGACGGTTGGAGCAGCATGTCGGATTCTGCCGCGCGTGATCATGACGCAGCCGAGACCGAGTCGGCGTTCGCGCATCCGGCGGTCGCCCCCGACCGGTCCGCGGCCTACGGCAGCCACCCCGACCAGGTGATCGACTTCTTCGCGCCGCGCGACGGCAGGGACGGCGCTCCGCTCGTCGTCGTCCTGCACGGCGGAGCCTGGCGGGCCCCGTACGACCGGCAGCACGTGTCGCCGTTCGCGGACTTCCTGGCCCGGCGCGGGTTCGCGGTGGCGAGCGTCGAGTACCGGCGCGGCGGCGGGGGCCCGGAGCAGGAGGGACCCGTCGCCGGGCGCTGGCCGGAGACGTTCGACGACGTGGCCGCGGCGATGGACGCCCTGCCGGTGCTGACGGCCCGGGAGCTGCCGCAGGCCGACATACGCAGGACCGTGGTCACCGGGCACTCGGCGGGCGGCCAGCTCGCCCTGTGGGCCGCCGCCCGGCATGTGCTCCCGGTGGGGTCGCCGTGGCGGCTGCCCGCGCCGCCGCCGCTGCGCGCGGTCGTCGCCCTGGCGCCGATCGGGGACTTCGCGAGCGCCGTCGAGCTGGACGTCTGCTCCGGGGCGGTGCACCAACTGCTGGGCGAGGGGGCGGAGTTCGCCGAGCGTGGTGCACACGCCGATCCGGCGCTCCTGCTGCCGACCGGGATCGCGACGGCCGTCGTGCAGGGAGCCTGCGACCTCACCGTGCCGCAGGCGGTCACGGAGGCGTTCGTGGACGCCGCGGCGAAGGCCGGCGAGATGGTCGGGCTGACGCTGCTGGACGGCGTCGGCCACTTCCCGCTGATCGATCCCTCGGCGGACGCGTGTGCGGTGGTGGCCGAGGAGATCGCCCAGCTGGCCTGGTAGTACTTGCGACGGACGGCGCAGGATCCGCATCACTGCTGACGACCCGGGCGCCGGGCGGCACCTACCGTGTAGGCGTGACCGAGACGAAGACCAGAAGCCCGGAGTACCGGCTGGCCGCAGGGGCGATAGGTGACCTGCGGCAGGACCTCTTCCACCATGTGTTCGACTACCGTCCGATGGGCCCGCTGGGCACGGACGGTCCGGTGATCCGCAGGCTGCCGAAGACGATCCGCACGCGGGCCGTCTGGTTCCCGCACGCGGTGGTGGCCGCGGTCGCGCTGATCGCGCTGCTGGGGGGCGTCTTCACGGCGAACACCTACTCGCCGTTCGGGATCGCGACGGTCATCAGCGCGTTCCTGCCGGCAGCCACGTTGCTGATGACGCTGGTCCGCCCCGTCCTCGCGTTCTGGGTGTCGATCGTCTCGACCCCTGTGGTGGCCGTGGCCGGCAGCGGCGACTGGCCCTGGCAGCCGAGCGCCTTCGCCTGCCACCTGGGTGTGCTGGTCGTCGCCGCGGCGAGGACCCGGCCGCGTACCGCCGCCTGGATGTGGGTGATCACCCTGCTCGTCGGGAGCTTCCTGGGGGAATTCGGCCCGGGCTTCTCCAACACCGCGCCCATGGCCGTCACCTCGGCGTTCGCCCTGCTCGTCGTCACCATGGTGCAGGTCCGCCACGAGGCCCGTCGCGAGGTGACGGTGCAGCGCACCGTCACCGCCGTCGAACGCGACCGGCGCACACTCCTGGAGGAGCGCACCACCATCGCCCGTGAGCTGCACGACGTCGTCGCCCACCACATGTCGGTCGTCGCGATCCAGGCCGAGGCCGCCCCGTACCGGGTGGAGAACCCGCCGCCCGAGCTGGAGCAGGCCTTCGTCACCATCCGGGAGAACGCCGTCGCCGCGCTCACCGAGCTGCGCCGCGTCCTCGGAGTCGTACGGGCGGAGGACTACGAGGCGCCGGACGCCCCGCAGCCCACCCTCGCCGAGGTCGACCGGCTGCTGGACAACGTCCGGGAGACGGGCCTGGAGACGGAGAAGACGGTCACCGGCGCGGTACGCGCGCTTCCGCAGGGCGTCGAGCTGTCGGCGTACCGGATCGTCCAGGAAGCACTGAGCAACACGCTCAGGCACGCGCCGGGCGCCACCGCCAAGGTGGAGATCGGCTACGTGCTCGGCGGGCTGGGCCTGCGCGTCGTCAACGGTCCCGCCAGGGGACTGGTCAAGCCCTCACCGGGCGCCGGGCACGGGATCACGGGGATGCGGGAGCGGGTGGCGATGCTGAACGGGGAGATGACGGCCGAGGTGACGGAGGACGGCGGCTACGAGGTCACCGTGTTCCTCCCCGTGCCGGCAACCGAGGCCACCACCACGACGGGCGGAACGGCGTGAACGACACGATCCGCGTCCTGATCGTCGACGACCAGATGATGGTCCGAGAGGGCTTCTCCGTCCTGCTCAACGCGATGCCCGGCATCGAGGTCGTCGGCGAGGCCGTCGACGGTCGCCAGGCCGTCTCGCAGGTCGCCGCCCTGCGCCCCGACGTGGTGCTGATGGACATCCGGATGCCCGAGCTCAACGGCATCGAGGCGACCCGGCAGATCGTCGCCGCCGACGCGGACGCCAAGGTGCTCGTGCTGACCACCTTCGACCTCGACGAGTACGTGTACCAGGCGCTGCGCGCCGGGGCCTCCGGTTTCCTGCTGAAGGACGCCTCCGCGCGCCAGCTCGCCGACGGCGTACGGGTCGTGGCGTCCGGCGAGGCGCTGCTCGCGCCGACCGTGACCCGGCGCCTGATCACCGAGTTCTCCAAGCTCGCCGAGGCGCCCCGGCCGCCGGCCATGGCCCGGATCGGCGACCTCACCGAGCGGGAGACCGAGGTGCTCGTGCTGATCGCCCAAGGGCTGTCGAACCTGGAGATCGCCTCGCACCTCGTGGTCGCCGAGTCGACGATCAAGACGCACGTCAGCCGCGTCCTGGTGAAGCTGGGCCTGCGCGACCGCACCCAGGCGGCCGTGTTCGCGTACGAGGCGAGGCTGGTCACCCCCGGATAGCGTCGGGCCATGCACGTGTCCTTCGATCCCTGGTCCCCGGCGTTCGTCGCCGACCCGTACCCCGCCTACGCCGCGCTGCGCGCCACCGGCCGGGCGCACTACTTCGAGCCGACCCGGCAGTGGCTCGTCCCGCACTACTCCGAGGTGTCCGGGCTGCTGCGCGACCGGCGCCTGGGCCGGACCTACCTGCACCGCTTCACCCACGACGAGTTCGGCCTGGCCGCACCGCCCGCCGCCCACGAGCCGTTCCACACGCTCAACGGCCAGGGGATCCTCGATCTGGAGGCCCCCGACCACACCCGGATCCGGCGGCTGGTCGCCAAGGCGTTCACCCCGCGCACGGTCGAGATGCTCGTCCCCTCCGTGGAGCGGATGGCGGCCGGGCTCGTCGAGGAGTTCGTGGCGGCGGGCGGCGGCGACCTGCTCGCCGCGGTGGCCGAGCCGCTGCCCGTGGCCGTCATCGCCGAGATGCTCGGCGTCCCGGAGGGCGACCGGGCACTGCTGCGCCCCTGGTCGGCGGCGATCTGCGGGATGTTCGAGCTGAACCCGACGGAGGAGACGGCACAGGCCGCCGTGCAGGCCTCGGCCGAGTTCTCCGCATACCTGCGTGGACTGATCACCGCGCGGCGGGGTGACCCCGGCCCGGACCTGATCTCCGCGCTCATCGCCGCCCACGACGACGACGACCGGCTGACCGAGCAGGAGATCGTCTCCACGTGCGTGCTGCTGCTGAACGCGGGGCACGAGGCGACCGTCAACGCCACCGTCAACGGCTGGTGGACGCTCTTCCGCCACCCCGGGCAGCTGGCGTCCCTGCGGGCCGACCACAGCCTGCTGCCGACCGCCGTGGAGGAGCTGCTGCGCTACGACACACCGGTGCCCATGTTCGCGCGGTGGGTTCTGGACGACATCGAGATCGACGGCACCGTCATCGAGCGTGGCTCCCAGGTGGCGCTGCTCTTCGGCTCGGCCAACCGGGACCCGGAGCGGTTCACCGACGCGGAACAGCTGGACCTGTCCCGCGGGGACAACCCGCACATCTCCTTCGGTGCGGGCATCCACTACTGCCTGGGGGCCCCCTTGGCCCGCGTCGAACTCGAGGCCTCATTCGGGGCGTTGCTGCGCAGCGCGCCCGGGATGCGGCCGGTGGCGGAGCCGGAGTGGAAGCCGGGGTACGTGATCCGGGGGCTGCGGGAGCTGCTGGTCGAGATCTGAGGCGGGGAACCCGGGGCCGCGGGGCCTGGCCGGGCCGGCCCCGCGACACCGCGTTCGGCCCCCGAGGCGACTCCGGCGAGGCCGTCGTCCACGGGGGCACCCGGCGGCCGTCCTTCGCTCGCGGCCGCCGGAGCGACCGGCGGCGGTCACTCCCCGGGCGGTTCCGCCGGGAGTACCAGCGCCCACGCCCCCGCCCGTACGGTCCAGGTGCGGGTCCGGACCGGGCCCGCGACCTGTATGTCCGCGCGGTAGCGGAAATCCGGGCCGGACACCGTGACGGCCTTGACCTCCGCCGTGATCGTCTCGCCGGAGGCGGTGTGGATCACCACGTCCGCCAGGCCGCCGTCGCCCTGGGAGGTCACCGAGACGCCCTCGACCGGCCGGTCCAGATCGTTCAGCAGGACACCGTCCGCCTCGACCCGGAGCCGGTGGGCGCGGAGTGGCGCGGACGCGGAGGCCGGGGCCGGGCGGACCAGGGCCGCCACCAGCGTCCGGCAGGTGTCCCAGACCGTGGGGGGCGCCGCCGCACCCGAGGTGGCGCCGGTGGCCGGGATACGCAGATCACCCAGGACCACGCCGTCGCTGTCGTCGACCAGCAGGTCCAGGCGGCGTGCCGCCCCGTCGAGCGCCGTGCGCGCCGCCGCGACCGCGCCCCTGGGCACGCCGAGCGCGTGGGCGAGTTCCAGGGTGTGCGCCGCACCGACCGGAATCAGGGAGAGCGTGCTGTCCGCGAGCTCCCGTTCCCGGTGCAGCTGGGCCACGGCGCGCAGCAGCGCGTGGTCGTCGCCGACGACCACCGGCCGCCTGCCGCCCCGCCTCGACAGGGCCCTGGCGAACTCGTCAGGGCCGTCCGGAAGGCAGATCTTCGCGTGGGATCCGGCGCTCAGGACGTCCTTCGCGATGCGGACGGACTCGCCGTCGTAGCGCCTGGCGAGGGGGTCGATGAGCACGAGTAGCTGGTGGTCGCCGTCGCCGGGGGGCTCTGCAGCCGACACCTCGGTCCTTCCTCGGGTAGCATCTTGGTGCAAGAGCCCCTTGCGCTATTGCGCCAGGGGCTTCGTCTATTCCGGGGCACCCGGTTCGACGGCTCAGGCTGTGCCGTACATCGTCGTGCGGCAGGTACGACCTTTACGTACGCCCCCTGACCTTGGACATGCCCCGCCCGGAAGGGGTGTACGCCTGTGCCCGCACTTGTGCTGCTCGGTGCTCAGTGGGGTGACGAGGGCAAGGGGAAGGCCACCGACCTCCTCGGTGGATCCGTTGATTATGTGGTGCGTTACCAGGGCGGCAACAATGCCGGCCACACGGTCGTCGTAGGCGACCAGAAGTACGCACTGCATCTCCTCCCCTCCGGAATCCTGTCACCGGGGTGTACCCCGGTCATCGGTAACGGTGTCGTCGTCGACCCGGCGGTCCTGCTCTCCGAGCTGAGCGGTCTGAACGAGCGAGGCGTCGACACGTCCAAGCTCCTGATCAGCGGCAACGCTCATTTGATCACTCCGTACAACGTCACCGTCGACAAGGTGACGGAACGCTTCCTCGGGAAGCGCAAGATCGGTACGACCGGGCGCGGCATCGGCCCCACGTACGCCGACAAGATCAACCGGGTCGGCATCCGCGTCCAGGACCTCTACGACGAGTCGATCCTCGAGCAGAAGGTCGAAGCGGCGCTGGAGCAGAAGAACCAGCTCCTGGCCAAGGTCTTCAACCGGCGCGCGATCGAGTCGGGGAAGATCGTCGAGGAGATGCTCCAGTACGCGGAGCAGATCAGGCCCTACGTCGCCGACACGACGCTGATCCTGAACGACGCCATCGACGAGGGCAAGGTCGTCCTCTTCGAGGGCGGCCAGGGCACCCTCCTGGACGTCGACCACGGCACGTATCCCTTCGTCACCTCGTCGAACCCGACCGCGGGCGGAGCCTGCACCGGGTCCGGTGTCGGCCCGACGAAGATCAGCCGGGTCATCGGCATCCTCAAGGCCTACACCACGCGCGTCGGGGCCGGACCCTTCCCGACGGAACTTCTCGACGAGGACGGCGAGGCGCTGCGCCGCATCGGGGGCGAGCGCGGTGTCACGACCGGCCGCGACCGTCGCTGCGGCTGGTTCGACGCCCCGATCGCGCGGTACGCGACCCGGGTCAACGGCCTCACGGACTTCTTCCTCACGAAGCTGGACGTGCTGACCGGCTGGGAGCAGATCCCGGTGTGCGTGGCGTACGAGATCGACGGCAAGCGTGTCGAGGAGCTCCCGTACAGCCAGACCGACTTCCACCACGCGAAGCCGATCTACGAGATGCTGCCGGGCTGGTCCGAGGACATCACGAAGGCCAAGACCTTCGACGACCTGCCGAAGAACGCGCGGGCGTACGTCAAGGCGCTGGAGGAGATGTCCGGCGCCCCGATCTCCGCGATCGGTGTCGGCCCCGGCCGCACCGAGACCATCGAGATCAACTCCTTCCTCTAGGAGCCGCGCTCCCTTGCGGAGCCGTGCGTGAGGGCCCCCGGCGAGCGCGTCGCCGGGGGCCCTCACGTGTGTGCGGCCGGAGTCAGTCCGCGCGCCGGAAGGTGGCCGGTGCGTCGTCCTCAGAGCCCACCCAGGTCATGGACAGCCCGTCGGCGCCCTTCATCTGCACCGTCCGCGTCCCGCCGCCCTCGCACTTGTCCTCGGGCTCCGCCGCCGTCACGGCCTGCGGGCCGAGGCGCAGCTCCTTGCTGTTCGCGTGGACGAGGATGCTCTCCTCCTCGCAGTGGTAGGCGGGCCCGTCGCTGGTGTACCTGCCGACCACCTCGCCATTGGCACCCTGGCTCAGCACCAGCGTGGTCCTGTCGGGGGAGGGCGAGCCACCCGTCTCCACGTACTCCCACGTCCCGAGGAACTCGGCGGGGATGGGCGTGGCGTTCTCGACGGTCCTGGTGAGGACCGCGGTCTCGCCGTCGTCGTCGGTCCAGATGAGCGTGCCGTCACCCGCGGCACGGACCGTCTGCCGGCCTCCGTCGGAGCACGACTCCTCGGGAATGCTGGTGAGCGCCCGGGACTCCAGCACCATCAGGTTGCCGAAGGAGACCAGCTCGGCGGCGCCGTTGCACAGCTCGTCGTCGAACGAGTTGAAGGTCGTGGCCACATCGGCGCCCACGCCTCCCTGGGTGATGGTGATGCGGCGGAAGGAAATGGGCTGCTGCTCGCTGTCCTTGCCGGTCCCTTCCCAGGTCCCCAGGTACTCCTTGGCGATGACGCCTTCCACGGCCGCGGACGGATCGGCGGACGGGTCCGTGGACGGGGTGTCGTCGGTGGAGGGGTCCGCGGAGGGCTTCTCGCTCTCCTTCGAGGGGCCGGCCTGCGCACCCGTGCCCTTGTCGTCGGTCTTGTCCGACCCCGCGGTGACGGCCGCGTACGTGATCCCGCCCGCGAGGAGGGCGACGACGGCGACGGCCGCGGTGACGAGGAGGGCGGTGCGCCGGCGCCGGGTGCCGGGAGTCTGCGGGCCGGTCCCGTGGGAGCCGGTACCGTGCGGGCCCGTTCCGTGCGGGCCCGGGTCGGTGGGGAGCGCCATGGGGGCGCCGAAGACGCCCAGCTGGGCGGGTGCGGCGGGCGGTGCCGGAGTGGGCGTGGGTGCCGGGGCGGGCGTCGGCGTCACGGCCGGGGGCGGGGTCGCCGCAGGCCCGGGGAGCGGTGCCGCTGGCGTGGCCGGCTCCGGCGTCACAGCCGGTGGCCGCGTGGCCTCGCGTGACGGGGCCGGGGGAGCCGAGGGCGGCGGCGGGGTCGCCGCGGGGGGCGCTAGCGGCGGCGCGCTGGGAGGCGGGGGAGTGTGCCCCGCGGCCGGAAGCGGCGTGGGCGCAACGAAGGGCGGCGGTGTGGGCGGGGCCACGGGGAGAGGAGGCGTCGCACCGGCCGGCGGGGGCGTCGCACCGGTCGGCGACCCGGCCGGCCGGGCCGGGATCCGGTGCCCGGGGCCGTCGGAGTCCAGCAGTTCCGCGGCCTTGCGGCCGAGTTCGGCGATGAGTGCGGACGGCAGCCACGGTTCGGTGTCCCCGGCCGCCTCCTCCGTCCGGGAGGCGACTTCGGACGGCGACGGCCGGTCGGCCGGATCCTTCGCCAGGCAGGCCCGCACCAGCTCGGTCAGGCCCTCGGGAAGGCCCGTCAGGTCGGGTTCCTCCTGCGCGATCCGGAACATGACGGCGTGCATGCTGCTCTCCGAGGAGCCGAACGGATGCCGGCGGGTACCGGCGAAGGCCAGCACCGATCCCAGGGAGAAGACGTCGCTGACAGGCGTGAGCGCCTCGCCGCGCACCTGCTCGGGCGACATGTACCCCGGTGAGCCGATCACCGCGCCGGTGCGCGTCAGCTTGCCGTCGGCGGTCACCGCGTCCAGGGCCCTGGCGATACCGAAGTCGATGACGCGCGGCCCGTCGATCGTCACCAGGACGTTGGCGGGCTTGAGGTCGCGGTGGATCAGGCCCGCCGAGTGGACAGCGGTGAGCGCCTGGGCGAGCCGGTGGGCGAGGATGCTCACCGAGCGTTCAGGCAGCGGCTCGGAACGTTCGGCGAGCACGGCGTGCAGGGACGGGCCGGGAACGTACGCCGTCGCCACCCAGGGCGCGGGGGCGTCGGTGTCCGCGTCCAGCACGGCCGCGGTCCACAGCCCGCCGACCCGGCGGGCCGCCGCGATCTCCTGCGCGAAGCGCCTGCGGAACTCCGGCTCCGTGGCGAGCTCGGAGCGTACGAGCTTCACGGCGACGGTCCGCCCGCCCGCGGAACGTGCCAGGTACACCTCGCCCATGCCCCCCGCGCCCAGGCGGGCGAGCAGGCGGTACGGGCCAATATGTGACGGGTCGTCATGTGTCAGCTGGTCCACCGTCGGATCCTCGCACAGGGGCCGCCGTCGGAGCGCCCGGACGGCCTGCTGTGGTGCAGTTCCGTTACCGTGCGGTGGTGTCGTCGTGGCCTGCAGGTCCGGAGCGCGCCCCGCGGCTCAGGCCTCCGCGCCCGCGGCGGCGAGCTCGCGCACCGCGGACGCGGTGGGCGATGTGTTCGCGGCGCGGTGCACGGCGTTCGTACCGGACCACGCCCACGGAGGCCGGCACGCCCGGCGCGGGGGTGAGCGCGCGGCCACGACATTCCCGGCGCTGAACCATGCCATGGCTGCCCGTGCTCCCCTCGTGGGCCGGCCTGCGGGCACCGCGTACGGGCGGGGGCCAGGAAGGGGGTGGGCAGGTGGACAGCTCGCCGTGCAGTTCGCCCCGGGCTCAACTGGCTTGAAGTGGAGGCCGGTTGGGCGGCCGCGCCTTGACAGGTCCAGACCATTCGGATTCAGTGTCCGGCACGTCACGTCGGTCCGCCGCGGTGCTCGGCGCGCCGTACCGAAGGAGTGAGCAGCGCTGAAACGCATCAAGAGGTTCCTGACCGCACTGAGTGCCGTCGTCACCACGGCCGCCTTCCTGCCGGGTGCCGCCGCGACGGCCGGACCCGCGGGGGACGTGCCGGTGTGCGCGCCCTTGTGGAGTGCCGCCACCGCGTACACGGCGGGCGGCGCCGTCTCGCACCACGGGCGCAACTGGAGTGCCGGGTGGTGGACGCAGAACGAGAATCCGGGTGCCGCCTCCGTCTGGTCGGACCAGGGGGCCTGTGCCGGAGGGGAGTCTGACTTCGCCGTCAGCGAGGCCCAGTTCGACGCGATCTTTCCGGACCGCCACCCCTTCTACACGTACCAGGGGCTGGTCGACGCACTGCACGCCTACCCGCGCTTCGCCAACACCGGCACACCGCAGACACGGGCCCGGGAGGCCGCCGCCTTCCTGACACACGCCGACTTCGAGTCCGTCGGGCTGCGGTACGTCAAGGAGATCAACGAGGCGAACTACTGGCGCAAGTGCGACTACGGCCGGCCGTACGGCTGCCCGGCGGGGCAGACGGCGTACTACGGCCGGGGGCCGATCATGTTCAGCTGGAACTTCAACTACAAGGCCGCGGGCGATGCCCTGGGCCTGGACCTGCTGAACGACCCATGGCTGGTGGAGCGGGATCCGTCGGTGGCCTGGCGGACCGCCCTCTGGTACTGGAACACCCAGAACGGCCCCGGCACGATGACCTCGCACGATGCCATGGTGGGCGGCGCGGGCTTCGGCGAGACGATCCGTTCGCTCAACGGTGCCCTGGAGTGCGACGGCGGCAACGCCGGGTCGGTGGCGGCGCGCGTCGCCAGGTACGAGCGGATCACCGGGATCATCGGGACGGCACCGGGGCCGGGCCTCACCTGCTGACCGGGCCGGGTGGGTGTCGCGAACGCCGCTGTGGCTGTGGCTGTGGCTGTGGCTGTGGCTGTGGCGATGCGCGCATGAGAACCGACTGTTGGTCTAGACCTTGACAGGTTCAGACCATTATCGATTGAGTGGGGGCACCCCCCATGGCGGCGCACCCTTCTGGCGGCGCCGCGCCGAAGGAGTGATCACGTGATCAAACGTGTCATGAGCCTGCTGACCGCGTTGGGCGCGGTCGTCGCCACGCTCGTCTTTCTTCCCGCAGCCACGGCATCGGCGGCCACCTGCGCCCCGGCCTGGAACTCCTCGTCCGTCTACTGGGGAGGCGGGGCCGCCTCGTACAACGGGCACAACTGGTCCGCGAAGTGGTGGACGCAGAACGAGAAGCCGGGCACGGCGGACGTCTGGGCCGACCAGGGCACCTGCGGTACCGGCGGTGGCGGTACGGATCCGGGCCAGCCGAACCCCTCGGGATTCGTCGTCAGCGAGGCCCAGTTCAACCAGATGTTCCCGAGCCGGAACTCCTTCTACACCTACAGCGGCCTGACCGCGGCTCTGAGCGCCTACCCGGGCTTCGCCAACACCGGCAGCGACACGGTCAAGAAGCAGGAAGCCGCGGCGTTCCTCGCCAACGTCAGCCACGAGACCGGAGGCCTGGTCCACGTCGTGGAGCAGAACACCGCCAACTACCCGCACTACTGCGACACCAGCCAGTCCTACGGCTGCCCGGCCGGCCAGGCCGCCTACTACGGCCGGGGGCCGATCCAGCTCAGCTGGAACTTCAACTACAAGGCCGCCGGTGACGCGCTCGGCATCGACCTGCTGGGCAACCCCTGGCAGGTGGAGCAGAACGCTTCCGTCGCCTGGAAGACCGGCCTCTGGTACTGGAACACGCAGAGCGGCCCCGGCACCATGACGCCCCACAACGCCATGGTCAACGGCGCCGGCTTCGGCGAGACCATCCGGTCCATCAACGGATCCCTGGAATGCAACGGCGGCAACCCCGCCCAGGTCCAGAGCCGCATCGACAAGTACCGCGCCTTCGTCCAGATCCTCGGCACCACGCCCGGCTCCAACCTGAGCTGCTGAGCGTCCCACCGTCCGCGTCAGGGGGCGTGCCCGGCTGCTGCCGGGTACGCCCCCGATGCCGTTCCGGAGCCGGTGATTGACAGGATCACCCACCATGACGACGGACAGCGGAAGCACCCCACCCGTGAGCACCGGGGCCCGGCTCGCTCTGATCGACACGGCCCTCGCCCTGCCCTTCCCGGCGGGGGAGGAGAGCGAGGACAGCGGGGTGCGCAGCAGCGGCCCCGGGTACCACCTGATCACCCTGCAGGCGAGCAGGGACTTCTGGGACGACCGGTCGCCCGAGCTCGTGGAGCCCGCGGAGCAGGAGATCGAGGACGAGTTCGGTGTGCTCGCCACAGCGTTGACCGGTCGCTGGGGAGAGCCGGAGACCGTGGACCTCTGGCCCTACCTCGAAGCAGTGGACGGCTCCCCTCCGGAGCCCATGGGGCAACTCTGCAGTCTGGCGGGGAGCATGCAGGTCTGGCGCGTCCCGGGAAGCGGACGGTGGATCGGCCTGGCCGTGGGGCAGGCCGATCCCGAATTCCCCATCTGGCTGCTGGCGGCGGTGGGTGGGACGGGGACGCTGCCCGGGTGAATCGGTGGACCGCCCAGCGCGGGGCGGGGCCACCGGCCCGTGGCCACCTTCAGAGCATCGCGGGTTTCACGGACATCAGCAGGTGCCGGTAGGCCGGGTTCTCCGTGTCCTCCCCACCCGTGAGCAGGGCCCGGCGCCCCGGTCCCATCAGGCTCAGGCGGACCGTCTCGCCGTCGAAGGACGAAAGAGCGTCCATGAGGTAGGCGGGGTTGAAGGCCACCGTCATCTCCTCCGCGCCCTCCACGGTGGCCGGCAAGCTCTGCGAGGCCACATCGTCCTCGTAACCGGCCTGCAGCAGCACCGATCCGCCCGGGCCGCCCGAGAAGCTCATCTGCAGCGGGCTGCCACCGTCCGCGACCACCGAGACGCGCTTGACCGCCTCGGCCAGCCGGGCCCGGTCCGTCACCGCCTCGGTGGGGCCGTCCATCGCGAACAGCTTGTCGTGGTGGGGCAGCCGGCCGTCCAGCAGGCGCACCGTCGACCGCATGCCGGCGTGCTCGAACCCCACCGAGCCCCCGTCCACCGCCACGCTGACCAGGCCCGGCCGGCCGAGCGAGCGGGCGATCTCCGTCAGGCGGCGGGCCGACACCACCACGTCGGCCGCCACATCGGGGGCCGTCGCCTTCCAGGGCAGGGTGTGGACCGCGAAGCGGTACCGGTCGGTCGCCGCGAGCGTCATCGTCGAGCCGTCGAGCACGAGCCGGATGCCGGTGAGCGTCGGCAGTGTGTCGTCCCGGCCGGCGGCCACCGCCACGTGAGCGACCGCCGCGGCGAACTCCGGCGCGTCCACGGCTCCCCGGACCTCCGGCAGCGACGGCGGAGCGGGGTAGTCGTCGAGCGGCAGGAGCGAGAGCCCGAAGCGGGCGCCGTCCCCCGTCACCGTGAAGCGGGACCCCTCCGTCGCGCACTCCACCGGCCCGTCGGGCAGCACCTTGCAGATGTCGAGCAACCGCCGCCCCATGACGAGCACCGTGCCCGCCCGTTCGGTACAGGCCTCGGCCTCGACGCACGCCGAGGCCTCGAAGTCCAGACCGGAGACCCGCAGCCGGCCGTCCGCCGCGTCGAGCAGGAGCCCGCCCAGGACGGGCACGGGCGACCTGGCCGGCAGTACCCGCGCGGCCCACGCCACGGCATCGGTCAGTGCGCCACGCTCGATGCGGAACCTCATGGCAGGGACCCTTCTCGTCCGGGCATACGACACGGTCGAGAAGCACGCTATGCGGCACCACCGACAACCACGTGCGGCCGGCGGCAGCGACCACCCCCGTAGGCCGCTGCCGCCGTGCTCTCCGGCGAAGCCCGACGCCGTGCGACGCCGCCGTGATCCGGGACGTCACCGACGTCCCCCGACACTCCCGGTCGTCCCGGAACACCGTGGGGACTCTAGGGGGACGAGGGTGCGACGGGGAGATTCAGGTCGCACTGCGAGGGTATTCACGGGGTACCGGACCGCACAGCGGACCAGTACTGTGCACTCCGGTTTCGGGTACGAGCGGGGGAGATGTGCGCGCGCGGGAACGGGCCGACGACGTACTGCTGATGTACCGGCTCGCGCGGACGGGCGGATCGCAGGAACTGCTGCGCCGGCTGGCCCACCGGGCCGAGGGCTGGGCCGGGCTCCTCGACGCCGACGGCACCGTACTCCAGGCCGTGGCCGGCACCACCCGCCGGCCGGGACACGAGGCCGCGGACCTCGCCGCTCGGGGCACGCGGGAGCTCACGGCCCGGGGCGCCCGCGCGCACTCCCTCGACACCGAAGGGTGCACCGCCCGGCTGCTCCCCCTCGACCGGGCTCCCGAGGGCGGCCGTGCGACCGTCCTCGCCGTCGTCGCGCCCCGGCCGTTGCCCGACGGGCTGGCCACGTTGATGGCCGACGCGACGATGCCCCTGGCCCTGTCCTGGGCGTCCGAGAGCCTCGAACGCAGACGCCGCCGGGTCGACCTCGCGGAGTCCAGGGGACGGGAAGCGGTGCTGCACCTGCTGATGACGGGTCAGCTCTCCATCGCCCATCAGGTGGCCGGCGCGCTGCGGCCGAGACTCCCCGACCCCGTGCGGGTCTGCGTCGTCGAGTGCTCGGGCGGACAGCGGGACGAGGTGGCCCGGATCTGCGCGGACGCCTCCGGCGGCAGGACGTGGATCGTGCGCTGCCCGGTGTACGCACGCCATCTGATCCTGATCATGCCGGCGGAGGAGGGGGGCGCGGAGCCGGGAGACCACCGCACGCGGGAGGCCGGCGACCCGCTCGACCTGGCCGTGGCCGGCCTGGTGGACGACTGCGTCGTCGGCGTCAGCGAGGAGGTGCCGCTGTCCGGCACGGCGACCGCCTACCGGCAGGCCTTCCACGCGCTCGCCGTCGCCCGGCCCCTCCCCGGCCGTCACGCCAGGTTCGGCGCCGCACCCGAACCCGCCCTGGCCGTCGGGAGCCTGGGGGCGCGCTGGGCGGACGAGCTCCTGGCGCCGCTGCTCACCCATCTGCCGCGCCGCTCCCAGGACCCGGGCAGCCAGGAACTCGCGGCGACCGCCGTCTCCTGGCTGGCCTTCTCCTCCCTCTCCACCCAGCACCTGAAGATCCACCGCAACACCCTGGCCGCCCGCCTGAAGCTGATCGGCGAACTGCTCGGGCTGGACCTGCACCGCGTCGGGGACCAGGCAGCCCTCGATCTCGCCCTCCGCATCAGAGCCACCCCGGCGCCGTACCGCGCCGACGGCCGGAACGCCGACGCGTCCGGCGGCCTCGAATCGGTCCTGCGCGCACCCGGGGTGCGGGACTGGGCCGCCGGGCAGCTGCGCCTCGTCGCGCCGGCCGGCCCGGCGGCCGAGGAGACGCTGCGGACATGGCTGCGCTGCGAGGCCCGACTGACCCCGACCGCGGCTGAGCTCGGCATCTCGGTGCCGGGCGCCCGCAAACGCATCACCCGGCTCGAAACCGTCCTGCGCCGCTCGTTGCTCCAGGCCCCCAGTGCGCGGTACGACCTGTGGCTGGCGTTCAGGGCGGTGGACCTCGCCGCCTGAGCCGTCGGGCGCCGAGCGCCGGGCGCCGGGCGCCGAACTCCGCGCTCCGAGTTCCGGGCCCGTGAGCTCCTGAGCCCCTTGAGCCCTTGAGCCCTTGAGCCCGAGCCCATGGGGCCGAGGGCCGAGGAGACAGCCGGTGCCGGTGCGGGGCCCCGGGGTTCAGCCCGTCTTCGTGTAGGTCAGACTCTCCCCGGTCTCCGGGATCTCCCGGCGCAGGGTCCCGTCGGGCAGCAGGGTCAGGACGGTGGGCCTGCCCGGGGTGCACGACGTCATCGGCTCGCCGGCGGTGACCTCGGAGGGGCCGATGCGGACGGGGGAGCCGGAGGCCGGCTCGGCCTGCAGGGCGGCCTCGAAGACGCAGTGGTAGGAGCCTCCGGTGTCCAGCGGGCCCTCGGCGGTGAGGGACAGGACCGTGTCCCCGACTTCGCCCTGCCGGATGACCAGGTCACGGGTGGACCGGCCCGCGCCGTTGTCGATGGAGCCCGACCAGGAGCCCACATAGTCGGCGGGGATCGCGCCCGCGGTGTTCTTCCCGTCATCGGAGAGGGCCGGCGAGGGATCGGGGCCTTCCGTGCCGGAAGCCTCCGTGCCGGAGCCTCCCGCGTCGGCGAAAGGGGAGCCTGTCGTGGACGCGGTGGGCGTGGGGGACGCCGTGCCGTGTCCGTCACCACCGCGCATGAAGGAGTAGACCGACCAGCCCGCCCCGATCGCGACGACCAGCGCCACCGCGACCAGCAGCACCGTCGAGCCCGCCGAACGCCGGCGCACCGGGCCGGGGGCCGGGAAGTGCGGTGCGGGCGGGATGTACGGGGGCGTGGGCCCGTAGCCGTTGCCGTAACCCGGGGCGGGCTGCGGCGGGTAGGCATACGAGCCCTGCGGGGCGGGCTGTTGCGGGTAGCCGTACGAGGCCTGCGGGGCCGGCTGCGGGGTGGACTGCGGCGGGTAGGCGGACGAGGGCTGCGGTGGTGGTGCGTCGGGACCCGCCAGGGTGGGCATCGCGTGGACGGGGCCGGGCGGTCGCTGAGGCGCGGGCGGGGTGGCCGGCTTCTCTTGCGGGCCGCTTTCGGGGCCCGCGAGGCCCTCCGGGTCCTCGGAATCGAGCAACTCCACCGCGTGCCTGCCCAGCTGGGCGATCAGGGCGCCGGGCAGCCAGGGCTCGGCGGTCTCCGGAGCACCGAGCCGCTCCAGGACGGCGTCTGTCGAGGGCCGCGCGGCCGGGTCCTTCGCCAGACAGTCCCGGATCAGCTCGACCAGGTCGACGGGGACGCCGGTGAGGTCGGGATCCTCCTGCGCGATCCGGTACATCAGGGCGTGGCCCCCGTTGTCCGCGCCCCCGAACGGAAGCCGCCCGGTGGCGGCGTACGCCAGTACGGAGCCGAGGCAGAACACGTCGCAGGCGGGGGTCACGCGCTCGCCGCGTACCTGTTCGGGCGCCATGAAGCCGGGTGAGCCGATCAGCGCGCCGGTGCGGGTGAGACCACCGTCGACGGCGGTCTCCAGGGCTCTGGCGATGCCGAAGTCGATGACCCGGGGGCCGTCGATCGTCATCAGGACGTTGGACGGCTTCAGGTCGCGGTGGACGAGCCCCGCCCGGTGGATGTCCTGCAGGGCGCTCGCGAGCCCGGCGCCCAGGACACGGACGGAACGCTCGGGGAGCGGGCCGTACGCCCCCGAATCGGCCGCCGGGGCCCCGGGGCGGCCCGAGACGATCCGGTGGAGGGCGGGACCGGCGACGTAACCGGTGGCCACCCACGGCACTGCGGCGTCGATGTCCGCGTCGAGGACCGGGGCGGTCCAGGGGCCGCCGACCTGCCGCGCAGCCTGCACCTCCGCCCGGAAGCGGTCGCGGAACTGCTGCTGCTCCGCGAGCTCCGGACGGACCAGCTTGATGGCGACGGTGCGTCCCCGGTCGGAGCGGGCCAGGAAGACCTGGCCCATTCCGCCGGCGCCGAGGCACCCGAGCAGGCGGTAGTTCCCGATGCGTTGCGGATCGCCGGAGCCCAGCTTCTCCATGTGCGCTTCCTCCCCGTACGGCCGTGGTGGGCCGTGGTCGAGAATAGCGGCGGGTTCCCTCGGCCGGACCGGGGACGGACGGGAGCCGGGTCCGCGGGTGCCGCCGTCGGGGGAACAGCGCCCGCCGTCGGGGGAACAGCGCCCGCGCGGGCGGTTCCCTAACCGGGTTGCTATTGATGACGAGGAAACGTGAGGACTGCTCACACATTCCTTCGAGCGCGTCAGCCTTTTGCGCATGGCTGCGCGTCGCGGCGGTTATCCGCGAGCTGATTTCGCTACCCACAGGTAATAAATGGATTTGCCGAAGCGGCTAGTGGCCGACCACGCGAAGAACGCCGCATTGCGGGCAGGGGGACGTATTGCGGAATATCGGACGGGGACGGTCGGAATTGTTCGTGCGGTCAGCGGTGACGAAGTGTGTTCACACCTATGGAGACGCTGTGTGGCGGCGCAGCGGTTGCAGTCCGGTTCGCCGGCGGTCGGAGGGCGTGCACGGCCGGGCGCCGGGAGGGCCCGCGGTGCCCGGCGCGGGCTCGGTGAAGTCCCCCTGGCCCGGGCGGGTTCCGATGCCCTCCGGGCCGGCGGCCGGGCCGCGTCCGGCACGCTTCACCCCGCGCCCGGAGGTGCGGGAAGCCTCTGCTCGCACGGCGCCTGACAGGGCGTCGCCGGCCCGGCGGAAGCGGCGGCTCCAAGGCGCGGCGGCACCGGCCGGATAGGCCGCCAATGGTCCACACCTTCGGTCGTCACGGCCGGGGTGGATCCCCCCCGGTCGGGTGCCCGCCGGACACCCGGCCGGGGTGGATCCTCCCGGTCGGGTGCCCGCCGGACACCCGGTGGGGAACTCCGGCGGTGGGTGCGCGACCGCCCGTCCGGCCCGGCGTGGACCCGGCGGCGGGGCGGGGTGTTCGCGGGGCCCCGGCCCTACGTGCCCGGCGGGGCGCGGGGGGCGCGAGATCGGCCGGATCGGGCTCAACCCGGGGCGGTGGTCACCGTTCGGCGGCCGAACCGGGCGCGGCGGGGCATGGGATTCGGTCATTGCGGGAGGGTAGGTGGGCCCGGCGCGTTCCAGAGGCGGATGGCCTCTACCGGACATCACCGACCCCGCTCCGTGATCATGTGATTACATACCGCAGAGTAAGTGGAATGTGGAGGGCTTCAATAGGTGCCCCGGATGCAGCTTGGTGACATTTTCGCGCCGCCGGGCGGGCTCGGAGGCGCCTGGAGGGGAAATCGCGGATCGGATCCGTCCGCTTGTGCCGGTGAGCCGTTGACTGGTTCACGTCCGAGATCTAATGTCTGCGGAAAGTAGCGTGATGGCGCGTAAGTGTTCCTGGGAAAAGCAAACGGTTTACCGGTCAACCTGATTTGACTCCGCGGCGCCTTTGATGAGTGCGTGCAGCGCGCGTGATTGTTTCCGGGGTCGGTTGAATCAGTGAACGAGGGGGAGCAATGGGTTCGGGGGTGACGGATGCGCCTGAAGGTATGCGCGGTGCTGATTCCGTGGAGCGTGCACTCTTAGAGGCGCGGGCGCTGATCGAGTCCTCGGTGTCGATGCACCGCAGCCGGCCGGGGGGTGCCTCGCTGCTGGTGAGGGCGGACGACGGCTCGGTGGACAAGGCCGTGAAGCGCGTCATGGCGGGTGCCAAGTATTCGGCGCACCTCGCGGTCACCGGCAACTGGAAGCACTCGTCGGTGGTGATCAGGGCGGTGGCCGCGGCAGTGGCGCAGCCCGCGGCACCGAGGAGACGGGGCCAGCTCGCCGTGCGGCTGCTCGCGGCGGGCCGGGCGCTCGAACTGTCCGCCGACAGCCATCAGGGCTTCGCCGAGACGTCGCTGGAAGTGCGCATGACCAGCGGTGAGCTGCGCGAGGCGCTGATCGTCGACGGCCGGACCGCTCTGGTGCAGTCGGGCGACGGATCGGGCGGGAGGCACGCGGCGGTCGTCACGGACCCCGCGGCGGTGGGCGCGCTCGATCTGCTCTTCGCCGGAGCCTGGGCCGTCGCTCGGCCCGTCGCCGACGAACTCCGGCTGGAGGGCAGTCTGCGCGGCGAACTGGCGCGGCGGATCCTGGAGCAACTTCGCGCGGGGCGCACCGACGACGTGGCCGCCCGGGAGATCGACGTGTCACTGCGCACCTACCGGCGCCATGTCGCCGCGATCATGCGCGTGCTCGGGGCGAACTCCCGCTTCCAGGCGGGAGTCCGCGCCGTGGAGCTCGGGTTACTGGAACGGTGCTGATCCGTCGGTCAGTGCGCTGACACCAGCTGTGGAGCAACGGGGGCAACCAAGGATGACGAGGACCACACCTGAGACCGGCCCGAGCGCGGAGAGCGGCGAAGGGCGGAGACCCGAGGGGCCCGGCGGGGACCCGCTCGGCCCGCCGGCCAGCGGCCCGGAGGGCCCGGAGGAGGGGCAGGACGCCATAGAGCAGGCGCTGCTCCAGGTCCGGGCACTGATCGAGTCGACGGTGGAGCGGCACCGCAGCAGGGTCTCGTGGGATCACCAGATCGTCGCCGTGGACGGCCGGAAGGAACGATTGCTGGACGAGGCCCGCAAGCTCGTCCTGATGGCCCGGTCGACCATAGACGTGGTGCTGGCCTCCGGTCCGAGCTGCGGGGCGGAGGCCAGGGCGCCCCTGCGGGAGCTGACGTACGTGGTGCCCGACACCGTCCATATGCGGCTGCTGTGCTCCCCGGCCATGATCGACGAGGACTTCGTACGCGAACAGCTCGACCAGGGCACCCCCGTCGAGGTCCGGGTGGCCCGGGTTCCACCCCTGCAGGCCCTCATCGTGGACGGAACGGTGGCGCTCGTCTCGGCCGAGTCGTCGACCGGCCGCCGGGCGTCGCTCATCAAGGTGCCCGACGTCATCAGCACGCTCCGTACGCTCTACGAGGGCGTGTGGCGCAACGCGGTGCCGGCGTACGCGCGCATCACCTTCGGCGACCACTGCCGCACGGATCTCGCCCGGCGGATACTCGGGGCCCTGCGCGCCGGAGTCACCGACGAGGTGGCCGCACGGGAACTCATCGTCTCCGTACGCACCTACCGGCGTTACGTCGCGGAGATCATGACCCTCCTGGACGCCAGTTCCCGTTTCCAGGCGGGGGTCAGAGCAGCCGAACTCGGCCTGCTGGGCGGTATCGAGGGACCGGGACGGCCGCCGGCCCCGCTCACCGACGGGACCTGACGGAGCGGAGGCGGCGGCCGGTGCTGGCAGCTTCCTGAAGTTGCCGTTGTCGGGCCGGGAAGCGGACGGCTACAACTGGCAGCGTCGACGGACGGCCGCGACCGGCTGCGTCGACCGGGTGCGCCTGCGTGCCCCGGCGCAGTACCGCCACGAAGTACCGCTGACGCGAGGTGCGAACACGATGAAGGCCGGCACGAGCGGCGGACGGGTCCGCCGCCACAGGGCTGCGGTTCTCCGCAGAGGTCCGCTGGTCCTGCCGCGTGCGGGAGGGTGTGCCGCGCTCCTCCTGCGGCGTGCCGAACCGGCCGGTGCGCCGGCCGAGTCCCTGGAGAGTGTTCGATGACCACCTTGTCCTTCCCGGGCCTCGCGCTCCCCCACGACAGCGGGGTCGGCGTGCTGAACAAGGCCTCCCTGCTGTTGAGCGTGCTGGAGGACGGCCCCGCCTCGCTCTCCAAGATCGTCGTGGTCTCCGGGCTGACGCGCCCCACCGCCCACCGGCTGGCCCTGGCCCTGGAGCGGCTGCGGCTCGTCACCCGGGACGCCAAGGGCCGGTTCCAGCTCGGTCCCCGGCTGGGTGAGATGGCGGTCGTCGTGCACGGGGACCGGATGCTGGCCCTCGCCGGGTCCGTACTGGCCGAGCTGCGCGACCGTACCGGGGCGAGCGCCCGGCTGTACCGGCGGTGCGAGGGCGGGCAGTTGTGCGTGGCCGGTGCGGAGGCGGCGACGGCGGGGAAGGGAGCGGTGCCGGTGGGGACCGCCTTCTCCCTGCGTTCCGGTGCGGTGGCCCAGGTGCTGCTCGCCTGGGAGCAGCCCGAGGTGCTGTACGCGGGCGTCTCCCGGGCCCGCTTCACCGCCGCCGCGCTGACGCAGGTACGCCGCAGGGGTTGGGCGCAGAGCCTCGGCGTCTGGGACACGGACGTCGTCACGCTGGCCGCTCCCGTGCGGGGGCCCGGCGGCCGGGTGGTCGCGGCGCTCTCCCTGTCGGGTCCGGTCCCGGCGCTGACCAGGGAACCCGTGCGGGAGTTCGGTGGTGCCGTGATCGACGCGGCACTGCGTCTGGGCGAGGCGTCCGACGGATGATCTCCCCCCAACAGGGCGGGGGGCGGCCCCGCCTGCAGGGAGGGCAGGACGTGCCGGTGCCGCAGATGGAGTTCAGGATCCTGGGCCCCACGGAGATCTGGACGCGGGGCGTGCGCGTCCCGCTCACCGCGGCCAAACAGCGCACGGTACTGGCGGCGCTCCTCCTCTCCCCGGGGCGGTTCGTCTCCGACCTGTGGCTCGCCGAACTGCTGTGGGGGCCCACCCCGCCCGCGACGAAGTCGGCGCAGCTCTACACCTATGTCTCCCGACTGCGGCGCAGCTGTGAGCCCGGCGTCCGGCTGGTGCGCAGGCACCGGGCCTACGGCCTGGTCATGGGGTCCTCCCAGCTCGACTGGAAGACGTTCCAGCACCTGGCCGAGGAGGGGCGGCAGTACCTGGCACAGCACCGTTACGCGGAGGCCGCCGCCTGCCTCGAACCGGCACTACGGCTGTGGCGGGGTCCGGCCCTCCAGGACGTCACGGACGTCCTGGCCCGGACCGAGCTCCCCATGCTGGAGGAGGCGCGGCTGCGGGCGCTGGACCACCGGATGGAGGCGGTCCTGGCCTTGGGCAGACACGACACCGCGCTGCCGGAGCTCACCCGGCTGGTGGCGGAGAACCCCGCACGGGAGTCGCTGCGCGGCCACCTGATGATTGCTCTGTACCGCTGCGACCGGCAGATGGACGCGCTGCGGGTGTACGAACAGGGCCGCCGGGTCCTTCACGAGGAGCTGGGTGTGGCCCCCGGTGCGGCGCTGCGCGCACTCCACCGGGCGGTGCTGCTGGAGGAACTGCCCGGTCCGGCCGCCGCCGAACCCCTGACCCTGACCCTGGGGCGCGGCGGGAGCGTCCCGCCCTGTCCGGACACGCCGGCCGGCGGGCCAAGGAATGCCGCGCACAGCCCCTGGAACGGTCTGGTCCCGGCGATGCTGCCGACGGACGCGGCCGGGTTCGTCGGCCGCCGGACCGAACTGGTGCGGGTGGTACAGGAGTTGCGCGACGGCCGCAGCCCGTACCGGGGCGTCGTCCTGACCGGTGCGGCCGGGGTGGGCACCTCGGCGCTGGCCGTGCGCGCGGGGCACGCCTGCCGGGACGACTTCCGGCAGGGCCAGCTCTACACCGACCTGCGCGGCGAGGGCGGCCGCGCCAAGGACCCGCTGGACGTGCTCGGCAGCTTCCTGCGCGCGCTGATGTCCGTACGGGGTGAGGACCTGCCCGCCACGCTGGAGGAGCGCGTGCAGCTCTACCGCAGCGCCCTGTCCCGCCGCCGGATCCTGGTGGTGCTCGACAACGCGTCCGACGAACGCCAGGTGCGGCCCCTGCTGGCGAGCGGCCCCGGTTGCCGGGTGCTGATCAGCGGCGGCCGCCGGCTCGTCTCGATGGAGGGCGTCAGGGCGGTGCCGGTCGGACGGCTCGACGACCGGGATGCGCGGGAACTGCTCGCCTCCCGGGTCGGCCGGGAGCGGCTGGCCGCCGAACCCGGCGCCACCGGGCGGCTGCTGGACCTTTGCGAGGGCCTGCCGCTGGCCCTGCGGTTCTGCGCGACACGGCTGGTCGCCCGCCCGCAGTGGCCGGTGGGCAGGCTGGTGGACCGGCTGGAGAGGGGAGAGGTCCGGCCGGACGAGTGGGGGGAGGGGGCCGACGAGCTGTGGACCGTCCTCCGGGAGGGCGTCATGCGGCTGGAGCCGCCGCTGCGCCCGGTCCTGCGCACGCTGGCCCGTACGGAGCCGGGCGCCGTCTCACCGGCCTGCCTCGCGCGGCGGCTCAACTGGCCGGAGGACCGGGCCCGGGGCGCGCTGGACGCGCTGGTGGAGGCAGGGCTGCTGGAGGTGGTCGCCGGGAAGCCCCTGGTGAGCGCCGTGGCCGACGGGGGTACGGAGGCGGCGCCGGGTGGGGCCCCTCCGCTCCCGCCGGCCGGACCGTCCGTGGCTCCGCAGGCCCAGGAGCGCTACCGGTGCACACCGCTGGTCAGGCTGGTGGCCCGCGGAACGGCGGCCGTCACGGACGGTCCCTGACGCGTACGTCACGGTCAGTGGGCCGGCGGAGTACCGGGGGGCGGGGGCTGTACGTCATTGATGAACGCTGCCAGCAACGCGGCCCAGCGCAGCCCCTCGTCGTCCGCGACCGCGTCCTCCTCCGGGAAACCCTCCTCCTCCGGTCCGTCCTCACCGACCCCGTCGGGGACGTCGGCCGGTGCGCACCCGTGCCCCTGCGCCCCGGTCCGCTCCGGGGTGTCCGGCACCTCGGTCGGATCCGGTGCGGCGTCCGTGCTCATGTTTCCCTCCTCCTCGAACCGCCCCTGCCGGGCGTTCCCTCCAGAGTTGGGTACATACCTATGCCTTTTCTATACTCCGGGCCCCTGGATGCACACCGGGCCTTCGGCGCCCTGCCTGCTGGCAGCTTCCTGAAACGGGTATTGCCGAGCGCGGCGGGCCCGCAGTTCCATGAACGCGTCAGGTGCAGTGCTCGCTCCGATCGCGGAGCCCACCTGTCCGGTAGGCGATCCCCCTCGTACTGCCGGGACGCCGGGGGTCCGGTCCCTTTGTGTGACCGGACCCCCGGAGTTGACGCGTGACGTGCCCGCCGTGCCCTCCCGCGACGCCGCGAGCCCGCCGAGAAGAGGACGAGGACATGACTGCCACGGCCCTGCCCGGTTCCGAACTGCTGGCTCACCTGGCCGCGCACGACCCGCGCTTCCGGGAACGGACGGCGCACGCCCTGCTCACCGTCGAGAAGCGCCTGCTGGACTGCGCGGCGGACGCCCCCGATCCGCGCGTGGCCGAGCTCGTGGGTCACATCGCGGCGGCGGGCGGCAAACGGCTGCGCCCGCTGCTCGTGCTGCTCGGCGCAGAGTTCGGGGAGCCGTGGCGGGACGGCGTCGTCGAGGCCGCGGTGATCGCCGAACTCGTCCACATCTCCTCCCTCCACCACGACGACGTGATGGACGGGGCTGAGCTGAGGCACGGAGTGGCCAGCGTCAACGCCCTCTGGGGCGCCCGCCTCGCCGTGGCGGGCGGCAACTGGCTGCTCGCCCGCGCGGCCCGGCTCGCCGCCGAACTGGGGCCGGAGATGGTGCGGTTCCAAGCGGACGTGGCGAGCGAGCTCGTCGAGGGCCAGCTGCGCGAGATGACGGGGCCCGGCGAGGGGGAGGACCCCGTCGCCCACTTCTTCCGGGTCACCTCCGGCAAGACCGCGGCCTTGCTGGCCATGGCCGTGAGCGCCGGCGCGCTCCACGCCGGTGCCCCGGCCGCGCACGGGCGGGCCCTCGGCGAGTACGGCCGTCAGCTGGGCGTCGCCTTCCAGATCTCGGACGACCTCCTCGACCTGGTTGCCCCCGCGTCGAGCACGGGCAAGGAGCTGGGCAAGGACCTGGCCGCCGGGGTTCCCAGCCTGCCGGTGGTGCTGGCCGCCACCGACCGGCGGCCGGCCGGCGCCGAACTGCGGGAGCTGCTGTCGTCGGGACCGCTGGACGGCCCGGAGGACCGCAGGCGCGCCCTGGACCTGTTCGCCGACTCGCCCGCCCCGGCGGCGGCCGCCGCGCATCTGGGACACCGGCTGTGTCTGGCCCGGGAGGCGCTGGGCGTGCTGCCGCCGGGCCCGGCACGCCGGGCGCTGCACGCCCTGTGCGACTACGTCGACTCGCGCGTCGCCCGCACGGTGGACGCGGGGCACCGATCTGACCAGCAGACACGACAAGGGGTGGGACATGCCGACGGAAACGGTTGACGAACTGGCGGCGATCCGCGCCGAGGCGCTGCGCGGACCGGGCGACCGGGCGACCGAGGCGCAGCACGCCAAGGGGAAGCTGACGGCGCGGGAGCGTATCGCGCTCCTCCTGGACGCGGGTTCGTTCAAGGAGGTCGAGCAGCTGCGGCGGCACCGGGCGACCGGGTTCGGCCTGGAGGCGAAGAAGCCCTACACCGACGGTGTCATCACCGGCTGGGGCACGGTCGAGGGCCGCACGGTCTTCGTCTACGCGCACGACTTCCGGATCTTCGGCGGCGCGCTGGGCGAGGCCCACGCCACCAAGATCCACAAGATCATGGACATGGCCATCTCGGCCGGGGCGCCGCTGGTCTCGCTGAACGACGGCGCCGGCGCCCGGATCCAGGAGGGCGTGAGCGCGCTCGCCGGATACGGCGGCATCTTCCAGCGCAACACCCGTGCCTCCGGGGTCATCCCGCAGATCAGTGTGATGCTCGGCCCGTGCGCGGGCGGCGCGGCCTACAGCCCCGCCCTCACCGACTTCGTGTTCATGGTCCGTGAGACCTCGCAGATGTTCATCACCGGACCCGACGTCGTCAAGGCCGTCACCGGCGAGGAGATCACCCAGAACGGGCTCGGCGGCGCGGACGTGCACGCCGAGACCTCGGGCGTCGCGCACTTCGCGTACGACGACGAGGAGACGTGCATCGCCGAGGTCCGCTACCTGATCGGCATGCTCCCGTCCAACAACCGCGAGAACCCGCCCGTCGTGCCCAGCGACGACCCGGCCGACCGGCGCGGCGACGTCCTGCTGGACCTGGTCCCCGCCGACGGCAACCGCCCCTACGACATGCACAAGGTCATCGAGGAACTCGTCGACGACGGCGACTTCCTCGAGGTCCACGAACGCTGGGCCACCAACATCATCTGCGCGCTGGCCCGCCTCGACGGGCACGTCGTCGGTGTGGTCGGCAGCCAGCCCCTGTCGTACGCCGGGGTGCTGGACATCCACTCCTCCGAAAAAGGCGCGCGCTTCGTCCAGTTCTGCGACGCCTTCAACATCCCGCTGGTCACACTCGTCGACGTACCCGGCTTCCTGCCGGGCGTCGACCAGGAGCACGGTGGGATCATCCGTCACGGGGCGAAGCTCCTGTACGCGTACTGCAACGCGACCGTGCCGCGGATCTCGCTGATCCTGCGCAAGGCCTACGGAGGCGCGTACATCGTCATGGACTCCACCTCCATCGGAGCCGACCTGTCATACGCCTGGCCCACCAACGAGATCGCCGTCATGGGCGCCGAAGGCGCCGCCAACGTCATCTTCCGCCGCGAGATCGCCGCCTCCGACGACCCCGAGGCGATGCGAGGCCAGTTGGTCAAGGAGTACAAGGCCGAGTTGATGCACCCCTACTACGCCGCGGAGCGCGGCCTGGTCGACGACGTCGTCGACCCCGCCGAGACGCGGCACCTGCTCATCCGCTCCCTGGACATGCTGCGCCTCAAACACGCCGACCTGCCGTCCCGCAAGCACGGCAACCAGCCCGCGTGAACGCCGCGGCCGGACAGGGCGATTCCCTGCTGAGAGTGGTCCACGGCTCCCCGACGCCCGAGGAACTGGCCGCCGCGGTCGCGGTGGTGCTCGCCGCAGTGCAGCGGTCCGGACCGGCCGCCCCGGGGACGACGGCGCCCGCGCGGGCGCCGTGGCGCCGGGCGGAGTCCCCGCCCTCGTCCCTGGTCTCCTGGCGGGGCGGGCGCTGACCGGCGGGCGGATGCAGGTCGTTGCACCCCTACTTGAAGTCGGCCGGCGCGTTGCGGAACGTGGCCGTCCAAAGGTCCGAGTGCATATACGCGGCGGGACGAGCCGCGGGTGAAGACGTGGAGGATTCCCATGTTCCGAGGGATCGGGCGGTTCTCGGTGAACCGCCCATGGACGGTGGTCGTGCTGTGGCTGCTGGCGACCACCGCCCTGATCGCGCTGGCCCCCCAGCTGAAGCCGACCGATGACCAGGCGGAGTTCCTCCCGTCGCACTACGAGTCGGTACGCGCGGTGCAGATCCAGCAGGACGCCTTTCCGCAGAGCCGTCAGCCGGCGGCCATCGGCGTCGTCCAGCGCGCCGACGGCGGCGAGCTGACCGCGGCCGACACGAAGAAGGCCGGCGAGATCGCGGGCGCCCTGCGGGACGAGAAGTTCGCGAAGATCACCGAGGTGGTGGCGGACCCGAAGGCGGTCTCACCGGACGGGAAGATCGCCCTCGTCCAGGTGTTCGCCTCCACGCAGAAGGCCAACGACGAGACGCTGGTCGAATCCGTCGGTGAGCTCCGCACCGCGACCGCCGACCGGCTCGAGGGCAGTGGGCTGGAGTGGGCCTACACGGGCCCGGCCGCCACGGTGCTGGACTCGATGGAGGCGTCGGACAGCACCGACGCCATGGTCATGATGGCCACCCTGGTCATCATCATCGTGCTGCTGCTGGCCATCTTCCGCAGCCCGATCATCGCCCTGACGCCCGTCCTCGTCATCGGGGTCGTGTTCATGGTCACCATGGGCGTCATCGCCACCGCCGTGGATCTCGCGGGCATGCGGGCACCCGCCTCCATCTCCGCCATCCTCATCGTGGTGCTCTTCGGCGTCGGCACCGACTACACGCTCTTCCTGCTGTTCCGGTACCGGGAGCACCTGAGGGACGGCATGGAGGCCAAGGAGGCGCTGGCCACCGCCGCGGGCCGGGTCGGCGAGACCATCGCCTCCGCCGCCGGCGTCGTCATCGCCGCGTTCCTCTCACTGCTGTTGTCGTCCATGGGCATGCTCAGCAGCATGGGCCTGGCGCTGGCGCTCGCCGTCGCCGTCACCCTGATCTCCGCGCTCACCCTCGTGCCGGCCGTGTTCTCGCTGCTGGGCACCAAGGCGTTCTGGCCCTCGAAGGCCTGGCGCACCCAGCCGAAGAACGCGCTCTCGGGCCGGGTCGGAAGCTTCGCGTCCCGCAGGCCCGGTCTCATCGCCGGCGTCTCCGGCCTGGTGCTCGTGGCGCTCGCCTCGGGGGTGTTCGGCTTCCGGGCCGAATACGACACCGAGAGCTCGCTCCCGGACACCCTGGAGTCCGTACAGGCCATGGAGGACTTCCAGACCGGCTTCTCGGCCGGCCAGTCCGACCCCACGTTCGTCTACGTGAGGTCCACCGGCGGGGCGGCGCTCGACAAGGCCGGACTGGACACCTACCGGAAGGAACTGGCGGAGGTCGGCGGTGTGGCACAGGTCGCCCCGGCCGTGGTCAGCCCTGACGGCCGGGTCGCGCAGTACGGCGTCGTGCTCGACTACCGTCCCACCGAGGACCGGGCCATGGAACTCGTCGGGGGCGAACTGCGGGACAGGGTCCACCAGGCGGCGCCCCAGGACACCGAACAGTTCGTCGGCGGAAGCACCGCTCTCCTCGCCGACGTCCGCACCGCCGTGAACCGCGACTACAGGCTCGTGTTCCCGGTCGCCGCGGTGGCGATCATGCTCATCCTCGGCCTGATGCTGCGCAGCGTCATCGCCCCCTGGTACCTGATGATCTCGGTCGGCCTGGGCTTCAGCGGCACCCTCGGTGCCACCGTCTGGCTGTTCCAGAGCGGTTCGGGCGGGCTGCTGTTCATGCTGCCGGTGATCGTCTACCTCTTCGTCGTCGCCATCGGGACGGACTACAACATCCTGATGGTGGCCCGGCTGCGGGAGGAGGTCAGCAGCGGCAAGGAGCCGAGGGAGGCCGTCCGGCTGGCCGTCACGCACTCCGCTCCCACCATCAGCGCCGCGGCGGTCATCCTCGCGGGCACCTTCGGCGTGCTGATGCTTGCGGACAACGCGATGCTGAAGCAGATGGGCTTCGCCGTGGCCTTCGGGATCCTGCTCAGCGCGTTCTTGATGGCGATCCTCCTCGTTCCCGCGGTCACCACCCTGGTGGGACCGAAGGCATGGTGGCCGGGCAACCGCGACGGCGCTGCGGCGGGCGAGGGCGTGGAGCCCCCCGCCGGCCACGGCTCCGAGGACCTCGTCGGCTCCAGCAGCCGGTAGTCCCGCCGGGCCGACCCGGATCGACGCCCGCCCCGGCCGACTCCCGGCCGGGGCGGGCGTCTTCCGTCCCGCCCCGGCGGGCCGTGCAGCTTCCTGAAAGAACAGGGGAACGAACAGTGAAGGTGTCTGTAGGATTTTGACACGGCGTTCCTGGACATCGGAATTCCCGCCGCGGTATCGGCCGAATGCGAGGTGTGATGCACGAGCGTGAGTTGAGAGCTTTCGTTTCGGTCGCGGAAACCGGACGGATGGATGCCGCGGCACGGCAACTCGCCTATTCCCAGCCGGCGATCACCTATCAGATCCAGTGCCTGGAACGCTCCCTCGGCTTCAAACTGTTCACCCGGCATCCCGGCGGTGCCAGGCTGACCCGCGACGGACGGTCTGTCCTGTCGTCCGCGCAGGCGGTCCTGACGCTGATGAACGACATTCGCGGTCCGCGCCCGGACGAGGACGCGGAGTGCGGACGGACGCCGGCCGGGGCCCCCGTGCCGACGGCCCGGAAGAACGGCGCCTGAAAGGCGTGCGCCGATTTCCTTCCGCGCCGTTCACTCTTTCCCCGGCCGTTCCGGCAGAGATCTCTTCCCATCTTCGCCCCCTTCCAGAAACGTTGGAGAGAATACGATGAGCACCAACCCGTTCGAGGACAACGACGCCTCCTACTACGTGCTGGTCAACGAGGAGGGCCAGCACTCCTTGTGGCCCGCGTTCGCCGAGGTGCCCGCCGGCTGGACGGTGAAGCACGGCCAGGACAGCAGGCAGGCCTGCCTGGACTACGTCAACGAGAACTGGACCGACATGCGCCCGCTGAGCCTCCAGCGCCAGATGGCCGAGTCGAAGTAGGACGGCCCCGGAAAGGACGATCATGCAGACGGTCTCCCGCTCCTCGGCGGTGTACCGGCCCCGGCCCCGTCCGGGCGCCGGCCGGGTCCTGGTGTGCCTGAGCTTCTGCGGCGGCGGCACGGCACCGTTCCGCCAGTGGGCCGAAGCCATGCCCGCGGACGTGGAGTTGGCACTGATCTGCTACCCGGGGCGGGAGATGAGGTTCGGCACGCCGTTCGCGCGCGACTGGATCGCCCTGCGCGACGACGTGGTGAACGCCGTCCGCGGCCTCACCTCCCGGCCCTACACGCTGTTCGGCCACAGCATGGGGTCCTGGCTGGCCTTCGAGACGGCGGCCCAGCTCGGACGCCTCGGCGTCCCGCCCCCGTCCGCGCTCGTCGTCTCCGGCGGGGTCGCGCCCCACCGACGCCAGTTCCACACCGCCCACACCCCCCGCTCGGACGACAGTGACGACGCCCTCGTCGCCTGGATGCGCACCTTCGGGCAGATGCCGGCGGTCGTGGCCAACGAACCCGAACTCCGCGCCATCGCCGTGGAACTGCTCCGCGCCGACCTCGCCGTGTCGGAGTCGTACAGCTTCACCGAGGGAACCCGGGCGACCGTGCCGCTGAGAGTGCTCTACGGCTCCGGCGACACCGTGGCCTTCGCCGAGGTGGAAGAGGGCTGGAAGTCACTGGCGGACGGCGGCTTCGAGGCCTGCGAGCTGCCGGGTGGGCACTTCTACGAGACGGACGTGTGGTCCGGGCTGCCGCGGTGGTGTACCGAACCCCTTCCGGGCGCGGCCCGTCCGTGACGCGTGAACGCCGCGCCGACCATGTCGACGCGGCGTTCACCGTACGGGGGAGGGAGTTCAGGCCGCCTCACGCAGCGCGCGCCTGCGGTCGTGCAGCACCAGCAGGATGACCATCCCCATGAGGACGCCCAGGACCGTGCCGACCTGGCCGGCCAGCAGGTGCGCGACCTCGTTCTCGGGGGCGGGGCGCTTCGTGCCGAGGTTGGTCAGCAGACTGTAGAGGCTGTACGAGAAGAGCATGCCCGAAGAGATCCAGGACGCCGCCATGGGGACCAGGAACTTCTTCGCCCCCCGCCGGCTCGTCAGGACGAGCAGTCCCCAGGCGCCCAGGAAGGCCCAGACCCCCATGCTCAGGGACAGCAGGTGCCACCACATGTCACGGTAGGACAAGCGGTCCGCGTCGAGCCCCGCCGTTCCGCCGGCCGCCCAGAACACCTTGACGAGACCGAGCGCGACGCAGCCCGCGGCGAGCAGTCGTGCCACCGTCGTCTGCAGCGACCGGGTGCCGCCCGCGACCTCATCGCCGTCGACCGGACCGCTCAGTGCTTCCGGCCACCGCGCCCGCGCGTACCCGGCGAGTGCGAGGGGCAGGCCGATGCCGACACCCACCAGCGAGATCATGACGAGCACCTGCTCGTACGCCCAGAGGTCGTTGGAGGCGTCGGCCTGTTCGTCCTGGGACATCGCGGCCGGGCCGAGCACCGGTGCCAGGACCAGCATCGGGACGAGCAGGCCGGTGCCCACCCAGACGGGCAGGACGATCAGCCATGCCGGAAGCCTCTCGCCCCAGGGCTGTATGAATGCCACCGCCAGCAGGATTCCCACCGCGGCGAGCACCGCGGTCGTCGCATTGATCGCGCGCCAATCCGCTTCGCCCATTTCGTCGTTCGGGAGGAAGATTCCGAATGTCCAGACGATTTTGATCAGCATGTACGGCATAACCGCGACCACGGTGCCGTAGCCGCATATCCTGCGCATCTTGATCAGCCGGGAGGTCGGCTGTGCCGCCATTACTGTCATGATCGGCATGGTATCTGACCGGTCATCAGCGGTCAAAGTACCCCACCTCCTTTTACGGGAAATCCAGTTGCGGAAGAATGGTGAAAACCACGTTCGCACGGGCTGCGCAGTGCTATGGCGGTGAGGTGCCCGGAATCGGAGAGCGAGACCAGGAGGGCGGGCCCTCCCGCCCTCGCCAGCGCTATCAGCTCCAGCATTCCCGAGGCTGTGCAATGCCGGGCCTCGGCGAATTGTCCGCCGGAGCCGCACAGCGAACCCGCGGACCCGGCGATCGCCGTGGCGACGGCGTCGAGCACCGCGGCCGCGAGCGGCGCGGACGTGGACGGTGCGCCGACGACCAGCCGTACACCGTGCGCACCGGCGGCCAGGGCGGCGACGCGTACGCCGGCCGCCGCGACGGCGGCCGGGTCCCGGCGGCCGTCGGAACCCCGCGGCAGGAACCGGGAGAGGCCGCCGGTGATCTCGGCGAGTGCACCGGCCCGACCGGCCGCGTCCGGCGTGGACAGGACGACGGCGGCGGCGCCGTCCAGCAGGCCGTGCCCCTCGTCCCCGTCGGGCGCCTGGTCGGTGGCCGCGGCCACCACCCGGTCCGCACGGCCGGTACGCAGCGCCGTGAGCGCGAAGTGCACGGCCTCCAGCCCCGCGGTGACGGGATTGGTCAGCGTGACCGAGAACGCCCGGGCCCCGGTGCTGATCGCGAGCTGGCTGCCGGGGGTGCTCATCGAGAAGGCGGGGACCTCGGCCGGGCTGATGGCCCGGACGCCCTCCGTGCGCAGGGTGTCGTCCATCCGGCGGTGCGCACGGGCGATCGCGTACTGGGTGCCCGTGACCACACCGAGGCGCAGGCTGGGGTCGCCGTCCAGGGGCGGGCCGTCGTGGCGGCGGCCGAGCGCCTGATGGCCGGCGGCCAGGAGGTACCGGGTGGCCGGGGCGAAGTACTTCCAGCCGCGCCGGCCGAGGTGTTCGGTGGGGTCGAACCAGTCCGGGTCCCTGTCCCGCGCCGCGTCGGGGGGAGTCTCCGCGACCGAGCCGGCGCCCGTGAGCAGTACGTTCACGCGACGGCCTCCCAGGCGAGCACCGCGTTGTTGGCCCCGAACCCGGTCCCGCTCACCAGTACGGCCGGGCGGGGCAGCGGCACGGGGCCCCGCGAGGGGGACGTCCATCGGGCAGGTGGGGTCGACCTCGGTGACGTGGGCGTTCGGCGGCACCAGGCCGGTGCGCAGCATCCGGGCGGCTATGACACAGCCGAACACCCCGGCCGCACCCGCGGTGTGGCCCATGACCGCCTTCGGCGCGTAACCGGCCGTCCGGGCGATGTCGCCGCCGGCGGCGGTGACGGCCTCGCTGACGGCCGTGCTCTCCACGGAGTCGTTGAGCGCCACCCCGGCGCGGTGGAGGACCACTGCTCCGGGGAGCTCCGAGGTGGCGAGTGCCTGGGCGGCCGCACGCCGCAGCTGCCCGCCGGACGGCTCCGGGGCCATCGGGTGGTGGGCGTCGCAGCTCCATCCCTGGCCGGTGAGCGCCGCCTGGGCGGTCACGCCCCGGCGCCGGGCGGACTCGGCGGACTCCAGCACCACGGCCGCGGCTCCCTCGCCGGTGACCATGCCCGCGCGACCGGTGTCGAAGGGCC
This sequence comes from Streptomyces sp. B1I3, assembly GCF_030816615.1. Taxonomy (NCBI): domain Bacteria; kingdom Bacillati; phylum Actinomycetota; class Actinomycetes; order Kitasatosporales; family Streptomycetaceae; genus Streptomyces; species Streptomyces sp. B1I3. The sequence goes on from NZ_JAUSYD010000001.1 coordinate 4,309,989, forward strand.
GGCAGCACTCGGGGTCCAGAAGTCCGAACCGGTGGAGCGTGCCGACGGCGACCCGGGAGAAGGCGTCGCCGCCGCAGGCGACGACGATGTCGGCCTGCCCCGTCTCGATCAGCCGGGCGCCCCAGCCCACCGCGTACGCCCCGGCGGAGCAGGCGGTGGACAGGGTGTGGGCACAGCCCCCGATGCCGAACCGGTCGGCGACCACCGCGGTCACCCCGTGCGTGGCGGACCGGCGGTCCGGCCCACCCGGCAGTTCGGCCAGGTCGATGTCGCCGAGCGACGTGCCGACGGTGAGGCCCGCGTCGAACAGGTCCTCTCGGGTCAGCCGGGCCTCGGCGACGGCCTCCGCGACCGCCTCGACGACCAGCGAACTGGTGCGCCCGGGGGTTCCGGCGCCTGGCGGGGCGGCGTACAGCCGCGGATGGTCCGGCAGCCCGCAGCCGTCCGGCGCGGGCACCGGCCGGCGGTCGGCACGCAGCAGCCCCTCCCACAGCGCGTCGACTCCGCTGCCGAAGCACGTCATTGCTCCCAGCCCTGTGACGACGACCGTCACCGGCACCCCACTCCTTCGGAACGTGCGGAATAAATTGACCGATAGCGAACAGGGTGCCGTCGTGGCTGCCGGGCGGCCGTTATCCCTGCAAGTACCTGCAGAAAAGGATCGGGTGTTCGGCCGCCTCCCATACGATTCGGGGCGATCGGTCCGGCTCCGTAAAAAGGAAAACAGAACTCCTTATGAAGCGGAGCCGAATATGAATAGTCGAAAGAAAGGGGATCCGGTGACGGTCGAAAGCACGCTGGACACGTCGGAGCTGCGGGACATGGTGGCGGACACCCTGGACGTCGAGTCCACGGCCCTGACCGACGACGTGCTCCTCATCGAGGAGCTGGGCGTCGACTCGGTCGTCGCGCTGGAACTCGCCGTCACGCTGGAGCAGCGCTACGGGATCAGGATCCCCGAGGAGGAGCTCGTCAAGCTCCGGACGTTCACCGACATCCGCGAACTGCTCAGCCGGAAGCTGAGCGGTTGATGGAGGCGCAGCCGGTCCGGACCGCGGACACCGGCGGGGCCGCCGCCTCCTACTTCCTGATCGAGAGCAAGGGCAACTGGGCGGGGCCCAACGCGGGCACCTTCCTCCTGGACGCCGTGGCGCTGGCCGAAGCGGGCCACCGGGTACGGGTCTACCTCGTCGAGGACGGGGTGCTCAGCGCGGTGGGAACCGACGTGCCGGAGATCGGGCGGCTCGCCGAGGCGGGGGTCGAGGTCCTGGTGGACGACTTCTCCGCGGCGCAGCGCGCGCTGGCCCCCGCCCGGCTCTCACCGCACGTGCGGCTCGCCGGCATGGACAGCGTCGCGGCCGCCCTGGCCGAGGACGACTGCAGGGGAGTGTGGCACTGATGGGTACTCCGATGAAGCGCCGTGTCTGGGACCTGCTGCTGATCATGACGGCGGCCCCGCACTCCGGTGACGTGGTCACCTCGGCGCTGCGGCTCTCGCACGCGGTGCTGGAGAACGGCGGCTCGGTACGCGTCTGGGCGTGCGGCTACGCCAACATGCTCACCCAGGACACGTTCGGCGACACCAAGTTGCCGAACACCCGTGACCCGGAGGGGCACTACCCCTCGTCCTCGGCCGTCGTCCGGCAGCTGACCGCCGACGGCAAGGGCCGCTTCGCCTGGATCGCGTGCACCGCGTGCTCCGAGGAGCGCGGCGCGATCCACCACATACCGCAGGTGCGGCACCGGTCGCCGCTCCGGCTGGCCGGGACCATCGACGCCGCCCGGCAGACGCTCTACCTCGGGGGAGCCTGATGACGACGAACCGACGGGCGGAGCCCCGCAGGCGCGTACTCTGCGTCATCGACCGTGCCTACCGGGGCGCGGTCGAGGTGCAGTTCTTCCATCCGCTGTACGGACTGCTCGACCTGCACGGGCAGTTCGAGCAGGTCGACCTCGCGCTGCGCGGCGCGACGGTGACGATGGCCGTCGAGGAGCACACGTACGTGCCCTCCCTGCGGCTCGGCTCCACGACTCTGGACACGCTGCCGGACTACCGGGGTTCCGTACGGGACCTGGTCGACGCGGGCTTCGACGTCTTCGTGGACGGGGCCGCGCTCACCGGGCTCGGCTTCACGCCCGGGGACCTGGTGCCTGGCACCACCTGCCTGGACCCGGCGGAACTGGCGGCCCGCTGGCCCGCGTACGACCACGTGTGGTTCATATGAGCGGCGGGCCGGCCGGGGCGCCGCACACCTTCGCCACGCCGCTGCGCGCGGTCGACCGGATCGAGGTGTGCCCGGGCGGACCGGACCTGCGGTTCCGCACGTTCAAGACGGTCCGCGCCGACGACCCGTACATGGCCGGGCACTTCCCCGGCCTCACTCTGCTGCCGGCCGTGTTCGTCCTCGAAGGGCTCCGGCAGGCGGTGACGACGCTCACCGGCACCGGAGAGCCGCTGAACCTGGTGGAGGTCGTCACGGGCCGGTGGCTGGCGCCCATGCAGGGCGGCGACGAGGTCCGCCTCGACGTCACCGCCGCGCAGACCGGGGACGGGCGGTGGCTGGTCACCGCCGACGGCGTGCGCCAGGACGGTGTCCCGGTCGTCGCCGCCAAGGTGGTGCTCGGCGGCCGGGACGCCGTCGTGTCCGACCGGCTCACCCCGGCGGGCGGGCCGCCCCCGGTACCCGCCACCGCGGCCGGACCGGACTACACCGCGATCCTGGACCGGCTGCCCGTACGCCACCCGATGCTGCTGGTCGACCGGGTGGAGGCCTTCGACCCGGGCAGGGAGATCACGACGCTCAAGGCGGTCTCCGGGTCCGAGCCGTGCTACGGGGCGATGGAGGACGGCCTGCCGCTGTCCCGGTACATGTACCCCCGGGCGCTGATGCTGGAGTCCTTCGGGCAGTCCTCGGTGCTCCTGTGGCTGTCGAGCGGAACCACCGGGGGAGTGCAGGTCGCCGCGGCGTTCCGGCGCTGCCGCTTCGCCGGTGAGGTCCGGCCGGGAGCGGTGCTGCGCCATGTGGCGCGCATCGACCGGCTGATGGCCGACAACGTCTTCGTCTCCGGGGAGAGCTGGGACGGCGACCGGTGCGTCATGACGGTCGGCGCCCTCATCGGTTCGAGCAGGCCGCGCGCCCAGCTCGATCAGAGGTCACCCGACAGGCGCTGACAGAGACCGGCGTGTGCCGGGGCCCTGACACCCCGGCACACGTCAGGAGAGCGCGTGGGCGGAGAGGAACTCGGTGACGGCACCGGCCGTCAGGTCGCTGCGCAGGATGTCGGTGTGGCGGACGGGGATGTCGACGGCCCGCGCGGCGAGCCGGGCGCCCTCGGTCGGCTCCAGGGAGTTCACCGAGGTGGCGGTGCGCCAGGCGGCGGTCGGATCGATCTCCCGGGCCGCGTCCAGGTACGAGACGAACGACCTGAACACCGCCGCGAACTCCTCGAGCAGGTCCGGGTCGAGCTCCTCGCGGGCGAACGCGGCCCCGGCCTGCTCCCGGAAGATCCGTACGAGCTCGTCCCCGAAGGCGGCGAAGTCGGAGGCGGCCGCCCGTGCCGCCGCCGCGGCCTGCCGGGCGGCGGCCACCTCGCCGGCGGAGAGGACCGAGGCGAACTGGTCCAGCATGGCGGTGAAGTCCCGGTCCAGGGCGGCCGGGGTCGGCACCTCCGGGTCGAACATCAGGAACCCGGGCGGCTCGGCCTGCCCGGCGGCCAGCCTGGCGGCCAGCTCCCCGGCGAAGACGCTGCCGGCGCAGTAGCCGAGCACCGCCCGGACGGTACGCCCGCTGTCCTCGACCTCCCTGGCCCACCGCTCGACGTAGTCCCGCGCGGACATCCCGTCGCCCGTGTCGGGCTGCCTCGTCTCCCACACGGTGAACTCCGGGCCGAGGCGCGGGGCGAGGTCGGAGAAGCCGGAGTCGGAACGCCCGGTGGTGGCGAAGTCGACGGCCAGGACGAGGCCGGGGCCCCGGCCCGCGCTCAGTACTTTCCAGGCGCTGGGTGTTGTCATGGATGCTGTCCACTCTGGTCGACCGCCCGCACCGCGCACGGGTGCGGACGTGGGGAGGCGTGGTGGGGGCACGACGCGGGGCCCGCCCCGGGCCGGGGCGGGCCCGTCGGCCCGGTGTGCGGGGCCGGCTCAGCCGCCGGTGATCCGGATGGCCTTCGACGGGCAGATGTGCTCGGCGATCTTGCGTGCGTGCTCGGAGTCGGCACCCGCGGGGCGGTCGTCGAGCAGGACGACCAGGCCGGTGTCGTCCTCCTGGTCGAAGACCGACGGCGCGCTCATCACGCAGAGACCGGCGCCGATGCAGCGGTCGCGGTCGACGTTCACCCGCATGCCGCTCACCAGCCGACCACGAGCTTGTGCACCGGCGGCAGCCCGTCGACGAGCTCGATCGGCTCGTCCGACTCGACCACGTGCAGACCCGGGAAGCGGGTGAACAGCGAGGTGAAGCACAGCTCCATCATCAGCCGCGCCACGTGCTGGCCCAGGCACTGGTGGACGCCGTAGCCGAAGGCCAGGTGGTCCCGGGAGTCGCGGTGGATGTCGAAGGCGTCCGGGTCCGTGTACTTGGCGGGGTCCCGGTCGCCGAGGCCCTTGAGCACGAGGATGCCCTCGCCCTCCTTGATGGTCACCCCGTCGATCTCCACGTCGGCGAGCGCCACGCGGGCGATGATCTCGTCGACGATGCTGAAGTGCCGCAGCACCTCGTTCACGGTCTTGGGCATCAGCCCCGCCGGGTCGGCCTGCAGGGCCTTCAGCTGGTCGGGGTGGTCGAGGAGCGTCTGGGTGCCGAGGGCGATGCGGTTCACGATGAACTCGTAGCCGGCGAGCAGCAGCATCTTCGTCATCAGCGTCAGACCGTGGTGGTCGAACTCGTCGGTCCGGCCGGCCCGGGTGATGAAGTTGCCGAGCATGTCGTCGGTGGGGTTCTTCTGCTTCTCGGTGACGAGAGTCGCGAAGTACTCCATCAGCTCGTTGTTGGCGGCCATCTTCTCGTCCATGGTGTACGAGTGGCGCGTGCCCACCATGATCGCGGCGTTGCGCGTGAACACATCACGCTCGGCCTCGGGGATGCCGGCCATCTCGCAGATCACCTGCGCGGGCAGCGGCAGGGCGAGGGCCTGGACGAGGTCGAGCGGACCGCCGGCCGTCTCCATCCGGTCCAGGTAGCCGTCGATGAGCTCCTGGACCCGGGGGCGCAGCTTCTCGGCGGCCTTGATGGTGAAGTCGGGCAGTGCCATCTGACGGACCCGCGTGTGCCGCGGCGGGTCCATGGTCACCAGCAGGTTCTTCGAGTCGCGGGCGATCATGTCCAGCAGTTCCTGCGGCGCCGGGAACCTGATCGGGAACGTCGGGTGCGGCTCGACGCTGAACCGGTCGTCGGCCAGCAGTCGCTGGATGTGGTCGTGCTGGGAGACGAGCCACGCCTTGCTGCCCGACGGCATGGTCACCTGGGTCAGCGGACGGCCCGCCGGCACCTGGTCGTACTCGGCGAGCAGCGGGTTGGGCCATCCGCGGGGGGCGACGGGGCAGGTCGCCGGTATCTCCATGGCGTCGGTCATGGGAAATTTCCCTGTCTTCGATGTGGTGATGAGCCTGCTCGGGGTGATGCTACGGACGGAATTCCGGTCCGCCGGATGTGCTGCCACTTGCTGCAAGGCAATCCGGTCCGGGGGAATCCGAATCCTTCGTGCCGAGGGTGAGAAGAGCGCTTTCCGGAAATTGCATCCACGTGCGACACAGCTTGTCCGGGCGTGTATTCGTTTACTGGACGTTGATGGACCGCAGCCGGCGGAAACCGGCTCCACGGGCGAACGGCACGGCCATGCCCACCTACTGACGGCCGGTGAGCCGGCCTGCGCCGGCGGCCCGGAGCCCCGTGCCTGCCGACACCAAGCTCACCGACCGATTCCCGGATCGGCCAGGCCCGAAGAAACAGAGGACAGATGTCTGACTCGTCAGCCACGGTTCTGCCGCTGACCGCCGGCCAGGCCGGAATCTGGTACGCGCAGAGCCTCAGCGGTCCGAACGCGACGTTCAACGCGGCCCTGTACCTGGAGATAGCGGGCGCGGTCGACCCCCTGCTCTTCACCGCCGCCATGCGGCAGGTCGTCGGCGAGGCCGAGGCGGTCCGTGCCCGGTTCGTCGAGGGTGACACCGGCCCCGTCCAGGTGGTCGTGCCGGTCACCGACTGGTCGGCGGAGCCCTTGGAGGTCCTCGACCTGAGTGCCCAGGACCGGCCGGGCGACGCGGCGGAGGCGTGGATGTGGGCGGACGCGCGCACCCCGGTGGACGTGCTCGGCGGCGCCCTGTACCGCTTCGCGCTCATCAAGGTCGCCGATGACCGTTTCTTCTTCTACTACCGCTACCACCACCTGGTGATGGACAGCTTCGGCGCGAGTCTCGTCGCCTCCCGCACCGCCGACGTCTACACCGGCCTGGTGACGGGCGAGGACACCTCGGGCGGTGCCTTCCCCCCGCTGCGCGAGCTGATCGACGACGAGACCGCCTACCAGGAGTCCGCCGCCTTCGAGGCCGACCGGGACTTCTGGACGGCGGAGTTCGAGGACCGGCCGAACGCGGTGAGCCTCGGGGACCGCCCGACGGCCATGCCCACCGACCAGGTGCGGGGGACCCGCCACGTCCCGGTGGACTCCGCCAACCGTGTCCGCGACGCGGCGCGTGACGTACGGGTCGGCTGGCCGGCCGTGGTGCTCGCCGCCCTCGCCACCTACACGAGCCGGGTGTCGGGCAGCGGTGACGTGGTCATCGCCCTGTCGGTCGCCGCGCGGTCGACCGGCCCGGGGCGGACCGTGCCCGGCATGGTGTCCAACGTGGTCGGCGTCCGGATGACGGTGCGCCCCGACATGACGGCGCAGGAACTCGTCCGCCACGCCCACCAGCGCATGCGCGCAGTCTCCCGGCACAAGCGCTACCGCTACGAGGACCTCCGCCGCGATCTGAAGCTCCTGGGCTCCGACGGCAGGCTGCTCGGCCCGAGGCTCAATCTGCACATCGCCGCGCCCGCCCTGCACTTCGCCGGGATGCCGGCGAGCCTGCACCCGTTGATGGCCGGACACGACGACGACTTCTCCCTCATCGTCGTCGGCGATCAGGACGGTGGTTTCCGGTTCGACGTCTCGGCCAACCCGGACGTGTACAGCACGGAAGCGGTGCGGCAGCACCACCGGCTGATCACCCGGTTGCTCGACGAGCTCACCGAGTACCCCGACCGCCCGATCGGCGCGCTGGACGTCGTCGACCCCGAGATGCTGGCCAGGCTGGTCGGCGACTGGGGCGGAGCGGACCGGACCCCGGAGCCGGGGGAGCGCACCTCGCTGCCCGAGCGGTTCGCCGCCGCGGCGGCCGCGTACCCGGACAACCGGGCGGTCGTCCACCCCGACGGATCGGGCACCCGGTCCCTCACCTACCGGGAACTCGACGCCCGCTCGAACCAGCTGGCCCGGCTGCTCATCAGCCGGGGTGTCCGCCGCGGACAGCTCGTCGCGCTGGCGATGCCCCGCTCCGTGGACATGGCCGTGGCCCTGCTGGCCACGCTGAAGGCGGGGGCGGCATACCTGCCGATCGACCCCGAGTACCCCGCGGACCGGGTGGCCTACATGCTCGGCGACGCCGAGCCCGCCGTGGTGGTCACCGCTCAGCGTGATGCCTTCGCGCAACTGACGGTCCGGACGCCGGAGATCGTGCTGGACCGCCCGGATACGGTGGCCGGGCTGGGCGGCCTGGCGAGCACGCCGGTCCTGGACGCCGAGCGCGGCGGGCACGTGCTGCCCGACCAGGCCGCGTACGTCATCTACACCTCCGGGTCGACCGGCAGACCCAAGGGCGTCGTCGTCGCCCACCAGAACGTGATCCGGCTCTTCGACTCGACCGAGCGGTGGACCGGCTTCGGTCCCGACGACGTGTGGGCGCTGTTCCACAGCTACGCCTTCGACTTCTCCGTGTGGGAGATCTGGGGCGCCCTGCTGCACGGCGGCACCCTTGTCGTGGTGCCCTTCGCGGTGAGCCGGGCGCCGGAGGAGTTCCTGCGGCTCCTCGTGCGGGAGCGGGTCACCGTCCTCAACCAGACGCCGTCGGCCTTCTACCAGCTGATCCAGGCCGACCAGGACAACCCGGACACCGGGCGGGCACTCGCCCTGCGCTACGTCATCTTCGGTGGGGCGGCGCTGGAGTTCGGGCGGCTGGCCGAGTGGTACGAGCGGCATCCGGAGGACTCGCCGCGGCTCGTCAACATGTACGGCATCACCGAGACCACGGTGCACACCACCGAGCGGATGCTCGACGCGGCGTGCGCCACGTCCGGCAGCGGCAGCATGATCGGCCTCGGCATCAGGGACCTGCGCGTCTACCTGCTCGACACCGCGCTGCGCCCGGTCCCGCCCGGCGTGACCGGTGAGCTGTACGTCGGCGGTCCCGCCGTCGCCGACGGCTACCTGGGGCGGCCGGACCTGAGCAGTACCCGGTTCGTCGCGGACCCCTTCGGTCCGGCGGGCGAGCGCATGTACCGCTCCGGCGACCTGGCCCGCTGGGCCGGGGACGGCAGCGCCGACATGGAGTACATGGGGCGGGCCGACCAGCAGGTGAAGATCCGCGGCTTCCGCATCGAGCTCGGCGAGATCGAGGCCGCCGTCCTGCTGCATCCCGATGTCCGGCAGGCCGCCGTCGTCGTGCGCGAGGACACGCCCGACGACATGCGGCTGGTCGCCTACGTCGTCGGCGATCATGGGCCCGGCGGCCGGGTCGACCTGGAGCCGCTCATGCTGCGCAAGCACGTCGCCGCCGGCCTGCCCGAGCACATGGTGCCCGCCGCGTTCGTCCAGCTGGACGTGCTGCCCCTGACGGGGAACGGGAAGCTCGACACCCGGGCCCTGCCCGCCCCGGACATGACGGGATCCAGCGGCGGCCGGGCACCCCGCACTCCGGAGGAGGAGATCTTCTGCGGGCTCTTCGCCGAGATTCTCGGTCTGCCCGCGGTCTCCCTGGACGACAACTTCTTCGACCTGGGCGGCCATTCACTGCTGGCGACCAGGCTGGTCAGCCGGGTCCGCGCGGCGTTCGGCGTCGAACTCGCCATCCGTACGATCTTCGAGGCGCCCACTCCCGCGACCCTGATCGCCTGGCTCGCCGGCCACGGGGACGTCCCCACGGCCCGGCGGCCGCTGACCAGGATGGACAAGCCGCAGGAGATCCCGCTGTCCTTCGCCCAGCTGCGGCTGTGGTTCATCGACAAGATCGACGGCGGCTCCGGGACGTACAACATCCCGCTCGTGGTGCGGCTCAACGGCACGCTGGACCGTGAGGCGCTGCAGGCGGCGATCGGCGACATCGTCGGCCGGCACGAGAGTCTGCGCACCGTCTTCCCGGACGACCGGGGCACCCCGCGCCAGCACATCCTGCCGGCGGCGGAGGCCACCCCTGTCATGGGGGTGACGGAGATCGCCGCGGACCGGCTCGCCGCGGCGATGACCGAACGCGCCGCGGTCGGCTTCGACCTGGCCACCGAGGCTCCCATCCGGGCGCACCTGTTCGCCGTGTCCGAGCATGAGCACGCCCTCCTCATGCCGATGCACCACATCGCCGGCGACGGCTGGTCCCTGGTGCCGCTCACCCGCGACCTCCAGACCGCGTACACCGCACGGTGCGCCGGCACGGGCCCCGAGTGGGAGCCGCTGCCGGTGCAGTACGCCGACTACACCCTGTGGCAGCGCGAGATCCTGGGCGACGAGGACACCCCGGGCTCCGCGATCTCCGGCCAGCTGGCCTTCTGGACGCAGTACCTGCGCGGACTGCCCGAGGAAGTCACCCTGCCCACCGACCGGCCCAGGCCGCCCGTCGCGTCCTACCGCGGCGAGACGCTCCGCTTCGACCTGCCGCCCGCACTGCACGAGCAGCTGACCCGCTGCGCGCGCAAGCACGACGTCAGCCCGTTCATGGTGGTGCAGACCGCCCTGGCGGCGCTGCTCGGCAAGCTGGGCGCCGGTGAGGACATCCCCCTCGGCATCTCCATCGCGGGACGTACCGACGAGGCGCTGGACGACCTGGTCGGCTTCCTCGTCAACACCCTGGTGATGCGCACCGACCTGTCCGGCGATCCGAGCTTCGAGGACCTCCTGGGCAGGGCCCGCGCGGACGGCCTGGCCGCCTTCGCCAACCAGGACCTGCCCTTCGAGAGGCTGGTGGAGGCCGTCAACCCGGAGCGTTCGGCCGGCCGGCACCCGCTGATCCAGATCGGCCTCGGCTTCCAGAACAACGCGACCCCGGGGCTCGACCTGCCCGGCCTCGACGCCTGGATCGAACCCGCCGTCACCCACACCGCCAAGCTGGACCTGCTGTTCGACTTCCGCGAGGTCAAGGGCGACGGGGACACCCCGGACCACACCACCTGTGCCGTCGAGTACGCCACCGACCTGTACGACGAAGCGACGATCGAGCTGCTCACCCGGAGGCTGACGCGCCTGCTGGACCAGGCCACCGTCCGGCCGGAGAGCCGCCTGAGCGAACTGGATGTACTGGACGCCGACGAACGCCGCCGGCTGCTCGTCGACTTCAACGACACCGCGCGCCCGGTCGCCGAGGGCACGCTGGCCCAGCTCTTCGCCGACCAGGTCGCGCGCACCCCCGGCTCGCCCGCGGTGGCTGCGGGCGGGCAGGAACTGAGCTACGCCGAACTGGGCGGACGGGTCAACAAGCTGGCCCGGCACCTGGTCACGCGCGGGATCGGTGCGGAGGACCGGGTACTCCTGGTCATGCCGAAGTCGCTGGACCTCCTCGTGGCGCAGCTCGCCGTGGTCACGGCGGGTGCCGCGTTCGTACCGGTCGATCCCGGCTATCCGCGCGAGCGCGTCGCCTTCATGGCCGAGGATTCCGCGCCCGTGCTGATGCTGACCACCTCCACCGTGGCGGAGATGGCCGGGGACGTGGTGCCGGACGTACCCGCGATCGTCGTGGACGACCCGGTCCCCGCCGCCCGGATCGCGGCCCGGCCCGATGGACCGCTGTCGGACGCCGACCGGCGGGAGCCCTCCGCCGTCGGCCACCCCGCCTATGTCATCTACACCTCCGGTTCGACCGGCCGCCCCAAGGGCGTCGTGGTCACCCACCGGGGTATCGGGAACCTCGCCGTCGCCCAGGGCGAGCGGTTCGACGTCCGCCCGGACAGCCGGGTCGTCCAGTACGCGGCACCGAGCTTCGACGCCGCGGTGTCCGAGACCTGCATCGCCCTGCTGAGCGGGGCGACCCTCGTGCTCCCGGTCGGCAGCGGGCTGCTGCTCGGCGAGGCGCTGGCCGCGTTCCTGACCGAGCGGCGCATCAGCCACGCGACGATCCCGCCCATCGCGCTGACCGGCCTGGACCCGGCCGCGGTACCGGCCGGCATGGTGCTGACCGTCGCGGGTGAGGCGTGCTCGGCCGAGCTGGCCGGAACCTGGTCGGCGGGCCGGCGCATGATCAACGCGTACGGCCCCACCGAGACGACCGTCTGCGCCACGATGAGCGCCCCGCTGTCCGGGGCCGTCGCCCCGCCGATCGGCACCCCGATCGCCAACGCCCGTGCCTACGTGCTGGACGCGCAGCTCAGCCCGGTCCCGGTCGGCGTGCTCGGCGAGCTGTACATCGCCGGAGTCAACCTGGCCCGCGGCTACCTCGGGCGTCCCGGGCTCTCCTCGGAGCGGTTCGTCGCCGCGCCGTTCGGCCCGCCCGGAGAGCGCATGTACCGTACCGGCGACGTGGTGCGCCGGCGTGCCGACGGTCAGCTGGAGTTCGTCGGCCGGACCGACGACCAGGTGAAGCTGCGCGGCTTCCGGGTGGAGCTGGGCGAGATCACCGACGCGCTGACCGACCAGCCGCAGGTCGAGTCGGCCGCCGTGGTGGTCCGTGAGGACCGTCCCGGCGAGCGCCGGCTGGTCGGCTACGTCGTGCCCGCCGCGCAGGATCCGGATGCCCGTGACACCGGCCTGGAGACCGACCAGGTCGGCAAGTGGCAGGCCATCAACGACGAGGTGTACGGCGCGTCGGCCCACGACGGGCCGCCGCTCGGCGAGAACTTCAGCGGCTGGCACAGCAGCTACGACGGATCGGAGCTGCCCGAGTCGCAGATGCGCGCCTGGCGCTCGGCGACCGTCGACCGGATCCTGGAGCTGCGGCCCCGCCGGGTCCTGGAGATCGGCGTCGGCGCCGGACTGATCATGACGCCGGTCGCCCCCCACGTGGACCTGTACTGGGGCACCGACCTGTCGGGTGAGGTGATCGAGACCCTGGTCAGGCAGACCGCGCAGATCCCGGAGCTCGCCGAGCGCACCTGCTTCACGGCGACCCCCGCGCACCTGCTGGACGAGCTGCCGGCCGGGTCGTTCGACACCGTCGTCATCAACTCGGTGGCGCAGTACTTCCCGGGCGTCGACTACCTGACCGACGTCATCAGGAAGGCGTTCGCCCTGCTCGGTGACACCGGCGCGGTCTTCCTCGGCGACCTCCGCGACCTGCGGCTGCTGCGCCGCATGCGGGCGGCCGTCCACCGCACCGGCCACCCCGGGGACGACGCGGCCACCACCCGTCTCGCCGTGGACCGGGCGGTCGAGCGCGAAACCGAACTGCTGGTGGACCCGGCTCTGTTCGACACCCTGGCCGGATCGCTGGAGGGCTTCGGCGGCGCGGACGTCCGCGTCAAGCGTGGCGACTACACCAACGAGCTCAGCCGCTACCGCTACGACGTGGTCCTGCACAAGCGGCCGGCCGCGCCCGTCACGCTCGCGCAGGTGCCGTCGCTCGGGTGGGAGCGGGCGGGCGGCCTCGACGGGATCGCCGCCCGGCTGCGCGACGAGCGCCCGGAGGGACTGCGCGTCACCGGCATCCCCAACGGCAGGCTCGACGCGGACCTGGCCGAGCCGGACGGCACCGGCGCCACCACGGCACCGGAGGGCGTCGACGTCACGGCCCTGCACGAGGCCGGCACGCCCGCCGGCTACCGGGCGCTGGTCACCTGGACGGCGGGGGCGGACGACGGCCGGCTGGACGCGGTGTTCGTACCGGAGCACGCACCTGACGGGACGGACGCGGTACCCGCCTACCGGGACCTGTACCTCCCGGACGAGATGCCCGCCCGCTTCGCGAACGACCCGCTCGTCGCCCGGAGGACCGGGGCACTGGTCGCCGAGCTCCAGGAGGCGCTCTCCGAGCGGCTGCCCGACTACATGGTGCCCACCGCGCTGGTGCTCCTGGACGCCCTGCCGGTCACGCTGAACGGAAAGCTCGACCACAAGGCGCTGCCCGCGCCCGACGCGGCGGCGTCCTCGGACGCGCTGCCCGCCACACCGCAGGAGGAGACGCTCGCCCGGCTGTTCGCCGAGGTGCTCGGACTTCCCAGGGCCGGTGCGGAGGACGACTTCTTCCGCCAGGGCGGCGACAGCATCGTCTCGATCCAGCTCGTCAGCCGGGCTCGCGCCGAGGGCCTGGTGTTCACCCCGCAGGACGTGTTCGCGCACCGCACCGTGCGGGCCCTCGCCGCGATGGCCGAACCGGTGCCCGCGGGAGACGGAACGCCGTCCGACCCGGCCGCCGCGGGCGAGTGGGACATGGACCTGGTCTCGCAGGACGAACTCGACGAGTTCGAGTCGAAGTGGAGCGTCTAGGAATGAGCACGAACGACACGTCGTCGCTGGAAGCCGTACTGCCGCTCACCCCGCTGCAGGAGGGTCTGCTCTTCCACGCCCAGTACGACGAGCAGTCGGGTCCCGACGTCTACGTCATGCAGCTGGGACTGGACATCGACGGCCCGCTCGACGTGGCCGCACTGCGCGCCGCGGCCCACGCCCTGCTCGGCAGGCACGGCAACCTTCGCGCCGGATTCCGGCACGACGGCCCGCGTGCGCTGCAGTTCGTGCCCAAGGCGACCGACCTGCCCTGGCACGAGGCCGACGTGAGCACCCTCCCGGAGCAGGAGCGGGAGGCGGCACTGCGCAACATCACCGAACGGGACCGCGCGACCCGCTTCGACCTGCGCAACCCACCACTCCTGCGCTTCACCGTCATCCGGGTGGCGAAGGGCAGGCACCGGCTGCTGGTGACCAACCACCACATCCTGCTGGACGGCTGGTCCGCCCCCGTCCTCGTACGCGAGCTGTTCGAGCTGTACGCGGCCGGCGGGGACGCCACGTCCCTGCCTCCCGTGACCCCGTACCGCTACCACCTGGCCTGGCTCGCCAAGCAGGACCGCGAAGGCGCGGTCCGGGCCTGGCGGAGCGCGCTGGACGGACTCGACGAGCCGACCCTGCTCGCCGCGATGCCCGACGACCGGTCCACGACGGTGCTCCCCAGCAAGGTCGCCGTCATGCTCGCACCGGAGACGACCGCCCGGCTGACCGAGCGGACCCGCGAGCACGGCGTCACCCTCAACACGGTGGTGCAGGCCGCGTGGGGGCTGTTGCTGGCCCGGCTCACCGACCGCCGGGACGTCACCTTCGGCATGACCCTCGCGGGCCGCTCGCCGGAGATACCCGGGGTCCACACCATGGTCGGCCTCTTCCTCAACACGGTGCCCGTGCGGGTGCGCGTCGGGCGCGAGGAGACGCTGCTGGAGCTCTGCGAGAAGCTGCAGGAGGAGCAGCGGGCCCTCATGGCTCACCAGCACCTCGGCCTGGCCGACATCCAGCGGGCCGCCGGGCACGGCGACCTGTTCGACACCCTCACCGTCCTCGAGAACTTCCCCGTCGACCCGGCCACGCTCACCCTGCCCGGCGGCCTGTCGGTCGCGGACTTCTTCTCCACGGACGGCGCGCACTACCCGCTCGCCCTCATGGTCATTCCCGGCGACTCCCTGGAACTGCGCTTCACCTACCGGTCCGACGCCTTCGACGCGGCCGAGATCGAAGGCTTCGGCAAGCGGCTCACCGCCGTGCTGGAGGCCTTCGCCGCCGAGCCCTCGCGGCCGACCGGCGCGGTCGAGCTGCTGGACGCCGACGAGCGCGCCAGGCTGCTCCGCACCTGGAACCCGGCCCCCGTCCCGGCCCCCGCGCGCACCCTGCCCGAGCTGCTGGCACTGCGCGCGGCCGAGACACCGGACCGGGAGGCACTGGTCCGCGGCGACCGGTCGCTGACGTACGCGGAGACGACCCGCCGGGCGGAGGAGATCGCCGCCTGGCTGCTCGACCGCGGCGTGCGCCCGGAGGAGCCGGTCGGCATCGCGATGGAACGCTCCGTCGACTTCGTGCTCGCCGTCCTCGGCGTGCTGCGGGCCGGCGCGGTCTACGTACCCGTCGACCACCGCTGGCCCGGCTCCCGGCGCGCGGACGTCCTCCAGGACAGCGGCACCACCCTGGTTCTGGAGGACGGCGACCTGCCCGGGTCCTACCCGGTCCCCGCCGGCGGCGTACCGATGCCGCCCGGACCGGAGCGGCTCGCCTACGTCATGTACACCTCCGGCTCCACGGGCCGGCCCAAGGGCGTCGCCGTCACCCACCGGGGGATCGCCGACCTGGCCGCCGACAGCCGCTTCGCGGGCGGCGCCCAGGAGCGGGTGCTGATGCACTCGGCCCACGCGTTCGACGCGTCGACGTACGAGATGTGGATCCCGCTGCTGAGCGGCGGGACCCTGGTCGTCGGGCCGCCCGGCGAGCTGGACATGGCCACCATCGGGCGGACCGTCGCCGAAGGGCGTGTCACCGCCGCCCTGTTCACCACCGGCCTGTTCCGGCTGATCGCCGCCGAGGCCCCGGAGATCCTCCGGCCGATGCGCGAAGTGTGGGCCGGCGGCGAGGCGGTGCCCGCCGCCTCGGTGCGCCAGGTGCTGGAGGCCTGCCCGGATCTCACGGTCGTGGACGCGTACGGGCCGACCGAAGTCACCGTCATCGCGGCCGCGCACCCGCTCGCCGCGGACCGGCCCGTGCCGGACCCGGTGCCGATCGGCCGCCCCTTCGACGGCAAGCAGGTCTACGTACTCGACAGCGGGCTCGGCCTCTGCCCGGTGGGTGTTCCGGGTGAGCTGTACGTGTCGGGTGTGGGGCTGGCGCGTGGGTATCTGGGGCGTGCCGGTCTGACGTCTGAGCGGTTCGTGGCGAATCCGTTCGGGGTGCCGGGGTCCCGGTTGTACCGGACGGGTGATGTGGTGCGGTGGCGTGCCGATGGGGTGCTGGAGTTCGTCGGGCGCCGGGACGACCAGGTGAAGCTGCGCGGTTTCCGCATCGAACTCGGCGAGATCGAGTCCGTGCTCGCCGGCCACGACGCCGTCGGCCAGGCCGCCGTCCTGGTACGCGAGGACCGGCCCGGGATCCGGCAGCTCGTCGGCTACGTGGTGCCCGCCGCCGGGTCGGGACTCGACACGGAGGAACTGCGCGCCTGGGCCGCCGAACGGCTCCCGGAGTACATGGTCCCGCGGCCCGTCGTCGCCCTGGACGCCCTGCCGCTCACCACCAACGGCAAGATCGACACGAACGCGCTTCCCGTCCCCGAGTACGGCACGGAGGAGGCCCGCGGACCGCGCACCCCGCACGAGGAACTGCTGTGCGGGTTGTTCCAGGAGGTGCTCGGCCTGCCCTCCGTGTCCGTCGACGACAACTTCTTCGAGCTCGGCGGCCACTCCCTGCTCGCCACCCGGCTCGTCAGCCGGGTGCGCGCGGTGCTCGGCGTCGAGCTGTCGATCCGGCGCGTCTTCGAGGAGCCCACCGCCGCCCGGCTCGCCGCCCACCTCATGGACGGTGCCGCCCCGGCCCGTACACCGCTGCGCCCGGCCGACCGTCCCGAGCGGGTGCCGCTGTCGTTCGCCCAGCGGCGGCTGTGGTTCCTCAACCGGATGGAGGGGCCGAGCGCCACCTACAACATCCCCTTCGCCGTCCGGCTCTCCGGCGAACTGAGCGTGCGGGCGCTGGCCGAGGCCCTCGGCGACGTGGTCGCCAGGCACGAGTCGCTGCGCACCGTGTTCCCGGACACCGACGGCGAGCCCTGGCAGCAGGTCGTGCCCGCGGGCGTGGCGGCCGTCGACGTCGAGGTCACCGACGTGACCGAGGAGCGGCTGCCGGCCGCCCTCGACGCGGCCGGAGCCACGGGCTTCGACCTGGCCCGCGAACTGCCGCTGCGCGCACGGCTGTTCCGGACCGCACCGGACGAGCACGTGCTGTGCGTCGTCGTCCACCACATCGCCGGGGACGGCTGGTCGCAGGCCCCGCTCTCCCGCGACCTCGGCGAGGCATACCGGGCCCGGCTCGCCGGTGAGGCGCCGCAGTGGCGGCCGCTGCCGGTGCAGTACGCGGACTACACGCTGTGGCAGCGAGGGCTGCTGGGCGACGAGCACGACGAGGACAGCCTCGCGGCCACCCAGCAGGCCTACTGGGCCGAACAGCTCGCAGGTGCGCCGCAGGAGCTGGAGCTGCCCGCCGATCGGCCCCGCCCGCCCGTCGCCACCCACCGGGGCTCCCATGTCCCCGTCACCGTCGACACGGAGCTCGCGCAGCGCCTGCGCGGCCTCGCCACCAAGACGGACACCACGCCGTTCATGGTCTTCCAGGCGGCTCTCGCGGCACTCCTGTCCCGACTCGGTGCCGGGACCGACATCCCGATCGGCACACCGGTCGCGGGCCGGATGGACGCGGCGGCCGACGACCTCGTCGGCTTCTTCGTCAACACCCTGGTGCTGCGCACCGACGTGTCCGGCGACCCGAGCTTCCTCGACCTGCTGCACCGGGCCCGCAGGACCGCCCTGGACGCCTACGCGCACCAGGACCTGCCCTTCGAGCGGCTGGTCGACCTCGTCGGCGCGGACCGCTCCCTGGCGCACAACCCGCTCTTCCAGGTGCTGATCGCATACCAGAACAACACCTCGGGCGAACTGGAACTGCCAGGTCTGCGGGTCACCGTCCAGGACATGATGCTGCCGGTCGCCAAGGTGGACCTGGAGCTGAGCGTCGCCGAGGGCGCCGACGGCGGCATCTCCGGCATCCTCGGCTACAGCACCGACCTGTTCGACCGGGACAGCGCGGCGCGCGTCGCCGGCCACCTGGTCACGCTGTTGCGCGCGGTGGTGGCCGACCCGAGGGTGCCCGTACGCAGCCTGGAGATTCTGCCCGAGGGGCAGCGCGCTCAGTTGCTCACGCACTGGAACGACAGCGAACGGCCGGTGCCCGCCGGTACCGTCCCCGAGCTCTTCGCCCGGCAGGCCGAGGCTGTACCGACCCGTCCCGCGGTCGTCGCGGGCGGCACCACCCTGGACTACGCGGCCCTGGCCGGCCGTGCGAACCGGCTCGCCAGGCTGCTGATCGAGCGGGGTGTCGGACCCGAGGACCGGGTCGCGCTCGTACTGCCCCGCTCGGCCGAACTGACCACCGCGCTGCTGGCCGTGATGACCAGTGGCGGAGCCTACGTACCGGTCGACCCGAACCATCCGGCCGACCGGATCGCGTACATGATCCGCGACAGTGCCCCCGCGCTCGTCGTCACCGTCGCCGGTTCCGCCGGCCGGCTGCCTGCCGGATACGGCGAGCCGCTGGTCCTCGACAGCCCCGGGACCGTCGACGCGCTCGCCGGCCTCTCCGGGGCCGAGGTCACGGACGCGGACCGCCGCTCGCCGCTGTCGCCCGACCACCCGGCGTACGTCATCTACACCTCGGGGTCCACCGGGCGGCCCAAGGGCGTCTCGGTCACCCACCGGGGACTGGGCAACCTCGCCGCCTGGCACGCCGAGCGGCTCGGTGTGACCCGGGAGAGCAGGGTGGGGCAGTTCGCGGCACCCAGCTTCGACGCCTCCGCCTGGGAGACGGTCATGGCGCTCCTCAACGGTGCCGCGCTCGTCCTGACCCCGGCCGACGGCCCGGTCCTGGGCGGGGCACTCACCGGCTTCCTGACGGGCGAGCGGATCACCCACGCGACCCTCACCCCCACGGCCCTGTCCGGCGCGGATCCGCAGGACGCCCCCACGGGCCTGACCCTGGTGACCGCGGGCGAGGCCTGCCCTCGCGACCTCGCCGCCCGGTGGTCTCCCGGCCGCCGGGTGATCAACGCCTACGGCCCGACCGAGACCACGGTCTGTGCCACGGCGAGCAGCCCGGTGGACGGCACCGTCACCCCGCCCATCGGCGGGCCGATCGCCAACACCAGGGTGTACGTCCTGGACCCGGCCCTGAATCTCTGTGCGGTGGGTGTTCCGGGTGAGCTGTACGTGTCGGGTGTGGGGCTGGCGCGTGGGTATCTGGGGCGTGCCGGTCTGACGTCTGAGCGGTTCGTGGCGAATCCGTTCGGGGTGCCGGGGTCCCGGTTGTACCGGACGGGTGATGTGGTGCGGTGGCGTGCCGATGGGGTGCTGGAGTTCGTCGGGCGCCGGGACGACCAGGTGAAGCTGCGCGGTTTCCGCATCGAACTCGGCGAGATCGAGTCCGTACTGTCCGGGTGCGCGGGCGTGGACGGTGCGGCCGTCGTCGTACGTGAGGACCGGCCCGGAGTCCGGCAGCTCGTCGGCTACGTGGTCCCCGATCCGGGCACGGACCTGGACACCGGTGCCGTGCGCGCGTCCGTGGCGGGCCTGCTGCCCGAGTACATGGTCCCGCAGGTGCTCGTCGTCATGGACGCCCTGCCCCTCACGGTGAACGGCAAGCTCGACGCGAGGGCGCTCCCCGCACCCGACCTGACCCCCTCCGGTGACGGCCGGGACCCGGCCACCGAGGCCGAGCGGGTCCTCGCCGAGGCGTTCGCCTCGGTGCTCGGCCTCCCGGGGGTGGACGCCGACGCCAACTTCTTCGAGCTGGGCGGCGACAGCATCGTCTCCATCAAGCTCGTCAGCCAGGTCCGCAAGGGCGGATTGGTCATCACGCCCCGGGACGTCTTCGAGCACCGGACGGCCGCCGGACTCGCGGCCGTCGCCCGCCCCGTCGGCGAACTCCCGGCGCAGGACCCCGACGCCGGGATCGGCGAGGTACCGCTCACCCCGATGACGCACTGGCTGCGCGATCACGGCGGCCGCATGGAGCGGTTCCACCAGTCCGTGCTGCTCCAGGTTCCCGCCCGGACGACCCTCGCGACCCTGACCTCCGCACTCGCCGCCGTGCTCGACCACCACGACGCCCTGCGGCTGCGGCTCACGGTGAGCGGCGGCGACTGGTCCTACGAGGTCCGGGAACGTGGAGCGGTGGACGCGGCCGGCTGCGTGAGCCGGGCGGACATCGCCGGCGCGGACGGCGCGAAGGTACGGGCCGTCATCGCCGAGGAGGCGGAGCGGGCGGTCTCGCTGCTCTCCCCGGTGGACGGTGCCATGGTGCGGGCCGTGTGGTTCGACGCCGGTCCCGACGTGCCCGGACGCCTCCTGATCCTCGCCCACCACCTGGCCGTCGACGGGGTGTCGTGGCGGATCCTCGTACCCGATCTCGCCGAGGCGTGGCAGGCGGTCGCCGAGTCCCGGGAGCCCGCGCCGCAGCCCGTCGGTACCTCGTGGCGCAGCTGGTCGCAGTGGCTCACCGCCCGCGCGTCCGAGCCCGCCCGCGCCGCTCAGGTCACCTGGTGGGCAGAGCAGCTCGGCGACGGGGACGTGCCCGTGACCGTGGAGACGCGCGACCCGGCCCTCGACACCATGGGCACTCAGGACGCGCTCGTGCTGACCCTGCCCGAGCCGGTCACGGAGCCGCTCCTCACGAAGGTGCCCGCCGCCGCGCGGGGCTCCGTCGAGGACGTGCTCCTGACCGGATTCGCCTTGGCCGTCGCCGACTGGCGGCGGCGGCGCGGACTCGGCGCCGGCACCGAGGTGCTGGTCGACCTCGAGCGCCACGGCAGGCAGATCCCCGAGGGCGAGGAGCTCGACATCTCCCGCACCGTCGGCTGGTTCACCAGCCTGGCGCCGGTGCGGCTGGACCTCGGACCGGTGCAGTGGGGCAGGGTCCTCACCGACCCGGCCGCCCTGCACAAGGCCCTCGACCGGGTCCGGGAGACGCTGCGACGGATGCCGGACGAGGGCGTCGGCTACGGCCTGCTGCGCCACCTCAACCCGCACACCCGCGACACGCTGGCCGCCCTCGGCACCCCGCAGTTCGGCTTCAACTACCTGGGTCGCACCGAGGTCGCCGGGGGGGACGACGGCGCGACCGCGCCGCAGAGCCCCGGCGCCGGTGACTGGGCCATGTCCGCCGACGGAGAGGTGCTCCGGCAGCTCGGCGGCGACCCGGAGATGCCGGCCACCCACGCGCTGTCCCTCAACGTCCTGGTCCAGGACGGCCCGGGCGGACCGCGGCTGGTGGCCAACTGGACCTGGCCGCGCCGCCTGCTGGACGAGGAGGCCGTACGGACGCTGGCCGAGGGATGGTTCCGCGCCCTGACGGCGCTCGCGGAGCACACGGGCGAGGGCGGGCCGGCCGGCCTCGCCCCGTCGGACCTGTCACTGATCGACCTCGAACTCGACGATCTCGGGGTACTGGAAGCTGAGTGGAGGAAGACCCGGTGACCCGCAAGGATCTTTTTGAGGACGTCCTGCCCCTCGCACCGCTGCAGGAAGGCATGTTCTTCCACGCGACGTACGACGAGGACGCCCTGGACGTCTACACGGTGCGGCTGGCCGTCGACTTCGAGGGCCCGTTCGACCTGGACGTCTTCCGTGACGCGGTCACGGCCCTCCTGGTCCGCCGGAGCAACCTGCGGGCCGGCTTCCTGTCGGAGAACCTGAGCAGGCCGGTCCAGGTGGTGCCGCGCGAGTTCGAGACCCCCGTCCTCACGCACGACCTGTCCGGACTCGGCGAGGACGACCGGCGGACCCGGCTGGAGGAGCTGTCCGCCGCCGAGGAGGCCGTGCGCTTCGACCTCGCCGACCCGCCGCTGCTGCGGTTCACCGTGGTGCGCCTGGCCGAGCGCACCTGGCGGCTCATGTTCAGCTGCCACCACATCCTGCTCGACGGCTGGTCCATGCCCCTTGTCCTCGGCGAGCTCTTCGAGCTGTACGGGCGCGGCGGCGACGCGGCGGGCATGGAGCCCGCGGTGCCGTTCAAGCGGTACCTCGCCTGGCTGCGGAAGCAGGACAAGCAGGAGGGCCTGGCCCGGTGGCGGGACGCCCTCGACGGTGTCACCGGTCCCACCCTGGTCGCCCCAGGGGCCGGCGGCACGGTCGACGCCCTGCCCCGGCAGTTCACCCTCGACCTGTCGGAGGAGCGGAGCGCGGGGCTGACCGCCCTGGCCCGCCGCCTCGGCATCACCGTCAACACCATGGTGCAGGTGGCTTGGGGACTCCAGCTGGCCCGGCTCACCGGCACCGACGACATCGTGTTCGGCGCCACCGTCTCCGGCCGTCCCCCCGAGATCGAGGGCGTCGAGGGCATCGTCGGACTGTTCATCAACACCGTGCCGGTACGCATCCGGCTGGACGCCGCCGAGTCCATCCAGTCGCTGCTCCTGCGGGTCCAGGCCGAGCAGTCGGCGCTGCTCGACCACCACTACATCGGGCTCACCGAGGTCCAGCGCGCCGCCGGCCACGGCGAACTCTTCGACAGCCTGGTGGCGTTCGAGAGCTACCCGGTGGACTCCGACAGCCTGCGGGGCTCGCTCGGCGACCTCACGATCACCGGCACCACCGGGTCCGACGCCACGCACTACCCGCTGACGCTCATCGCCGTGCCCGGACGGCGGCTGCAGCTGCGCCTCGGCTTCCGCGACGGCCTGTTCACCGACGAGTCCGTCGCCTCGGTCCTCGGCAACCTCGAAGCGGTCCTGGAGACCGTCGCCGGGAACGGCGCGCAACCGGTGGGCGAGGTACTGCGGTCCGTCGGCCTGCCCCTCGGCTGGGAGCTCCCCGGCCCGCGCGCGGGTGAGGGCTCCGCGCCTGCCGTCCCGGCCGCCGGTGGGCCCGGCTCCGGGGGCCGTGCGCCGCGGACCCCCCACGAGGAGATGCTCTGCGGCCTGTTCGCCGAGGTCCTCGGCGTTCCGTCGGTCTCGATCGACGACAACTTCTTCGACCTGGGCGGGCACTCGCTGCTCGCCACCCGTCTGGTGAGCCGGATCCGGAGCGTCTTCGAGATCGAGCTGCCGGTGCGCGCCCTCTTCGATGCGCAGTCGGTGGTGGCGTTGGCGGAGCGGGTGGTGGGTTCGTCGGTGGGTGGGCGTGTGGCGTTGGTGCCGGTGGTGCGTCCGGAGCGGGTTCCGTTGTCGTTCGCGCAGCGTCGTTTGTGGTTCTTGAACCGTATGGAGGGGCCGAGCGGGACGTACAACATTCCGTTGGGTGTGCGGTTGTCGGGTGTGCTGGATGTGGTGGCTTTGCGTGCCGCGTTGGTTGACGTGGTGGGGCGGCACGAGTCGTTGCGGACGGTGTTTCCGGATGTGGGGGGTGAGCCGTGGCAGGAGGTTGTCGCGGTGGGGGATGTGGTGGTGCCGTTCGAGGTGGTCGATGTGGCGGCCGATGGTGTGGGTGCCGCGTTGGCGGGGGTGGCGTCGGTCGGTTTCGATCTTTCGGTTGATCTGCCGGTTCGGGTGTGGTTGTTCCGGGTGTCGGCGGTTGAGCATGTGTTGTGTGTGGTGGTGCATCACATTGCGGGGGATGGGTGGTCTCAGGCGCCTTTGGCGCGGGATTTGGGTGTGGCGTATCGGGCGCGTGTGGGGGGTGTGGCGCCTGGTTGGGATGCGTTGCCGGTGCAGTATGCGGATTACGCGTTGTGGCAGCGTGAGGTGCTGGGTGATGAGGGGGATGAGGGGTCGGCGATTTCGCGTCAGTTGGGTTATTGGCGTGGGGTGCTGGAGGGGTTGCCTGATGAGTTGAGTCTGCCGGTGGATCGTGTGCGGCCGGTGGTGTCGAGTTATCGGGGTGGGACGGTCTCGGTGGAGTTGGGTGCGCGGTTGCACCGGGATCTGGTGGGGTTGGCGCGATCGTCGCGTTCGAGTGTGTTCATGGTTTTGCAGGCTGGTGTGTCGGGGTTGTTGTCGCGGTTGGGGGGTGGTGCGGATATTCCTTTGGGTACGGCGATCGCTGGTCGTACGGATGCGGCGTTGGACGAGTTGGTGGGGTTCTTCGTCAATACGTTGGTGTTGCGTGCGGATGTGTCGGGGGATCCGGGGTTCGGGGAGTTGGTGGAGCGGGTCCGGGTGACGGATCTGGCGGCGTATGCGCATCAGGATGTGCCGTTCGAGCAGTTGGTGCATGCGTTGCAGCCGGCGCGGTCGTTGGCGCGGCATCCGTTGTTCCAGGTGATGATCGTGTTGCAGAACAACGCGGTCGCGTCGCTGGATCTGCCGGGTCTGGTGGCCACTCCTGTCGACGGTGAGGGTGGTGCGGCCAAGTTCGACCTCGGATTTAACTTCGTCGAACGCACCGACCTGGACGGCACCCCGGCCGGCATCGACGTCACCGTCGAGTACAGCTCCGACCTCTTCGACGAGAGCACGGTCACGGACCTGGGCCGGCGCTTGGTGCGTCTGCTCTCCCTGGGCGCCGCCGACCCGGCCATGCCGCTCAGCCAGCTGGATCTGCTCGAATCGCGTGAATGGCAGCAGCTGCTGACCGGGTGGAACGACACCGGGCGGGTGCTGGAACTGCCCGCGGCGACGATCTCGGGCCCCGAGCCGGAGACGATCGCCGGGCTGTTCGCGGCCCAGGTGGCCCGGACCCCGGACGGGCTCGCGGTGGTGGCCGGCGACGTACGGCTCAACTACACGGAGCTCGACGAGCGCTCCGCCGCGCTGGCCGCGCTCCTGCTCGCCCGCGGAGTACGGCGGGGCGACACAGTCGCCGTCGCGGTCCCCCGCTCCGCCGCCCTGACCGTCGCGCACCTCGCCGTGCTGAGGGCGGGTGCGGTCTGCCTGCCCGTCGAGCCGGGCCACCCGGCCGCGTGGACCGCTGCCGTCCTGGACGGTGCCGAGCCCGCCGCGGTCATCACCACGCGGGACTGCGAGGCCCTCGTCGGGACGACCGCCGGCCAGGTCCTCCTGCTCCACTCCGACGGCGACTGCGACGACGACGCCGGCTTCACCGCACTGCCGGGTCCCCTGCCGGACTCCCCGGCCTACCTGATCCACACCTCCGGACCCGAGGGTGACCCGCGCGGGGTGCTCCTGCCGCACCGGGCCCTGGTGAACCGGCTCCTGTGGATGCGGGACGCCTGCCGGATCGGCCCGGACGACCGGATCCTGCACGAGGCCCCCGCAGACCTCGGGGTATCGGTCTGGGAACTGCTCGCACCGCTGGTCGTGGGCGCCGCCCACGTGGCCGCCCTGCCCGGCGGCCACCGCGACATGGTCGGCCTGGCCCGGCTGATCCGGCGCGAGGCGGTGACCACGGCCCACTTCGCGCCGTCCGTCCTCGACGCGTTCCTCGCCGAACCGGAGGCGGGGCACTGCACCGGACTGCGCCGGGTGCTGTGCGGCGGTGAGCCGCTGCCCACCGGACTGGCCGAACGGTTCAGGTCGCGTCTTCCCGGCGCGGAACTCCACGTCCTGCACGGGCCGGTGGAGACGTCGTTCGACGCCCTCGCGTGGACCGCCGGCAGCGGGACCGCGGCCCCGGGTGCGTACCCGGTCGCCGGCCGGCCCGTCTGGAACACCCGCGCCCTCGTGCTCGACCCCGGCCTCATGCCCCTGCCGCCGGGGAGCCCCGGAGAGCTGTACCTGGGCGGAGCCCAGCTGGCACACGGCTACCTGGGCCGGCCGGCGTTGACCGCCGAGCGGTTCGTGGCCGACCCCTACGGCCCGCCCGGCTCACGGCTCCACCGCACCGGCGACCTGGCCAGGATCACGCGCGACGGCACGGTCCAGCTCCTCGGGCGTACCGACGAGCGGCTCACTCTCGACGGCAGGAGTGTCGAACCCGGGCAGGTCGAGCGGGTGCTGACCCGGCACACCGCGGTCGGCGCCGCCGCCGTGACCGTACGGCCGGGCCCTTCCGGGGAGCCCGCCCTGGTGGCGTACCACGTGCCGGCCGACCCGGCGGCCCCGGCGGGCGCCGGGACCCTGCGGGAGCATGCCGCGGCCCTGCTCCCGGGCCACGCCGTTCCCGCGCATTACGTCGAGGTCGACGCGCTCCCGTACGCCAAGGACGGCCGGATCGACCGCGCCGCGCTGCCCGAGCCGCGGCACAGCACGGCCCGCGCGCCCCGCAACGACGTCGAGCGGACGCTCTGCGACCTGTTCTGTGAACTGCTCGGCGTTCCGTCGGTCTCGATCGACGACAGCTTCTTCGACCTGGGCGGGCACTCCCTGCTCGCGACCCGGCTGGTCAGCCGCGTCCGGGCCGCCTTCGGCATCGAACTCCCCTTCCGGGACATCTTCGATGCGCAGTCGGTGGTGGCGTTGGCGGAGCGGGTGGTGGGTTCGTCGGTGGGTGGGCGTGTGGCGTTGGTGCCGGTGGTGCGTCCGGAGCGGGTTCCGTTGTCGTTCGCGCAGCGTCGTTTGTGGTTCTTGAACCGTATGGAGGGGCCGAGCGGGACGTACAACATTCCGTTGGGTGTGCGGTTGTCGGGTGTGCTGGATGTGGTGGCTTTGCGTGCCGCGTTGGTTGACGTGGTGGGGCGGCACGAGTCGTTGCGGACGGTGTTTCCGGATGTGGGGGGTGAGCCGTGGCAGGAGGTTGTCGCGGTGGGGGATGTGGTGGTGCCGTTCGAGGTGGTCGATGTGGCGGCCGATGGTGTGGGTGCCGCGTTGGCGGGGGTGGCGTCGGTCGGTTTCGATCTTTCGGTTGATCTGCCGGTTCGGGTGTGGTTGTTCCGGGTGTCGGCGGTTGAGCATGTGTTGTGTGTGGTGGTGCATCACATTGCGGGGGATGGGTGGTCTCAGGCGCCTTTGGCGCGGGATTTGGGTGTGGCGTATCGGGCGCGTGTGGGGGGTGTGGCGCCTGGTTGGGATGCGTTGCCGGTGCAGTATGCGGATTACGCGTTGTGGCAGCGTGAGGTGCTGGGTGATGAGGGGGATGAGGGGTCGGCGATTTCGCGTCAGTTGGGTTATTGGCGTGGGGTGCTGGAGGGGTTGCCTGATGAGTTGAGTCTGCCGGTGGATCGTGTGCGGCCGGTGGTGTCGAGTTATCGGGGTGGGACGGTCTCGGTGGAGTTGGGTGCGCGGTTGCACCGGGATCTGGTGGGGTTGGCGCGATCGTCGCGTTCGAGTGTGTTCATGGTTTTGCAGGCTGGTGTGTCGGGGTTGTTGTCGCGGTTGGGGGGTGGTGCGGATATTCCTTTGGGTACGGCGATCGCTGGTCGTACGGATGCGGCGTTGGACGAGTTGGTGGGGTTCTTCGTCAATACGTTGGTGTTGCGTGCGGATGTGTCGGGGGATCCGGGGTTCGGGGAGTTGGTGGAGCGGGTCCGGGTGACGGATCTGGCGGCGTATGCGCATCAGGATGTGCCGTTCGAGCAGTTGGTGCATGCGTTGCAGCCGGCGCGGTCGTTGGCGCGGCATCCGTTGTTCCAGGTGATGATCGTGTTGCAGAACAACGCGGTCGCGTCGCTGGATCTGCCGGGTCTGGTGGCCACTCCTGTCGACGGTGAGGGTGGTGCGGCCAAGTTCGACCTCGGATTTAACTTCGTCGAACGCACCGACCTGGACGGCGCCCCGGCCGGCATCGAGGTCACCGTCGACTTCAGTGCGGACCTCTTCGACGAGAGCACGGTCAGGCACATAGGAGAGCGGCTCGTCCGCCTTCTCACCGGGGGCGTCGCCAACCCCGCGGCGCCCCTCAGCCGCATCGACATCCTCGACCCGGACGAGCGGGAACAGCTGCTGACCGGGTGGAACGACACCGGGCGGGTGCTGGAACTGCCCGCGGCGACGCCGGGCGGCCCGGAGCCGGAGACGATCCCGGGGCTCTTCGCCGCCCAGGCGGCACGGACCCCCGACGCACCCGCGGTGGTCGCCGAGGACGCCCAGCTCAGCTATGCGGAGCTGGACGAGCGCTCCGCCGCGCTGGCCGCGCTCCTGGTGGCCCGCGGGGTACGGCGGGGCGACACAGTCGCCGTCGCGGTCCCCCGCTCCGCCGCCCTGACCGTCGCGCTCCTGGCCGTGGTCCGGGCGGGTGCGGCCTACCTGCCGGTCGAGCTGGACTACCCGGCCGAGCGCGTCGCCCACATGCTGTCCGACGCGGCCCCGGCCGTCGTCGTCACCACCGGCGCCGTGAGCGGCGGGCTCCCCGAAGGCGTCGCCGGGAAGCTCGTCCTGCTCGACGCGGCCGGTACGCCGGAGGAAGCGGCGCAGGCCCTGCGCGACACCCCCGGGCTGCCGGGTCCGCTGCCGGACTCCCCGGCGTACGTCATCTACACCTCCGGCTCGACGGGCGTGCCGAAGGGCGTCGTCGTACCGCACCGGGGCATCGTGAACCGGCTCCTGTGGATGCAGGACACCTACCGGATCGGCCCGGACGACCGGGTCCTGCAGAAGACCCCCTCCGGATTCGACGTGTCGGTGTGGGAGTTCTTCTGGCCCCTCGTGTCCGGCGCCGTCCAGGTCGTCGCGAAGCCCGGCGGTCACCGCGACCCGGCCTACCTGGCCCGCCTGGTCCAGGACGCGGGCGTGACGACCGCGCACTTCGTCCCCTCCATGCTGGAGGTGTTCCTCGCCGAGCCTGAGGCCGCACGCTGCACCGGGCTGCGCCGGGTGCTGTGCAGCGGCGAGGCGCTGCCGACCGGACTGCGCGGGCGCTTCCGTGCGCTGCTGCCGGCCGGACTGCACAACCTCTACGGGCCCACCGAGGCGTCGGTGGACGTCACCGCGTGGGACTGCGCCGAGGACTCCGCCGCCGCCGTGGTCCCGATCGGCAGGCCGGTCTGGAACACCAGGACCTACGTACTGGACCCCGCGCTCGCACCGGCACCGGCGGGCAGCAGCGGGGAGCTGTACCTGGGCGGAGTGCAGCTGGCACACGGTTATCTCGGCCGCCCCGGGCTGACCGCCGAGCGGTTCGTGGCGGACCCCTACGGCCCGCCCGGCTCCCGCCTCTACCGCACCGGCGACCTGGCCAGGATCACCGCGAACGGGGTGCTGGAGTTCCTCGGCCGCACCGACGACCAGGTGAAGATCCGCGGCCGGCGCGTCGAGCTGGGCGAGATCGAGCACGCCCTCGCCCAGCACCCGCTGGTGGGCAGCGCGGTCGTCGCCGTACGCACGACACAGTCGGGGGAGACCCGGCTCGCCGCCTACGTCACCCCCGCCGGGGCCGCGGAGCTCCCGGAACCGGGCGCGCTGCGCGACCATGTGGCCGCCGTGCTGCCGGAGCACATGGTGCCCGTGTCCTACACGGCCATCGACGCCGTACCGGTCACGCCCAACGGCAAGGTCGACAAGAAGGCGCTGCCCGAGCCGGAGCTGCTGGAGCGCGAACCCGGCCGCGCTCCGCGCGACGCCACCGAGACGGCGCTCTGCGAGATCTTCGCCGAGCTGCTCGACCACACCACCGTGAGCATCGACGACAACTTCTTCGAGCTCGGCGGCCACTCCCTGCTCGCCACCCGGCTCATCGGCATGGTCCGCGAGCGGCTGGGCGCAGAGATGTCGGTGGTGTCCATCTTCGAGGCGCCGACGGTCGCGGCGCTGGCCGTCCGTCTCGCGGAGACCGACGGCGCGGGACCGCTGAGCCGGCTGTTGCCGCTGCGGTCCGGCAGCGGGACACCCGTGTTCTGCGTTCACCCGCTCGGCGGTCTCAGCTGGCCCTACGCCGGGCTGGCCGAGCACCTCCCCGCCGACGTCGGGCTCTACGGACTGCAGTCGGCCGGCCTCGGCGACGACGAGCCGCTGCCCGCGACCGTCGAGGAGATGGCCGCCGACTACGTGGCCCGTATCCGCACCGCGCAGGCGGAGGGCCCCTACCGGCTGCTCGGCTGGTCGCTCGGCGGCCGGATCGCGCACGCGATGGCCGGACTCCTGGAGTCGGACGGCCAGGAGGTCGAACTGCTCGCCCTGCTGGACGCCTACCCGCGTACGGAACCGGAGCCGGCCGCGTCCTTCACCGAACAGGACTTCCTCCAGGGGATCCTGGCCGCGATCGGCATGGAGGCGGCCGAACTCGGCGGACCCGTGGAGTTCGGCCGGGTCATGGCCGCGATGCGCGAGTCCGGCAAGGAACTCGCCGGCCTCACCGAGGAGCAGTTGCGGCGCCTGCAGCGGGTGATGGCCAACAGCTTCCGGGTCGAGGCCGCCTCCGTCACCGGCCGCTGCCGGGCGGACGCGGTGATGTTCGCCGCCACCGTCGATCCGGCGGGCGAGCCGGCCGACTGGTTGCGCCACCTCGACGGCGACCTGGAGATCCACGCCGTCGCCGCCGCGCACAACGACCTCATGCGACCGCAGCCGCTCGCCGGGATCGGGGCGGTACTGGCCAAGAAACTGGCCCACCCCGCCCGCGCGGACCGTACGTGACGCCCGAACGGTGCCCTTCCTGTTTCCCGAAAAGAGTGATGTGAGATGGCAAAAGCGTTGGTTCTCTGTGTGCCGTTCGCCGGTGCGGGGGCCTCGGTCTTCCGCCCGTGGATCCCGCTGTGCGAGGGCCGCTTCGACCTGGCGGCCGTACAACTGCCCGGCCGCGAGCAGCGTTTCGCGGAGGAGCCCTACCAGGACGTGGCGGTCGCCGTCGAAGGGCTGATGCCCGAGGTGCTGGAGCGGGTGGCCGGCGCCGGACCGGTCGTGCTCTTCGGCCACAGTCTCGGCGCGGTCCTCTCCTACGAGATCGCGCACCGGCTGGCCGCCACCGACGGCGTCGACCTGGCCGCGCTTGTGGTCAGCGGCTCTCCCGGCCCGTGGACCCGCCGGGAGAACGGCGCCAGCGGCCTGGACGACGACCAGTTCCTCGAAAGGGTGCGGGAGTTCGCCGGATACCGGCACGAAGCGCTCGAGGACCCGGAGATGCGCGAACTGCTGCTTCCCTCGCTGCGGGCCGACGTCGAGATGCACGAGAGCTACCTCGCCCTGTCGGACACCCCGCTGCCCGTGCCGATCACGTCGGTGCGCGGGACCGAGGACACCCTCGTCAGCCCCGAGCAGGCCCTGGAGTGGAGCAAGGCCACGGACAAGGCGTTCGACCTCGTGGAGGTCGAGGGCGGCCACATGTACCTGGTCGACAACACCGAGGCCCTGATCCGCGTCCTCGCGGACGTCTGCCCCGGGTGAGCGCGGCGGACGCGTCCGCCGACCACCCCCGACCGTAAGGAGATCTGGTGCGCCTGCAAGGAAAGACAGTCATCGTGACGGGGGCCGCCCGCGGTGTGGGCCGTGCCTGTGCGCTGGCGTTCAGCCGGGAGGGCGCCGACCTGGCGCTGCTCGACGTGTGCGGTGACATAGAGGGCGTGCCCTACCCGCTCGGCACCACGAGCCAGCTCGCGCACACGGCAGAGCTGTGCCGCCGGGAAGGGGCGGCCGTCCTCACGGTCGAGGCCGACGTCCGCGACCTCGCCGCTCTGCGGGACGCCGTCGACCGGGTCTGCGAGCGGTTCGGCCGGGTGGACGTGCTGGTCAACAACGCGGGCATCGTCGCCCCGTCGGGGAAGCCGGCCCACGAGATCGGCGAGGACGAGTGGCAGGTGATGCTCGACATCAACCTGTCCGGTGCCTGGCGGATGACCTCCCTCGTCGGCCCTCTGCTGCTCGCCCAGAGGTCCGGCAGCATCGTCAACGTCGCCTCCACCGCCGGCCTCGTCGGCTACCGGCACTTCGCCGGGTACGCGGCGTCCAAGCACGGGCTCATCGGACTGACCAAGGCCACCGCACTCGACTACGCGCCGCTGAAGGTACGGGTCAACGCCCTCTGCCCGGGATCGATCCGTGACGACAGCCGGGCGGAGGGGCGGATGCTCGGTGAGATAGCCAGGGCGCTCGACCTCCCGGTCTCCGAGAGCGAGGAGACCTTCGTCCAGTCGCAGCCCATGAACGCGCTGATCGAGCCGGAGGACGTAGCCGGGGCGGCCCTCTGGCTGGCCTCCGACGAGTCCGCCCAGGTAACCGGCTCCGTGCTCACCGTCGACGGTGGCTTCACCGCCCGGTGAAGCACCGCAACCACGTCAAGGGAACCAGTCGTGTCGATCTCTGAACAGGACGCCGTAGGTCTCACCCCCGCCCGGCGCACCGCCGTCCCCTCGCGGGAGGGCCGGGACGAGAGCCGGGAAGCACCCGGCGCGCTGTGCCACGCGCTGAGCGCACGGCTCACCGCTCCCGTGCGCGCGGGCGCACGGGAGGAGCTGGCCGGCCGGTTCGCGGAACGGGCCGCCGGGGCGGCGGAGGCCCTCCAGGGAGCCGCGACGCTGTGGCAGCAGGCCGTGCCGTGCCGCTCCGACGCGCCCGAGGCGGTGCGGTGGCGTACGCGCGAACTCACCCGGCCGCTGGCCGCCCACGGGGGCCCGGCGGTGCGCGGGGTGCTGCTGACCTACACCGACGGCGAGGCCGAACTGGTCGTGGTCGCCCGTCGTGCCGCGCTCTGTGCCCCGGCTCTGCGCCGGTTCGCCGCCGAGGTGACCGGTCGCGCACCCGGCGCCCCGGACGAGGCTTCCGGCGCCCCGGACGAGGCACCCGCAGCCGGGGGCGCGGCACCCGAGGCCCCGTCCCCCGCCGCACAGGCGGCCGCCCTCGCCGGCTGCGTGGCCGGCGACCCGGCGGACTGGGGCCTGGGCAGGCCGGACGGCCCCGACACCCTGGAGACCCGTACGCTGCCGCTGCCCCCCGGCGACCCCGTCGGCGACACGGAGAGCTGGACGGCCGCCCTCGGCGTCGTCCTCGCGCGCTACGAGGGAGCCACCCGGCACCTCGTCCCGGCGCTGCTCCCCGACACCGCCGACCCGGGGGCCGGCGAGGGCATCGCGCTGATACCCGTCGACGCGGACCCGGCGCACTCGCTCGGCGACGTGGACAGGAACATCCGCGCGGCCCTCACCGCCGGGCCCGCCTGGCACACCGAGGAGCTCCGGCACGCCCTCGCCTCCGCCACCGGTGACACGGACGCGGTCCCCGCCGTGGGCGTCGTCCACGCCGTCCTCGACCCGGCGGACCTCCCCGGGGCGGAGCCGTACACCTACCTGCCGTTCCTGCGCCCGCCGTTCCCGGTGACCCTCTCCGTGGTCCGCGACCGGGGCGGAGAGGCGGTACTGCGCTGCGACTACGCGCTGCGGCTGCTGCACGCCGGCACAGCGGACCGGCTGCTCGGACACGTGTCACGGGTCCACAGGGCGCTCGCCGAGTCGCCCGGCACCGCGGTCGCCGACGTGGCGCTGCTGGACGACGCCGAGGCGGCCGGTACGGCCGAACTGGGCCGGCACGCCGGCCTTCCGCGGTTCGACCCGGAGCGGATCGACGCGGCCGTCGCCGCCATCGCGGCCTCCCGCCCGGACGCCGTCGCCGTGTCCTTCGAGTCCACCCGGCTCACCTACCGTGAGCTCGACGGCCGCGCCGACCGGCTCGCCCACGCGCTGCGCGGGCTGGGGGTCGCCGACGGCGACCGGGTCGGGGTCTGCCTGGAACGGTCCGCCGACCTCGTCGTCACCCTGCTCGCCGTGCTCAAGGCCGGTGCCACCTACGTCCCCATGGACCCGGCCTACCCGCAGGAGCGGCTCTCCTACACGACCGCCGACGCGGGACTCGCGGTCGTCGTCACGGACCGCGCCGACTTCCCCGGCGGCGACACCGCCCGCGTCGTCGGTACGGCGGCCCTCGCCGAGCTGGCCCCCGGGACGTGCGACGGCCCGCCGGCGTCGGCGACCGGCCCGCACGACCCCGCGTACGTCATCTACACCTCCGGGTCGACCGGCCGCCCCAAGGGGGTCGTCGTCCCGCACGTGAACGTGCTCAGCCTGATGGCCGCCACCCTGGAGGAGTTCGCGCTCGGCGCCGAGGACGTGTGGACCCTGTTCCACTCAAGCGCCTTCGACTTCTCGGTCTGGGAGATCTGGGGCTGCCTGCTCACCGGCGGCCGGCTGGCCGTCGTGCCCTACTGGGTGTCGCGCTCGCCGGAGGAGTTCCACCGGCTGCTGGTCGAGGAACGGGTGTCCGTGCTCAGCCAGACACCGTCCGCCTTCGCCCAGCTGATGGAGGTCGAACGGGACGGCGCCGAACCCGTCCCCGTACGCCTGGTGGTCTTCGGCGGCGAGGGGCTCGAACCGCGCATGCTCCTGCCCTGGTTCGACCGGCACCCGGAGTCCGGTTGCCGGGTGGTCAACATGTACGGCATCACGGAGACGACCGTGCACGTGACCGCGCAGACCGTCACCAGGGCCGAGGCGCTCACCGGGTCGAAGTCCGTCGGACACGCGCTGCCGGGCTGGTGGGTGAGGATCGCCGACCCGGAGGGCAGGCCGCTGCCCGTCGGGGTGGCCGGTGAGATCTACGTCGGCGGGGCGGGAGTCGCCGCGCGGTACCTCAACAAGCCGGACCTCGACGCGCAGCGCTTCCTCACCGACCCGCGCACCGGGGAGCGGATGTACCGCAGCGGGGACAAGGGCAGGCTGCTGCCCGACGGCCGGCTGGAGCACCTCGGCCGGCTGGACAACCAGGTCAAGCTGCGCGGCTTCCGCATCGAGCTCGACGAGATCCGGGCCGTGCTGCTGGACGACCCGCAGGTCACCGCCGCCGCCGTCGTCCTCAACCGAACCGACCCGGACGACCCGGCGACGGCCCAGCTCGACGCGTACGTGGTCCTGGAGGGCGACGCCACCGCCGGGGTGCGGCAGCGGGCCGCCAAGTACCTCCCCGAGTACATGGTCCCCTCGACCGTCACCCCGCTGGAGCGGATGCCGCTCACCCCGAACGGCAAGCTCGACGCACGCGGCCTCCCCCGGCCCGCCCCTGTGACGGTCTCCCCGCCGGTGGCCGCGGGCCCGGCGGCGGGCGGTACGGGCCCGGCGGCGCCGCAGGACGCCTTCACCTCGGATCTCCTGGAGGTGTGGCAGGACGTGCTCGGCGTTCCTGTCGGCCCCGACGACAACTTCTTCGACCTCGGCGGCAATTCGCTGCTCGCCATGCGCGTCGGCGCGGCACTGCGCCGGCGTGGCGGCACCGCGGTCGCCATGCGCGACCTGTACCTCTCCCCGACGATCCGTCAGCTGGCGGCCGGCCGTGCCGGGTGAACGGCGTACCCGCGCTCACGGAGCGCCTTGTTCCGAAGGATGGAAGACCCGATGGCTGAAACGCTTGTGACCGACCTCTTCCAGCAGCGGGCGGCGCGCACCCCGCACGCCCCCGCCGTCCGCTCCGGCGGCCAGGAGCTGACGTACGCGGAGCTCAACATCCGTGCGAACCGGCTGGCGCACCACCTGATCGCCTGCGGGGCCGGCCCCGAGGACCTGATCGGCGTGCGGTTGCCCAGGTCGGCCGACCTGGTGGTGGCGCTGCTCGGCGTCCTCAAGTCCGGCGCGGCCTACGTGCCGATCGACAGCGACTCCCCGGCGGAACGGACCGCGTTCATCATCGAGGACACCGCGCTCGGCCTGGTGCTGGGGGAGCGCGCCGTGCCGTGCGGCGCCGGCGGAGGCCCGGAGACCCTGACGGTCGCCGGGGCGGTCGCCGCCGCGGAGGCGGCCGGCCTCCCGGACCACGACCCCACGAACGCCTGCCGCGCCAGGCCGTTGAGCCCGGACAACCTGGCCTACGTCATCTACACCTCCGGCTCGACCGGCCGCCCGAAGGGCGTCACCGTGCAGCACGACACCCTGGCGCGCTACCTCGACTTCGCGTGCGCGGAGTACCCGGGGCTGGCGGACGGGGCGCTTCTGCACTCCCCGGTGGCCTTCGACCTCACCGTCACCGCGCTCTACGGGCCGCTGCTCCTGGGCGGCTGCGTCCAGGTGGCCGCCCTGGACCGCGAACCGGCGCCGGGCCCGGCCGGGGAGCGGCCCGGCTTCGTCAAGGCCACCCCCTCGCACCTGCCGCTGCTGGCGGCGCTGCCGGGCTCGCTCTCGCCCACCCGTGAACTGGTCGTGGGCGGTGAGATGCTGCGCGGAGACGTCGTCGACCGGTGGCGCGAGGCTCACCCCGGCGCCGCCGTGGTCAACGAGTACGGTCCCACCGAGGCGACCGTCGGGTGCTGCGTGTTCCGGATCGAGCCGGGGGACGCGGTGGCCCCGGGCGCCGTCCCCATCGGCCTGCCGACGCCGGGTACCGAGCTGTACGTGCTGGACGAGCGGCTCGCTGCGGTCGGTCCGGGGACGGCCGGCGAGCTGTACATCGCGGGCGGCCAGGTCGCCCGGGGCTACCTCGCCCGGCCCGGCCTCACCGCCGGACGGTTCGTGGCGGACCCCTTCGGCGGCGGCCGGATGTACCGCACCGGCGACATCGCCCGGATGCGCCCCGACGGGGTGCTGGAGTACCTGGGCCGGACCGACGACCAGGTGAAGATCAGCGGCTACCGGATCGAGCTCGGCGAGGTCAGCTCGGTGCTCGGATCGCGGCCCGGTGTGCGGCTCGCCGCCGCGGTGGCCCGCGAGGACCGGTCGGGCGACCGGTATCTGGCCGGTTACGCCGTCCCCGCCGACGGGGCCTTCCTCGACCCGGGCGCCCTGCGCGCGGCCGTCGCCGAGATGCTCCCCGCCTACATGGTGCCCGCGCGGATCATGGTGGTCGACGGCCTCCCGCTGACCTCGAACGGCAAGCTCGACCAGGCCGCCCTGCCCGAACCGCCGGCCGTGGAGGAGGCGCCGGGCGCCGCACCGGAGGGCGCCGCCGAGAAACGGCTGTGCGAGTTGTTCGCCGACGTTCTCGACGTACCGGCGGTCTACTCCGACGACGACTTCTTCGCCCGCGGCGGCAACAGCCTGAGGGCCGTCCGCCTCGCCGGGCGGGCCCGCAAGGAGGGGTGGACCTTCGGGCTGCGGGACGTACTGGACCTGCGCACCCCCCGGGCCCTCGCGGGCCGGGTCGGCGCGGCCCCCGGCCCGGCCGGGGACGCGGGACCCGTCCGGGACGGAGCGGCGCTGTGAAGGCCGGCCGCGTGGTCGTCGTCGGCGCGTCCGTCGGTGGCAGCCGGGTCGCGAGCGGTTTGCGGGAGGCCGGCCACACCGGTCCGGTCGTGCTCGTCGACCCGGACCCGGACGCGCCCTACGACCGGCCCCCGCTGTCGAAGCAGATCCTCACCGGCGAGTGGACGCCCGACCGGGCGTCGCTCGGCGACCCGGGGCAGTGGCAGGCGGAGCGGCACGTCGCCGCCGCCACCTCCCTGGACCCGGCGAACCGGGTGCTGAGGCTGGACGACGGAGCCGAACTCCATTACGACAGGCTGGTCCTGGCGTGCGGAGCGGTCCCCAGGACGCTGCCCGGGATGCCGCGCCACGGGGTGTACCCGCTGCGGACCCTGGCGGACTCGCTGGAGCTGCGGGCCCGCTTCGACGGCATGAGCGGCTCCGGGCACCTGGTGGTCGTCGGCGGCGGCTTCGTCGGCGCCGAGGTGGCCTCCGCCGCCCGCTCGCGCGGGATCGACGTCACGATGGTCGAGGCCCTGCCCGCTCCGCTGTCCGGGCTGCTCGGCGAGGAGGTCGCCGCCGAACTGGCGCGGCTGCACACCGACAACGGCGTACGGCTGCTGTGCGGCACCTCGGTCGCCGCGCTGACCGGCGGGGCCGAGGTCACCGGGGTGGAGCTCACCGACGGGACCGT
Source organism: Streptomyces sp. B1I3 (assembly GCF_030816615.1). Taxonomy (NCBI): domain Bacteria; kingdom Bacillati; phylum Actinomycetota; class Actinomycetes; order Kitasatosporales; family Streptomycetaceae; genus Streptomyces; species Streptomyces sp. B1I3. The sequence goes on from NZ_JAUSYD010000001.1 coordinate 4,347,496, forward strand.
ACTGGACGCGGACGCGGTCGTCATGGGGGTCGGCGTGCGCCCCGCCACGGACTGGCTGGCCGGTTCCGGCATCCCGCTGGACGAGGGGGGCGGGGTACTGAGCGACGAGTTCTGCGCCGTCGACGCGGGGCGGACGGTGTACGCGGTCGGGGACGCGGCCCGGTGCCGCGATCCCCTGCTCGGCCGGCACGTGCGGGTCGAGCACTGGACCAACGCGGTGGAGCAGGCGGCCGTCGTCGTCCGCAACCTCCTCGAACCCGTCCCCGTGGCCTTCCGCCACGAGTTCTACGCCTGGTCCGACCAGTACGGCGGCAAGATCGCCCTGCTCGGGCGCCCGGAGCCCGGCGCGGAGGTGACGGTGGTACGCGCCGACGGGCCGCGCCGGCGGTTCGCCGTGGCCTACCACCGCGGCCCGCGGCTGTGTGCCGCGCTGACGGTGAACTGGCCCAAGGCCCTACTCGCGGCCCGCCGTTCGGCGGGCACACCGGACGGCGCCCACGACACCGTCGCCGCTTGGAAGTCTTTGTAGTCGCAGCTTGCTGTAAAGGCCCTGTCGTCCCCGGTGCCCCTCCGGCACGATCGGACCACGTCGAACCGACGTCGAACCGACACGGCCGACGGCTTTCCGCGCAGGAACGCGTACGCCTTCCCCAGGCTTGCGCGCATCCCCTCCGGAACGCCCGGACGGACCGCCGAGAACGGGCCGTCCGGCCGTCGGACGAGGTCGGTGGCCTCTGCGGGCGATCACCGGCCGGCTGTCGGCACGGTTGTTCTCCCCGCTGTCCCTGTGGTGTTCCCCATCCTTCGAAGGGCTTTCCGGTGCTCCGAAACAGCGATGTCGAGCCGCTCGTGCTCCGACGGCGAGGTGTGACCGCGCAGGCGGACCACCGAGCGCTGCTGTTGCACGGCCTGGGCAGCGGCGAGAACTGCTGGGACCCCCTCGTCGCGCACCGGCCCCCGGGACTCGACCTGTGGACCGCCGGGCTGCCGTGGCGGGCCGGCGGCCCGTACGCGGTGACCGAGCAGGACGAGACGGCATGGGTCCGTGCGGCGATCGAGCGGATCCCCGGCGGTCCCGGTGTGGTGATCGCGCACTCCTACGCCACGATCCTGCTGCTCACCCTGCTGTCCGACACGGTCGCCGCCGGGGAGGACCCGCGGGAGCGGTTCGGTATCCGCGGCGTGGTGCTCGTCTCGCCGTTCTTCCGGCAGGATCCGGCGGAGTTCACCTGGGCCCAGCTGCCGAAGACGCTCGACGCCATGCGCCGCAGCGCCGACGAGTACATCCGGCTGACGGCCCGCGAACGCCTGAAGCCGGACGTGCGGGCCGACATGGCCGAGCTCTCCTGCGCGCGGCTCGGCCCCTACTGGGCGGTTCGCTACCTCGACGCCTACCTGCGCACGCCCTTCCTGGCCGCCGACCGGATCGACCTGCCCGTGCACATCGTCATCGGCACCGGTGACACGGTCGCACCGCCGGCCGAGGGCGAGGCACTCGCCCGTGCTCTCGGCCACGCCTCGGTCGACCGGATCGAGGACTGCGGCCACTCGCCGATGACCGAGCGGCCGGAGCGGTTCGCACGCGCTGTCCAGCAATTCCTCACCACCCTGCCGGCCGGGCACCCCCCGGCGGCGGTCAACTGAGTACGGGAGCACACGATGACCACCCTGTCCGACGTCGCGCTCAAGAAGCTGCTGAACGAACCGAGTTCGGTCACCATGCGGCCGCCCTACGAGGGCGGCAACATCAACACCGCGATCGGTTTCAAGTGCGTCAACTACCTGCTCGAGGCCGCCGTCCTCGACCACTTCCGGGCCGTCGGCCTCGGCGCCCAGGAGCTGTTCCTCGTCCACGGCGTCAACTTCGACGTGGCCGGCCTCGACACCCGGCTGCACACGGTGCTCATGCTCGACGACGACGTCCTGCTGGAAGTGACGCCGAAGACGAAGGACACCGACACCGCGATGGTCTTCGCGGTCACCGCGACCGTCGAGCGCGACGGCGCGCCGAAGAAGGCCGTCAGCTCCAAGCTGCGTGTCCTGCTGCGCCGCGACACCAACGTCGACGACCCGCAGCCACTGCCCGCGGAGCTGCGCCGCTTCGTCGTCGACCGGCTCGCCACCGAGAAGCCCATCGCGCTCGCCGCGACCCCGTCCGACGACTTCGCCGGGGCCCTGCACCGCGGCGAGAACAGCGACACCGACCCGGTGCTCGCCGAGATCATCGGCGACGACAACGCGGTCGGCTGGAAGTGGCGGGTCCCGTACTACTACTGCCACTTCACCGAGCGCATGCAGATGTCGGGCTACCTGCGGCAGATGGAGGAGGCGAAGCACGTCTTCGTCGCCTCGCGGGGCATCAGCATCAAGCGGATGCTCGACGAGCGCGGCTGGATCCCCGTCGTGACCCAGTGCAAGATCCACTTCACGGACGAGACGGTCATGGAGGAGGACCTCTACACCGTCTACACCGTGGAGTCCGTCTTCAAGGACATGCTCTACACCTCCCGTGTGGACTTCTACGTCGTCCGCGACGGCGAGCTCGTCCGGACCGCCACCGGCTCGATCACCCACGGCTACTGCCACAAGGAGTCGCCGGACGCCGAGTGGCAGATGACCGTCTTCGATGACGAGGTCCTGCGCGCCCTGCGCGGCGAGTGACCGAGACGCCCCCCAGTCCCGGACATCCACGCCCCGGACGACCGAGCCCCGGAGGAACCCCATGGTTTCCAAACGCCCACCGCGTTGGTACTTCTCCCTGCGCAGCCCGTACTCCTGGTTCGCCTACCGCGATCTCATGGCCACCCACCCGCAGGTCCTCGACGCCATCGAGTGGCTGCCGTTCTGGGAGCCGGACGAGGAGACCACGAGGCTGCTGGCCGAGGAGGGGGTCACCCTTCCGATCGTCGCCATGAGCCGGGCGAAGAACTTCTACATCCTGCAGGACACCCGCCGGCTCGCCACTGAGCGCGGACTGGCCGAGATCACCTGGCCCATCGACCGCGAGCCGTGCTGGGAGGTCGCCCACCTCGCCTGGATAGCGGCCGAGGACGAGGGCCGGGGCAAGGACTTCGTCGCGGCGGCGTACCGCGCCCGCTGGCAGGAGGGCAAGAACATCTCCGAGCCCGAGGTGATCGCGGCCATCGCCCGGGAGCTGGGCCTGGACGCCGTACGGCTGTCCACCGCGGCCCAGGACGCGGACCTGCGCAAGCGGGGCGCGGCCCTGCTCGCCGAGTCGGCGCACGACGGCCTGTTCGGGGTGCCGTTCTTCATCACCGGCCGGGACAAGTTCTGGGGCGTCGACCGCGTCGCGCCCTTCGTCCAGGCCCTGCGCGGCGCCGGGCTGCCCGTCGCCGCGAAGACCGACGTCCCGGACCCGGCGACCCACGCCGACCTGCTGGCGGCCGGCGGCGACGCGGGCCACGCCGGCGGCTGCGGCTGATACCGGCCGGTGGCCGCGGCACGGAACGCGGCCACCGGCCTCAGGCGAAGTACCGAAGAAGCATCCGCGGAACGCGACGAGGAGACGACTGTGGACAGCAACCCCGACGACACCGCCACCGGCGGCGCCGCACGGCGCCCGGCCGGCGGCGGCAGCTGGGACGCCGTCGTGGTCGGTGCCGGCCTGGGCGGCCTGACCACCGCCGCCTACCTTGCGGCCGCCGGCCGGCGCGTCCTCGTGCTGGAGCAGTTCTCGGTGGTGGGCGGGAACAGCCACGTCTTCCGCAGGAAGCGCAGGTACGAGTTCGACGTCGGGGTCCACTACCTCGGCGACTGCGCGCCCGGCGGAGTCATCCCCTCCATCCTGGGCGGACTCGGCCTCGGCGACCGCACGGAGTTCCTGGAGATGGACCGCGGCGGCTTCGACCTCATCAGGGTGCCCGGCGCCTCCGTGGACATGCCGGCCGGCTGGTCCGAGTACCGGAAGCGGCTCGTCGCCGCGATGCCGGACGAGGCGGAGGGCCTGCGTACCTTCACCGGCATCTGCGAGGCCGTCGGCGAGGAGCAGCGCTCGGCACTCTTCGAGTCGCACACCTGGTCACCCTCGGACATCGCCGACGGCACCGTCGCCGTCCGGGAGTGGGGCAGGCGCACGCTGGACGACCTGTTCCAGCACTGCGGCCTCTCACCGAAGGCGCGTACGGTGCTCGCGGCGCAGGCCCCCAACTACGGCCTGACCCCGCGTCAGGCGACGGTGGCCCGGCACACCAGCGTCACCGACCACTACCTCCGCGGCGCCTACTACCCGGCCGGCGGTGGCCAGACGCTGGCCGCGGGCCTGGTCGAGGTCATCGAGGCGCACGGGGGAGAGGTCCGTACCCGCGCCCGGGTACGGCGCATCCTGGTGGAGGACCGCAAGGTCACGGGCGTCGGCCTGGACGGCGGCGAGACGGTCACCACCGGCCTGGTGGTGTCCAACGCGGACTACCGGCGCACGGTGCTCGACCTGGTCGGCGCCGAGCACTTCTCGAAGTCCCTCGCGAACCGCACCAGGAACGCGAGCATGGGCATGCCGTGGCTGGTGCTCTACCTCGGCCTCGACACCGACCTGCGCGACCGGCCGAACGCCAACCTGTGGTGGTACGACACCGACGACATCGACGGCTACTTCGACCGGGCGCGCGCCGGTGACGTAGACGAAGTGCCCTTCCTCTTCTGCTCGTTCGCCTCCCTGAAGGACCCGGGCAACGGCGCTCTGTGCCCCCCGGGCCACGCCAACCTCCAGGTCATGACCCTCTGCCCGCCCGACTACGAGTGGTGGGGCGCCGCCGACGGGATCGAGGGCGACAGCACCTCCTACCGGCGCCGCGCGCAGTACCTGCGCCGCAAGCGGGAACTCACCGAGGCCACCCTCCGCGCCGCGGAGAAGGCCATCGGCCCGCTGCGGGGCCACATCACGCACCTGGAGGCGGCGACCCCGCTGACCCACGAGCGGTACACCCTGTCCTCCGGCGGCACCCCCTTCGGCATGGCCGATTGGGGCGGTACGGCCCGGCCGGGTACGGCGACCCACATCGCCGGCCTGCACGTGGTCGGCGCCAGTACCCAGGCGGGCAACGGTGTCGCGGGCGTCATGCTCGGCGGCATCTCGTGCGCCTCCGACATTCTCGGCCGTCCGCTGCTCGCGCTCGGCCGTCAGGGAGTGGTGTCCGGCGACCCGGACCTGCTTCCCGACCGGCCGGACGGCTGGGACCCGAGGGAGGTCTGCCGGGGCGCTTCCCGGCGGGCCCGCCCGGGCCCCGGCACAGCGGCCCGGGAACCGGCCGGCACGCCCGGCTGAGATCGGGCGGTCCGCGGGCGACCGCCCGCGGACCGCCGAGCGGTAACCGATGAACACCCCTGCATCACGTCAAGCATTCACCACCTCTGAAGAACTGAGAGTGATTCCCATGAGCGCGACCATCGTCGAGCAGCAGGCCCGCATCAAGGAGATCGTCTGCGACATCCTCGAGCTCGAGGAGGACGAGGTGACCAACGAGGGTCTCTTCAAGGAGGAGTACGGCGCGGACTCGCTGCGCGCCATCGAGATCCTCGCGGGCCTCGAGAAGGAGTTCAAGATCACGATCGACCAGGCCGAGCTGGAGCGGATGGTCAACCTCGACGGTGTCTACGCCGTGGTCCAGGAGTCGATCGACGCCAAGTAGAGCGGTCCCGTCACCCCTGGCGGACCGGCGCACGCGCCGGACGCGACGCACCGCACGGTGCGGCGACGCCCGCACGTCCGGGTGTTCCGGCCGTGCTCCGCGGAGCCGCGACCGCCGTCGGGCCCCGCCAGGGCCGTACGGGACCGGTGGGCGGGCCGCCCGGCCGCGGGCGGGCGCGGGAGCGGGCACACCGCCGGCTCCCCCGCCGCCCCGGCACACCACCCGGCCCGACCGTCCGGTGTTTCCCCCCGCCCCCTTTCCGTGGCGACCCGTGGTGACCCCACGGGGTCCCCGCGGTGAACCAGGCCGTACCGAGGGAGATTGATGTCTGAGAGCCTTTCTGACGCGATGCGCGACGACGCGGCGTCCCGGGTCGTGCTGACCGGGTTCGGCGTGTTCTCCAGCATCGGTGTCGGAGCCGATGAGTTCGCCGAGGGACTGCGCGCGGGCCGCAGCGGCGCCAAGCCGATCACCCTGTTCGACACCGAGGGTTTCGCCCACGCCAACGGGTGCGAGATCACGGGGGCCGAGCCGGAGCGCTGGATCCACAACCTGCCCGTGGAAACCCTGGGCCGGGCGACGAAGTTCTCGGTCGCCGCGGCCCGGATGGCCGTGGAGGCCGCCGGGGCCGACCTCGAATCGCTGCGCGCCCAGCGCGGCATGATCTCGATCGGCACCACCGACGGGGAGTCCTACGACCTCGACCAGCTGGTCGGGACCGAGGTCGCCTCCGGGCCCGCAGCCATGGACCCGACCGTGGCCCGCCGGGTCTCACCGAACCGGCTGTCCATCGCCGCCGCCCAGGAGCTGGGGCTGTCGAACGTCGACGCGGTGACCATCGCCACCGCCTGCTCGGCCGGCAACTACGCCATCGGCCAGGGCTTCGACGCGATCCGCTCGGGCGCGGTCGACTACGCGCTCTGTGGCGGCGCGGACGCCATGTGCCGTAAGACGTTCACCGGTTTCTACCGGCTCGGCACCATCGCCCCCGACGTCTGCCGCCCCTTCGACTCCGAGCGCAAGGGCATCCTGACCGGCGAGGGCGCGGGCGTGCTGATGCTGGAGAGCCTCGCCTCCGCACAGGCGCGCGGCGCCCGCATCTACGCCGAGGTGCTCGGTTACGGGATGAACTGCGACGCCTACCACCAGGTGGCCCCCAACCAGGCGAGCGTCGCCCGGTGCATGCAGATCGCCCTGGAGAACGCCGGTGTGAAGGAGGAGGAGGTCGACCTGATCTCCGCCCACGGCACCGGCACCAAGGCCAACGACGTCACCGAGTCCCGCGCGATCCACGACGTGTTCGGCGACACCCCGCCGCGCACCGTGTCGCTGAAGTCGATGCTCGGCCACACCATGGGCGCCGCCAGCGCGCTCGCCGCGATCGCCTGCGCCCTGTCCGCGTACCACGGCTTCATCCCGCCGACCATCAACCACCGCGAGACCGACCCCGAGTGCGAGATCGACTGCGTGCCCAACGAGTCCGTCGAGGCGGACCTGCGCATCGTGCAGAACAACGGGCTCGCCTTCGGCGGCAACAACGCGATCGTGATCCTCGGCAAGTACCAGGACGGTGAGCGGTGAGGCTGCCCATCACCGGAGTCGGCGCGGTCGCGAGCATCGGCCGGGACCCGGACGAGATCTTCGAGAACCTCTGCGCCGGGCGCGGCGGTCTCGGACCGATGCGCGGGTTCGACCACGACCTGTACACCGGCACCCAGCTCTTCGAGATCGACGACCGGCCCGAGCCCGGTAAGGACCGCACGCTGCGGGCCACCGGGTTCCTGCTGGACGCCGTCGGCCAGGCGGCACGGGCGGCCGGCCTCGGCGAGGACCTCTCGGACTGCCCGGTGCTCGTGGGCACCGGACTGCGCGAACTGCGCTCCGCCGAGCTGTGGTGGCGCGACGGGGTGTCCTTCGGCCCCGAGCGGCTGCACTTCGGCACCGCCCTGCGGGAACGGTTCGGCGCCGCCGACACACACACCTTCTCCAACGCGTGCTCCGCCTCCCTGTACACACTGGCGCTCGGCGCGGACATGCTGGAGCTCGGCGAGGCCGACACCGTGATCGTCGCGGGGGTCGACTCGATCACCGAGAGCATGTTCGGCCTGGCCGACCGCGTCCAGCCGCAGCCGCCCCCCGCGCTGCGGACCCTGGACGTCGACCGCAAGGGCACGATCCTCGGCGACGGGGCGGCCGCCGTCGTGCTGCGCCGCGAGGACCTCCCGCAGGACGGGAGCCCGGTGTGGGGCAGGCTCCGTGGCGTGGGGATGACCTGCGACGCCAAGCACCCCACCGCCCCCGACCAGAAGTACGTCGCCGAGGCGATCCGGCAGGCGCACCGGCACGCGGGCACCAAGCCCGCCGACATCGACCTGCTGATGCTCCACGGCACCGGCACGCCCCTCAACGACCTGGTCGAGGCGTCCGCGTACGCCGAGGTCTTCGGCCCGGACGCGGGTGCCCCGGTGGTGACCGGCATCAAGCCGATGACCGGGCACACCAGCGGGTCGGCGGGACTGCTGAGCCTGGTCACCGCCCTGCGGGTGATGGCGACGGGCAAGGTACCGCCGCTGATCGGGCTGGATCAGCCCATCGAGGAGGCAGCCGGCCTCCGGCTGGTCCGCGACCGGGAGGCCGAACACAAGGTCTCGCTCGCGCAGGTCCATGGATTCGGATTCGGCGGGATCAACGCCGTGGCGATTGTCGAGGCACCATGAGCATCTTCGTCACAGGCGTCGGGGTCGCCCTGCCCGGAGCCGACTCCGCGTCCGCCCTGGCGGCGGCCCGGCATCCCCTGGGCGCCGTGGACCCGGCGGCGGTCCTGGGGAAGAAGGGGCTGCGCTACAAGGACCGGGCCACCCAGCTCGGACTCGTTGCCGGACAGCGGGTGCTGACCGACGCGGGGATGCTGAGCGACGGCGCGCTGACCGTCGACGGCACCCGGGTGGCGGTCCTCGTGAGCTCCAACCTGGGCAACGTGGACACGGCCTGCCGCGTGGCCAGGACCATCGCGGACGAGGGCACGCGCGGGCTGAGCCCGATGGACACCCCGAACGCCTCCAGCAACATCATCGCCTCCGAGATCGCGATCAGGTTCGGGCTGCACGGTCCCAACCTGATGGTGTGCAACGGGCCGGGCTCCGGCCTCGACGCTCTGCGCTGGGGCACCGCCCTGCTGCGCTCCGGCCGCGCCGACCAGGCGGTCGTGATCGGCGTGGAGCCCGACAACGAGATCGTGCGCGAACTCGTCGGCGGCCCCGTCGCGGACGGTGGTGCGGCACTCGTGCTGGAACGCGCCGACGCCGCGGAGGCCCGCGGGGCCACCGTCCACGCGGTGATGGGCGGTCACACCCGGGGGGCGGACGTGGCCGCCGGCTTCCAGCGGCTCGCCGCCGGCGAACCCGCGGGGTTCACCGCCTGGTTCGCCTCGGGCACCGCGGCCGGGAGGCTGCCCGCCGACCTGCCCGGCCACGACCTCGCCGCGGTCTGGGGCGAGCTGTCCGGGGCCCTGGGCATCGTGCAGGCCGCGGCGGCGATCGGAGGCTTCGGAGCCGGCGCGGACGGCCCGGTGTGCCTGGTCGCGGGCGGCGACGAGGACGACGGCAGCGCCGCCCAGGTGCTGCGGCCACCCTCCCCGGCGCCGGCCGGGACCGGCGCGGTCTGAACGAGATATCGGCCCCAAGGACTCTGAGCAGGACGGAATGACCATGACCTTTTCGGCGAACGCGTCCGCCACCCTCAACCGGCCGGTGATCACCGCGTGGTCCGCGGTGTCGCCGTACGGCATCGGCAAGGACGACTTCGTGGCCGGCGTACTGGCCGGCAGGAACACCACGTCCGCCCTGGACTCCGACGAGTGGGCGACACCGGACGACCGGGCGTGCCTGGTCCCCGGCTTCGACCTCCGCGAGGTCCTCGGAAAGAAGGGCACCCGGTCGATGGACCGGGTGACCGGGCTGGCCGTCACCGCGGTCCGCGACCTGCTGCGGGACTGCGGGGGCAGGCGCAGGGGCGGCGACGAACAGACCGCCCTGGTGCTCGGCACGACCACCGGCAGCGCCCAGAGCATGATGGACTTCACCCGCGCCTCGCTGGTCGGCGACCGCCCCTTCTACGTCGACCCGTCACTGATGCCGAACGCCGTGATGAACTGCGCCGCCGGCCAGTGCGCCATCCGGCACAACCTGAAGGGGCCGAACACCACGATCGCCGGCGGCCGGGTCGCCGGACTCTCCGCGCTGAGCTACGCGGCCGGGCTGCTGCGCGCCGGGCGCGCCGAGACCGTACTGTGCGGCGCCGCCGAGGAGTTCTCGAACGCGCGGGCGTGGCTGGACCACCACCGGCGGAGCGAGGACGCGGCGGGCGCGCTGCTCGGCGAGGGATGCGCGATGTTCATGCTCGAAGCCGGGCCGGACGTCCGGCAGGACGGCGGCGCGCTCGCCGAGGTACTGGCCGTGGAGTCACGGGTGTACGTCGGGACGGGGCCGCGCCCCGTGCTCGACGCCTGCCTCGCCGGAGTGCTGGCGCGTGCGGGTGTGGACGCCGAGGACGTGTGGGCGGTGTCGGGCTCCGGTCTCGCCGGATACGCCGGGGACCAGGAGCGGGAGGCGCTCACCGCACGGTTCGGCGCCCAGGCGCTGGACCGGGCACCGTCCCTGGACGGCGTCGGGGACACCTCGGGCGCCTCCGCGGCCTTCCAGATCGGCTCCCTGCTGAGCACCGCCGGCCGGGCGGAGGCACCGGCGGGCGCTGTCGCCGTCGTCTCCTCGGTCGACGACGACGGCATCGTCGCCTGCGCCGTACTCCGCCTCCTCGCGGGCTGACCGGACAACCTGCGCACAACCGGAAGGAAGAGCATGTCAATCGACGCGGTGGCCCAGCTCGATCGAGAGGAGCTGCGGACGTTGCTGGCCGAGACCATCGACGCCGAAGTCTCCCAGGTCGGGGACGACACGGACTTCGTGGAGGAGCTCGGGGTCGACTCGCTGATGGCCCTGGAGGTCGTCGTCGTGCTCGAGCGGACGTACGGCATCAAGTTCGACGAGCAGGAGATGCGCACGGTGACGACGCTGAGCAGCGCCCACGACGAGGTGCTGCGCAAGCTGGGGGAGCGTCCGTGACGACCGCGGTCCTGGCCCGCCCCGAGGCGGTGCGGGTCCCGGGGCCCGACACGGACACCGGGAAGTGGTCCGCCCGGTACTCCGTGGCGGTCGGCGCCGGCGAACCCGTCTTCGCCGGGCACTACCCGGACTTCGCGATCTTCCCCGGCGTGTGCGTGCTGGAGTGTGTACGCGCCGCCGCGGAGGCCTCCGTACCGCCCGCGGCCGACGGGGTCCGGTTCGCCGCGGTCGAGTCCTGCCGTTTCCTGGCCGCGGTCCACCCGGGCGACGTCCTGGACATCGAGCTGGTCTGGGAGCCGCGCGGCGCCGACTGGCGCTGCACGGCGAAGGTGGCGACGGGCCGCGGGCCGGCCGCCTCGGTCCGCTGCCGTTACCGGTGCGGGGATGCGGCGTGAGCGGCCCCGCGCGGATACGCGCCGCGCTTCCCCACCGCTACCCGATGCTGCTGGTCGACCGCGTCCTCGCGGCCGGCCCCGACGAGCTCCGGTCGGTCAAGGCCGTCACGCTCAACGAACCGTGGTACGCGCACCTCGGCGACGAGCCCGTGGAGGCGGACTTCGCCTACCCGGACTTCCTGCTGCTGGAGTCCTGGACCCAGACCGCCGGCCTGCTGGCCACGCGGCCGGACGAAGTCCCCGTCGAAGGCCGGACCATGCTGTTCGGCTCCATGCGGGATGTGGAGTTCCACCGGCAGGTGTTCCCCGGCGACGTGGTCGAGCACCACGTCCGGCTGCAGCGAGCGGTGAACGACACGCTGGTCTTCGAAGGCGGCAGCCGGACCGGCGACGGACCGGTGCTGACCGTCGGCTCCGTCACGGTGGCCTTCCGCCCGCGCGAACAACTCGACCCCGAACCCGTCGGCACAGCGCCCCGCTGACCGGCAGCCAGCGAAGAGAGAAGTCATGACAGACGACAACGGAGCGCGCGTCGCCCTGGTGAGCGGGGGATCGCGCGGCATCGGCCGGGCGGTCGTGCTGCGGCTCGCGGCCGAGGGCCACGACGTCAGTTTCTGCTACCGGTCCGACGAACAGGCCGCCCTGGCACTGGAGAAGGAGGTGGGCGAGCTAGGCGTGCGCGCCATGGCGGTGCGCGTCGACGTGACCGACGCCGCGTCCGTCAAGGAATGGGTGGCCAGGACGGAGTCCGGGCTCGGCCCGGTCGAGGTGGTGGTCTGCTCCGCGGGCATCACCCGCGACAACCCGCTGCTGCTCATGTCCGACGAGGACTGGCACAGCGTCCTGGACACCAACCTCGACGGTGTCTACAACGTCTGCCGGGCGGTCATCTTCGAGATGATGAAGCGGAAGTCCGGCACGATCATCAACGTCTCCTCGGTCGCCGGGGTCTACGGCAACGCGACGCAGTCCAACTACTCCGCGTCCAAGGCCGGCATCATCGGCTTCTCCAAGGCGCTCGCCAAGGAGGTCGGCCGGTACGGCATCCGGGCCAACGCCGTGGCACCGGGCTTCATCGAGACCGACATGACCGCCGAACTGACCGACAAGGTGCGGAAGGACGCGGCCAAGCAGATCCCGCTCCGCCGCTTCGGCCGGGCCGAGGAGGTCGCCGACCTCGTCGCCTTCCTGGCGAGCGACCGCGCCGGATACATCACCGGATCGGTCCTCCAGGTCGACGGCGGCATCACCGTATGAGTGCCGGCCGGGTGTGACATGACGGCGACCGGACACCCTCCCGGCCGTACAGGAGCGGCACCGGCCCCCGGCCCGGAGGACGCGGTGCCGCACGAGGCCGGCCGTGCCGGGCCGGACGGCGCGGCCGCGTACCTACGGCTGCGGCAGCTGGCGGACCTGCACGGCGCCGCCTACCGGCTGATCGCGCACGCACCGGAGGGCCGCACCGAGGCCGCCAGCGCGCTGCGCGGGCACGCACTGGCGCAGAGCGCCAAGTCCCTGGTCGTGGCGGCGCGTCCGACCAAGCGGACCCGCCGGTACGTGCTGGCCGTCGTGCCGGGCGACCGGCGTGTCGACCTCGGCCGGGTCGCGGAACTCACCGGCGGCCGCAAGGCCGGCTTCGCGGCCCGCGACACCGCGGAGCGGCTGGCCGGCTCGGTCAGCGGCTCCATCATCCCCTTCTCCTTCCACCCCGAACTCGAGCTGATCGTCGACGAGGATCTGCTCCGCCACGACGTGCTGTATTTCAACGCCGCCCGGCTCGACCTGTCGATGGCGCTGCCCACCGACGACTACGTGCGCATGGCCCGCCCGCGCACGGCCCGGATCAGCGAGGCCCCGGCCGGCTGACCCGCCGGAGCACCGGGCACATCCGGGTTTCCGCAACCTGCAGCGCCCCGGTTCCGGCCGCTTCACGGTTTTACGATCGCCACCCGGCGGCGGTGGCTTATCCGAGCACACATCCGAACCGGGGCCAGCCATCGGGCCACCGGAAACAGCAACGGAGGCCGAGCACGTGGCCAAACCCATGATTCAGGCAGTCGACGTAGTGAAGTCGTTCGGTGACGTGAAGGCACTGGACGGAGTCAACGTCTCGGTTCCAGAAGGTTCGATCCACGGTCTGCTCGGCCACAACGGCGCCGGCAAGACGACCTTGGTGCACATCCTGTCGACACTGCTGCCGCCGACCAGCGGCTCCGCACACGTCTGCGGCTTCGACGTGGCCACCCAGGCCGAGGAGGTCCGCCGCTGCATCGGGCTGACCGGGCAGTTCGCCTCGGTCGACGAGCAGCTCAACGGGCGGGAGAACCTCGTGCTGGTCGCGCGCCTGCTGGGCGCCGGCCGGCGCCAGGCGGTGACCCGCGCGAACGAGCTCCTGGAACTCTTCGAGCTGACCGGCGCGGCGACGCGTCCCGTGCTCCAGTACTCCGGAGGCATGCGCAGGCGCCTGGACATCGCGGCCAGCCTTGTCGGCGGGCCCCGGGTCATCTTCCTCGACGAACCGACGACCGGGCTCGACCCGAACGCCCGGATCGGCGTGTGGGAGACCATCGAGCGGCTCGCCAAGGACGGCACCGCCGTGCTCCTCACCACGCAGTACCTCGAGGAGGCCGACCGCCTCTGCGAGCAGATCACGGTGCTCTCCGCCGGGAGCGTGGTCGCGGGCGGCAACCCCGCCGAGCTGAAGGCCGAGGTCGGTCAGCGCCTGGTGACGGTCACGCTGGCGTCGGAGTCCGACGTGCAGGTCGCGGTGCGCGCCCTGGAAGCGGCCGGCATCCGGGCGACACCGCAGGGGTCGGGGACGGCGCTGAGCGCCCCCGTGGCGGCCGCCGCGGACCTCGCCGTCGTCGTACGCATCCTGAGTGACGCGGACACCGAGATCGCCGAACTCGCGTTCTCCGAACCGACCCTAGACGACGTCTACCTGAAGCTGACCCACGAGCCCACCAGAAAGCCGGTGCCCGCGTGACCGTCCCGATCCCCCTCACCGAAGAAGGAGCGTCCCGATGACGGTCATCGACGCCGAGACCGCACCCCGCCCGACCACCCGGACCGGTGTGAGCGTGTCCGAGGAGTGGGGCGGCAGCAGCCTGCTCACCCAGACCCTCGCGCTCACGGGCCGGTCCGTGCGCCCCTACCTGCAGCCCGGCGTGCTCATCGTGACGTTCATCGAGCCGCTGGTCATGCTGCTGATGTTCGGCGGCGTGCTGCGCGCGCTCGGCGACACCGTCGCCCCCCAGGGGAGCGACCTGTCGTACATCGCCGGACTGGCCCCCGCCATCATGATCATCACCTCGGTCGCGGCCGGGGCGCAGGCCGGGAACGGTCTCATCAACGACCTGCGCAACGATGTGATCACCCGCTTCCACACGATGCCGATCTCCCGGTTCAGCGTGCTGCTCGCCCGGAGCCTCGCGGACGCCGCGCGGTCCCTCTACCAGCTGATCGCCGTGGCCGTCCTGGCCGCGCTGATCTTCGGCTTCAACCCGCCCGGCGGGGTATTCGGCGTCATCGGCTCGATCCTCCTGAGCCTGTTCGTCGGCTGGGCCATGAGCTGGATCTTCATCGCGCTGGCCGCGGTGCTGCGCAACGGCGACGTCCTGCGCATGATCACCACGCTCTGCACCTTCCCGCTGCTCTTCGCCTCCAACGCGTTCGTCGCCCCCGAGTCGATGCCGTCATGGCTGCGGGTCGTCGCCGAGGCGAACCCCATCTCGTATGCCAACGACGCGATGCGCGGCATGGTCGCGGGGCAGACCTCGCCGGCGGAGCTGCTCACCACGGTGGGTGTCTCCTGTGTCCTGGTGGCCGTCTGCGCACCGATCGCGAACCGTTCCTTCCGGGTGCTGTGACCCGCGGTCGCGTAAGCCCGTGAACCCTGCCGGACCGCCGGCGGCCGGGAGGCGCACCCCGCGCCTCCCGGCCGTTGCGCGTGCTCAGTTCCGTCCCCGGGCGATGGAGAAGACCACCCGCAGCACCAGGATGAAGCTGACCACCAGCAGGTTGTAGCCGATCAGCTGGCTCAGCGAGACGGACCCGATGACCGTCGGCTTGCCGTCGATGCTCAGCAGCACGGCGCCGACCAGGGCGATGACCCCCCCGAGGAACGTCAGCAGCACGTCGTGGACGAGGCCGCGCACGAAGCGCCGGTCCCGCTCGTCCGCCAGCAGCCGTATGCGGACCCCGAGCCGGCCACCCTCCACCGCGCTGCTGATCCTGTCCACCCGCCGCGGCAGCCGGCGCAGCACCGAGGTGAGCGAGAGCGCCTCCTCGATCAGCGAGTCCTTGACCCGCTCGTAGCTCAGCTGCTCGCGGACCCGCGCGGCGGCGAACGTACGGGCCTGCGCGACGATGTCGAAGTCCGCCACGAGCCGTTCGACGGTGCCCTCCACGGTGGCCAGGGCCCGGAAGGTGGCGGCCACCTCCGGCGGGACGGTCAGACCGTGCTGGGCGACGAGCAGGAACAGCTCGGAGAACATGTCGCGGTGCGGGGCGCTCCCGGGGCTCAGGTACCGCGCCATGAACCGCCCCAGCGCCCGTTCCAGCTGCCTCTCGTCGAGCTGCTCCGGACGGTCGACGACCTCCAGGAGCGCGTCGCTGAGTGCCGCGGGATCGTTGCGGTGCAGGGCGAGCAGCAGGTCCTGCAGCGCGGAGCGCATCCTCCGGTCGAGCCGGCCCACCGAGCCGAAGTCGAGCAGCCCGAGCTCGCCACTGCTCAGCAGCAGGACGTTCCCGGGGTGCGGGTCGGCGTGGAACACCCCGCCGAGGATGATCTGTTCGAGGATGCAGTCGAGCAGCTGCTCGGCGAGCTTCGCGCCGTCCAGCCCGCGTTCGGCGATCGTCTCCCTGGCGGAACTGAGGGGTACGCCGTCCAGCCGCTCCAGGGTCAGCACCCGCCTGCTGCTGTGGGCCTCGTACACGCGTGGTGTGCGGATGGCGCAGACGGATCCCGAGGCCGCGGCCGCGGCGGTGATCGCGGCCATGTTGCGGGCCTCGGTCCGGAAGTCCAGCTCCTCGTGGAGCGAGACGGCGAAACCGTTCAACAGCTCACCGAGGCCCATGCTCCTCGCCCAGCTCGTGTGCTCCTCCAGCTTGCGGCTGAGCCGGAACAGGATGTCGAGGTCGCGCTCCACGACCTGCCCGGCGCCGGGACGCTGGATCTTCACCGCGACCTCCTGGCCGTCCAGCAACCGGGCCCGGTGCACCTGGGCCATCGATCCGGCCGCCAGGGGCTCCGGGTCGAACTCGGCGAACACGGCCTCGGGTTCGCGGCCCAGCTCCTCGGCGAGCAGCTCCCGTACCCCGTCCCAGGCCTCCGCAGCGGCCTGGTGGTGGAGCCGGGAGAACTCCTCGACGTACTCGGCGGGGAGCAGGTCGTAGCGGGTGGAGAGCATCTGGCCGAGCTTGACGAACGTCGCTCCCGCCTCTTCCAGCGCCCGCCGCAGCTGCTGCGCGGAGTGCCGGCGTCCGGCGGCCGTCCCCTTCGGCGAGCCGGCCCGGGACAGGCCGCGCAGCGAGGGGGAGAGGCCGTTCCGCATGGCTATGGCGCTGAGTTCCGCGTAACGGCGCGTGCGTACCACGCGGCGGCGCAGCACCCCGGGCAGCCGCACGAGGTCGGACAGCGTGCTGCTGGGCAGCATGACCTCCGAGGCCGCCAGGAAGATCATCGTGACCAGGATGCCGCAGCCCACCTGCACGGAGGTCATGGCCGGCCGGTGGCTGCTCGGCCCCATGGCCGAGATGATCTGCATCGTCGCCAGCACACCGACGGTGCCGGCGAGGGCGGCACGTATCTTGCCGATCCTGATGCCGAGCAGGCGCCGGGCGCCCATGGAGAGGCCGGCCAGGGTGAACACGAAGAGGACGGGTATCAAGATCAGGAACGCTGTGTGCTGCATGGGCGGAGCCTTTCCCGGACCGGAGTCCATGTGCGGTGCAGATGGAGGCCGTTCAGCCGTCGGGGCCGGGCCTGCCGGCTGGTGGGCTGTGCCGCTCTCCCGGCGCCGGCGGCCATTGTCCGTGGCTGCCGGGGAACCGCTTCACCCAGGTCCGGTACAGGAAACTGCAGATGTGGACGAGGTGGCACCTCCTGGCAAGAACGTGCAGATGCCGCCGGGTGGGAACCGGACGGGTGCCGGCTCGTTTCCGCCGTCCCGCGTCGGCCTTCCTGGCTGCCTGACCGGTCCAGGCGGGCGGGACACGGAGGGGCTCGCACCCCGCCCGTACTCCGTCGGCCACCGGAACGGGCGCCAGCAAGGGTTTTTCTCCCCTTGTCCGGAATCAGGCTCTTCGCACAGGGCGCGACGGCGAAAACGCCGCATGGTGCATGACCGGTTGTGCCGTCTACCCGGGCGTGAGTGAAGGGAACCCGCGTGACCGTGGCACCAAGCTGTCGAAATCGGCTCTCGAACACACGGACTGTGCTGGAGGCGCCCTAAGTTGACCACGTCAAGGGGGCGCGGTTCTGCCCGGAGGAAGCAACTGCCGAGAGGTTGACGTGGCTGATACGGGGATCGGTTTGGATGTGCGGTCGGAGCTGGTCTACCGCACGCTGCTCCAGCGTGCGACGTGGGGGACCCGGGAACTGGCGCTCACGCTCGCGTGGCCGGCGGACCAGGTGGCGAGGGTGCTCGACGCGCTGCGGGCCGACGGACTCGCGAGTGCCTCCGGGGAGGACGGGGCGGCGTACCGCGCCGTCGAGCCGTGCATAGCCCTGCCGACGCTGCTGGCCTCGCGGATGCGTGAGGGCCGCTCGCCGCAGCCCTGTCCGGTACGGATCGGCCGGTTCATCGCCCTGCATGAGCAGGCGGAACGTTTCGGCGATTTCGGCGAGGGCGGCGAGAACCGTCACGACGCGTCCGTCATGATCGAGCGGCTGGTCGCCAAGGTCGAGCGCGAGGTCGTGTTCCTCGTCCCCCGGTACAGCCAGGGCGGTTTCGAGTTCTCCCGCCCTGTCGTGGACATGGCGCTGAGGCGGGGCGCGAAGCTCCGGGCGGTGTGGGCCTCTTCGGTGATCAAGGCGCCGGGCGCCATGGCCCACGCCCAGTGGCTGACGCAGGAGGGTGCCGCGCTGCGCTCGGTGGGTACCCTGCCGCCGCGTGCGGTGATCATGGACAACGCGGTCGCGGTGGTCATCGACGAGAACGGAGCGATCCGCGTCGTACGGTCCGCGGTGGAACTGGAGCGGCTGAGCGCCCTCGCCGAGCGGTTCTGGGACCGCGGGGCGACCGTACGGCAGACGGGGCGGCAGCCCGTCGCTCCGACCCGCCGCCCCCGCTCGGAGATCGTCCTGCGCCTCCTGTCCGAGGGCCTCACGGACGACGCGATCGCCCGCCGGCTGGGGTGCAGCGTCCGCACCGTACGCAACGACGTGGCCTCCGCCATGGAGGCACTTGACGCGCGTAGCCGCTTCCAGGCCGGGGCCCGCGCCATGCAGGTGGGCCTGATCTGACCGCCCGGCCGCAGGGTCGTGGAGGTTCCGCCGCGGCCGGTTCGGCGGCACCCGCCCCTCACCGGCCCGCGCCCTTCCGGCCAGGCGGCCGAGGGTGTCCCCGGTACCCGGGCTCTCGTCCCCGCACCGCCGGGCGGCCTCACCGGCAGCCGCACGTACCGGCGTCCTCTCACCGGCGGTACCCGGTTCCACCCCGCTCCTCTCGAGGGCGAGCACCGTCCGCACCGCTCCGCGTCCGACCGCGGAGCCACCTCCGCACGGCCCGGGCCGCCGCCCGCCCTTCCCCGGTGGGGCGGGTGACCGGCCGATCGAGGCCGAGGCCGGACCACGGTCGAGGACCCGACACCCTGCCGAGCCCAGCGCCCCACGCCATACACAGTGGCCATGGAGCGCCGCCGCACCGCCGCCTACGCTCGCCGCATGACCCCTCATGCCCCGTACGTCGACTCCGCCGCCGGTGCGGCCGTGAAGGCCGCCGACCGCGCGCACGTGTTCCACTCCTGGTCCGCCCAGGGCCTGATCGACCCGCTCGCCGTGGCCGGCGCCGAGGGGGCCCACTTCTGGGACTACGACGGCAACCGCTACCTCGACTTCACCAGCGGCCTCGTCTTCACCAACATCGGCTACCAGCACCCCGCCGTCGTGGCCGCCGTCCAGGAGCAGGCGGGCAGGCTCATCACCTTCGCTCCCGCGTTCGCCGTCGAGGCGCGCTCCGAGGCCGCACGCCTCATCGCCGAGCGCACCCCCGGGGACCTGGACAAGATCTTCTTCACCAACGGCGGCGCCGAGGCCGTCGAGAACGCCGTCCGCATGGCCCGGCTGCACACCGGCCGCACCAAGGTGCTGTCCGCCTACCGCTCGTACCACGGCGCCACCTCCACCGCGATCAACCTCACCGGTGACCCGCGCCGCTGGGCCTCCGACAACGGCTCGGCGGGCGTCGTCCGATTCTGGACGCCGTTCCTCTACCGTTCCCCGTTCCACGCGCGGACCGAGGCCGAGGAGTGCGCCCGCGCGCTCCAGCACCTCGAGGACACCCTCGCCTTCGAGGGCCCGTCGACCGTCGCCGCCGTCGTGCTGGAGACCATCCCCGGCACGGCCGGCATCATGACCCCGCCGCCCGGCTACCTCGCGGGCGTGCGCGAGATCTGCGACCGGTACGGGATCGTCTTTGTCCTCGACGAGGTGATGGCCGGATTCGGACGCACCGGGAAGTGGTTCGCCGCCGACCACCACGGCGTCGTGCCGGACCTGATGACCTTCGCGAAGGGCGTCAACTCCGGTTACGTACCTCTCGGAGGGGTCGCCATCAGCGCCGAGATCGCGGCGACCTTCGAGTCCCGTCCCTACCCCGGCGGTCTCACCTACTCCGGCCACCCGCTGGCCTGCGCCGCCGCCGTCGCCACGATCAGGGTGATGGAGGACGAGAAGATCGTCGAGAGCGCCGCACAGCTCGGCGAGCACGTTCTCGGCCCCGGCCTGCGGGAGCTCGCCGAGCGTCACCCGTCCGTCGGTGAGGTCCGCGGCGTCGGCGCGTTCTGGGCGCTGGAACTGGTCCGCGACAGGGAGACCCGCGAACCGCTGGTCCCCTACAACGCGACCGGCGAGGCCAACGCCCCCATGGCGGCCTTCGGCGCCGCCTGCAGGAAGAACGGCCTGTGGCCCTTCGTCAACATGAACCGCACCCACGTGGTCCCCGCCTGCAACATCTCCGAGGCGGAGGCCAAGGAGGGCCTGGCAGCCCTTGACGTGGCCCTTTCGGTCGCCGACGAACACACCGTGTAAGGCCTGCGCGGCCGCTCCGTCCGGGACGCGCTCCGCACGACGCCCCCACCGTGCCCGGAACCGGGCATACCTCCTGGCTTAAGGTGACCCAAGCCGAGAACGGGAGGGGGCGTCATGGGCGCGAGCGGAGGTGTGACCCGCAATACGCTGCGGCAGCAGATCGCCGGCGCGCTGCGCGACGAGGTGCTCGCGGGGCGGCTCCGGCCGCGCGTGGAATTCACCGTCAAACAGATCGCCGAGCAGTACGGGGTGTCCGCGACGCCCGTCCGCGAGGCGCTCTTCGACCTCTCGGCACAGGGGCTGCTCGAATCCGACCAGCACCGGGGGTTCCGGGTCCGCGAGTTCTCCGTCGCCGACTACCGCTCGATGGTGGAAGCGCGCGCCCTGGTCATAGACGGCGTGTTCCGGCGGATCTTCGACGGAAGCGGTACGGCCTCCCAGGTGCTCGGTGCCCACCACGCCGCCCTGGTCTCCGTACGCCGCCGGGCCGAGGAGGCCGCACGGGCGGCGCGCAGCGGAGACCTCGACATCCTCATCGGCTACGACCTGCGGTTCTGGCGGGAGCTCGGCGCCGTCATCGGCAACGCGTACCTCACCGACTTCCTGCACCGCCTCCGGGTGCAGGCGTGGGTGTTCTCCGTCCCGTACCTGCGCGGGGACGCCGACGTACGGGACTGGCTGTGGAGCGGCCACCAGGAGCTGGTCGAAGCGATCATGGCCGCCGACGGCGACGCGGTGCGGGCGGTGCTCGACGGCTACTACGCGCACGGGTCCGACTGGGCGGACCGGCTGGCCGCCGGCGACCCCCCGCACCCCGGCCACGGCGGCGGCTGAGCACACCCGGCAACCGGCCCGGGCCCGCCCGCCGGCCGAGCGGACCGCACCGCGCCCTGTGCGCGGGGTCCCGGCCGCATTACGCTGTCCCGACCACCGCACGAACCCGTTGGAGAGCGAGACTTCGTGGCCTGTGACCTGTGGCTGGTCCCCCTCGTCGATGTGCTGTGCCACAGCCCCGACAACCCGTTCGCCGAAGAGATCGCCATCTACGACAAGGCACTGAGCGACGCGGGGCTGCCCCCCGTCCCCGTCTACGCCTACATGCCCGGTCTCACCGGGGACGTGGCCCCCGTCGCCGGGTTCGACTACGACGCCCTGCACTTCCTGCGCCGCGCCTACCTGCTCCAGCTGAGCGGGCTCGCGGTCACGCCCGTCGACGAGCTGGGCGGGGACTACGAGCAGTTGCTGGAGATGTTCGAGCAGAGCGCCCAGCAGTCGCACCTGGTCTGGCACTACGACCACGCCGGGGCGTACGTCCCGCTCGACTTCCCCGCACCGCTGTCGGACGACCGGTTGCTGGAGGGCGGCGGCCCGCTGGGTTCCTCGCACGGCCTGCTGCGGGAACTGGAGTTCGTGGGGCCGTCCATCGGCATCGACCCGGCCAACCCGCCGGCCGCCCCCCACCCGCCCGCGGGACCGACCACGCTGGAGGAGCCGGCCGGAACACCGCCGTACGACGACAGCCCGTTCGCACGCGAACGGCACGTCTGGCTGGGCCTGCACGCGGCTGCCACCCGCAGCCTCGCCCAGGGTTCGATGATCATCTTCAGCTGACCGGCTGACCGGCTGACCGGCTGATCGGCTGATCGGCTGATCGGCTGATCGGCTGATCGGCCCGTCCCTGCCGCACCGGAGCACCGGAGCACCGGACCGGCGGAGCCGCTGACCGCTGATCCGCCGGGCCGCGCGAGCGCCGGACCGTCCGGCCGGCTACCGCCCCGGCCCCCGGGTCACCGGGGCGGCTCCGGCGGCCGCTGCCGCGGCATGTTCGGCCGGGCGACCGACGGCATGGTGAGCCGGCCCGGATGGGCACCCTGCTCAGGACGGCCGCCGACCGCCCCGGACACGAGCGACTGCATCCCCATGGGCGCGGGGCCGGCCCGGAACTCCACCATCCAGTCCGCGGTCTCCATGCGGACGAGTTCGGTGATGTCCTCGGAGAACCTGCGCAGCACGCCCAGGCACCGCTCCGCGGCCTCGCTGGCCGTGCCCTCCGTCGGGCCGAGCACCTCCCGTACACACTCGGAGGCCCAGTCGAACTGGAGCACCTGCAGACGCCGCTGCACGGCCTGTGCCGTCGACAGGTTCCTTATCCAGCCGGAGGTCAGGCCGAAGTACCGGTCACATGCCATGCACGCGGCGCCGAGCAGCAGGGACAGATAACCCCAGCCGGCCGACCCGGAGAGGTCCCCCGTCAGATCGAGCAGCGGGAGGGCCACACCGGCGACGACACCGGCCGCCGTGCCGAGCCGCAGAAGCCTGGCGGTGCGCCGCTTGCGGACCCGGTCCCGGAGATACCAGTCGGCGGTGCGCAGGGCGCCCTCCTCGACCCAGCGGTACAGCTCGTCGAGCCGTTCGGCGGGTTCGCCCCAGTCGCCGAGGGGGAAGGCGCGTCCGGTCAGGTCCAGGGGCCCCGAACTGTGGCGAGTACCGGACCGTTCCGCTCCGGTATCCGCGCCGGACTCCTTGCGGGGCGGCCCCTCGGGCTGCATCTCCGGCTGACTCACCGGGGCACTCCTCTGCACTCTGCGTTCGGCGCGTATCGACGCGGCTCGGCACGGTTCTCGGACACGGACGGGGCGGAACCGGCATATGACCCGGGCCCTCTCCGCGTAACTCTGCGTTACCTGCTGTGTGCGTGTGCGTACGGTTACGCCTCCTCTTCCTACCGCCGAATGGTGGGCGATGGGGTCGAAATCGCGGGATTCCCGCGTGCGCACGGCCTCTGGTCAGGTATAGGAGCACGACAGACACTTTCCAGATCTCACCCGAAAGAGTTGATCCCCACGGGTGGAGCGCGGCGTCCGGTGAACACGTAGGCTCGGCGTACCGAAACAATCCGTCGTCGATGTGCCAGGAGTGACCGTGATTCCCGGTGGTGGCCAGCCCAACATGCAGCAGCTGCTCCAGCAGGCCCAGAAGATGCAGCAGGACCTCGCCGAGGCCCAGGAGGAGCTCGCCAGGACCGAGGTCGACGGGCAGGCGGGCGGTGGCCTGGTGAAGGCCACCGTGACCGGGTCCGGCGAACTGCGTTCCCTCGTGATCGACCCCAAGGCCGTGGACCCGGAGGACACCGAGACGCTCGCGGACCTCGTGGTCGCCGCGGTGCAGGCGGCCAACGAGAACGCGCAGCAGCTCCAGCAGCAGAAGCTGGGCCCGCTGGCCCAGGGCCTGGGCGGTATGCCGGGCCTCCCGTTCTGACCCCTACAGCTACCCGGGCGTACCGGCTACGGTACGAGCAGGAATAAGGAAAGGCGTTCCGTTGTACGAAGGCGTGGTTCAGGAGCTCATCGACGAACTGGGCAGACTGCCCGGCGTCGGCCCCAAGAGCGCGCAGCGGATCGCCTTCCACATCCTGCAGGCCGAGCCCACCGACGTACGCCGCCTCGCCCACGCGCTCCTCGAGGTCAAGGACAAGGTCCGCTTCTGCGAGATCTGCGGCAACGTCGCCCAGCAGGAGCAGTGCGGGATCTGCCGGGACGCGCGCCGGGACCGGACGGTCATCTGTGTGGTCGAGGAGCCGAAGGACGTCGTCGCCATCGAGCGGACCCGTGAATTCCGGGGCCGCTACCACGTGCTCGGCGGCGCCATCAGCCCGATCGAGGGCGTGGGTCCCGACGATCTGCGCATCAGGGAGCTGCTGGCCCGCCTCGCGGACGGCTCCATCACGGAGCTGATCCTGGCGACGGACCCGAACCTCGAGGGCGAGGCCACCGCCACCTACCTCGCCCGCATGGTGAAGCCGATGGGCCTGCGGGTGACGCGGCTGGCCAGCGGCCTGCCGGTGGGCGGCGACCTGGAGTACGCGGACGAGGTCACCCTCGGCCGCGCGTTCGAGGGGAGGCGGCTGCTCGATGTGTGACCCGGCGTGCGGCTCGGCATGGCGAGCCCTGACAGTTGATGTCCGCTTTACGTTCGGCGGCGTTATGTTCTACCCACCGTTCGCGACCGTGCCCACGGGAGGTCCCCTCGATGTCTGACGCCACGCTGAACTCCGTCACGCAGGATCCGGACGACTTCGCCGTCCAGATCGCGGACCAGATCAAGACG